>JBOHLV010000179.1:0-14419 GCA_050729815.1 Allostellaceae bacterium
GATATCGACCGCCGCCTGCAGGCTCGATCCGATACGCTTTGCGGCGCGCTCGACTTCAAGCGCACCGGTGACGACGCGGCGGATATTGCGCAGCGCGTCCCAGCGCTCCGCCAGATCCCGATCGAGCCAGTCGGACGGCACCTGCGGAAACAATTCGAGATGGATGCTGCGTTCCGGCGTGTCGCCATGCCGGGCCAGCCAGGCTTCCTCGGCGGTGAAGCACAGGATCGGCGCGAGCCAACGGACGAGATGATCGAAGACGCGGTCGAGCACCGTCCGCACCGCGCGCCGCCGCGGCGCCGTCGGCGCGTCGCAATAGAGCCAGTCCTTGCGGACATCGAAATAGAAGGCGGACAGATCGACGGCGCAGAAATTATGCAGCTCCGTGAACATCATATGAAAATTGTAGCCTTCGGCGGCGCTGCGCACGTTCAAATCGACCTCGGCGAGGCGATGCAGCACCCAGCGCTCTAACTCCGGCATGGTGTCGCGTTCGACGCGCTCCGCCGCCGTAAAGCCCTGAAGCGCGCCCAGGAGATAGCGCAGCGTGTTGCGGAACCGGCGATAGACATCAATGTTGCGCTTCAGGATTTCGGGGCCGAGGCCGAGATCGGCGGTGAAATCCGACGCCACCACCCAGAGCCGGAGGATGTCGGCACCGTCCCGCGCCACCACGTCCTGGGGCGCCACGATATTGCCCAAGGATTTCGACATCTTGCGGCCCTGCTCGTCCAAGACGAAGCCGTGGGTCAGCACCGCCTTGAACGGCGCCCGGCCGCGGGTGCCACAGCTTTCGAGGAGGGATGAATGGAACCAGCCGCGATGCTGGTCCGAGCCTTCGAGATAGAGATCGGCGGGCCAGCCGAGTTCCTTGCGCTCCTCCAGAACGAAGCTGTGCGTCGAGCCGCTTTCGAACCAGACATCGACGATGTCCATCACTTGCTCGAAGCGCGCCGGGTCGCGGTCGGGGCCGA
Organism: Allostellaceae bacterium; assembly: GCA_050729815.1. GTDB lineage: Bacteria > Pseudomonadota > Alphaproteobacteria > ATCC43930 > CGMCC-115725 > JAATGI01. The sequence continues at coordinate 975 of JBOHLV010000179.1, forward strand.
GGAATTCGGAAGGGGCGGTGTCATACCAGGCATCGGCGCCGCGGGCCTCGAAGGCATCGGCGATGCGGTCGATCACGTCCTGATCGCGTAACAGCTCGCCCGTCACCCGATCGACGAACACCGCGATCGGAACGCCCCAGGCGCGCTGGCGCGAGATGCACCAGTCGGGCCGGGTCTCGATCATGGCACGGATGCGGTTGCGGCCCTGAGCAGGATAGAAAGGCGTATTGTCAATGGCTTCCAGCGCGACATTCCGAAGATGGTTAACCTCCATCGAGATGAACCATTGCGGCGTGGTGCGGAAGATGAGCGGCGCCTTCGAGCGCCAGGAATGAGGATAGGAATGGGTGAGCTTGCCCTGCTCCAGGAGCGCGCCCGCCTCCTTCAAGGCGTCGATCACCGCGGCATTGGCGTCGCCGTCCTTGCCGTTGGGGCGCAGGATGCGCCTGCCCGCGAAGAGCGGCACGCCGTCGAGGAAGCGGCCGTCCGCCGACACGGTATCGGGCACCGGCAGGTCGTGCTTGCGGCCGAGGATGAAATCGTCGGCGCCATGCCCCGGCGCGATATGGACGAAGCCGGTGCCGTCCTCCTCGGTGACGAAATCGCCGGCGAAGAGCGGCACGTCGAAATCATAGCCCCGCCCGTGGAGCGGATGGCGGCAGATCGTGCCGGCGAGGCCGCGGCCGGTATAAGCCGCCTCGACCGCGCCGCCCAATTTCATCTCCTGCTCCATCACGAGCCAGCGGCTCAGCGCCACCAGGATGCGCTCGCCAACTTTGATACCGGCGCCGTCGGGGGCCCGGGTGATCCGCACCTGGACATATGAAACCTCGTCACCATAGGCGATGGCGCGGTTGCCGGGCAGCGTCCATGGCGTCGTCGTCCAGATCACCACCGCGGTATTGGCGAGCTCTGGCTGAGAGGGGTGCGCGATCGGGAACTTAACCCAGATGGTGGTCGAGACATGGTCATGATATTCGACCTCCGCCTCGGCTAGCGCGGTCTCCTCGATGACCGACCACAGCACCGGCTTCACACCGCGATAAAGCCCGCCATTCATGACGAACTTGCCGATCTCGCGCAGGATTTGCGCCTCGGCATGACGGGCCATGGTGGTATAGGGATGGTCCCAGTCGCCGATGACGCCGAGGCGCTGAAACTCCGCGCTCTGGACCTCGACCCAACGGCCGGCGAATTGACGGCACTGGTCGCGAAATTCGAGCACCGGCACATCGGCCTTGCTCTCTTTCCTCGCGCGGTATTCCTCTTCGATCTTCCATTCGATCGGCAGGCCGTGACAGTCCCAGCCGGGCACATAGACGGCGTCCCTGCCGAGCATGCCCGCCGAACGGTTGACGATGTCCTTCAGGATCTTGTTGAGCGCGGTGCCGAGATGGATGTTGCCGTTGGCGTAGGGCGGGCCGTCATGGAGGACGAATTTGGGCCGCTCCGCCGCCGCGGCCCGGGCGCGCTGCACCGCCCAGAGATTCATCCGCCGCCAGCGCTCCAGAAGCTGCGGCTCGAGCTTCGCGAGCGCCGCCTTCATCGGAAAGGCGCTCGCCGGCAGAAACACGGTTTGACGATAATCCTTGGCCATGGCTCAGGGGGCGGCAATGAGACGGATAGGCGTGGTCGGCAGGTGCGGCGTCCCGATCCTCACGCGAGGACCGGGCCCATAATTCGCGATACCTGGTGCGGCAAAGCCTTGGCCATGGCGGCGAAGATAGAAACGTCGCCTCACGCCGTCAATCGCCCGCGAACCCGTACCGTGCGCCAACCGGGCGCTAACTGGCATTTACGATTTCTTGACCCCAGCGGCCGAGGATCGGTATCTCGCGGCGTCGCGCCCTCAAAAAGCGGCCGCGACCGCCGGGTTTTAAGGTAGCCATGACCGCAACCAACCTCATCGCGCCGCTACGCCGTTTCGGTCACGGGCTCGCCTTCGACGACGCCAGCGCCGAACAGGCCTTTCAGCAGGCGGATTTCGACCGCTGGCAGACCTTCACGCGGATCTCAATCCTGCTCGGTCTCTGCTTTTACGCCGGCTTCGGCTATGTCGATACCTTCCTCGCCGGAAGCGCCCTGCCCCAATTCTGGGCGATCCGGTTCGGCATCGTCTGCCCCCTTCTCATGCTGGTGATCTGGGCGACCTATCGCCCGCTGTTCCGGCGTTATGAACAATGGATTCTGCTGTCGGTCATGCTGATCGCGGGCGGCGGCGCCATCCCCTTCATCGCCATGGTCGGGCCGCCGGGCAATTACGTCTATAGCTACGGCCTCGGCATCGTCATTATCTATTCCTCGATCCTGACCCGGCTGCGGCATGATTTCCTCGCCGCGGGCGCCCTGCTGCTGGCGGCATTGGCGCAGCCGGTCGTCCTCTACATCAATGTCATGCCGACCGGCTCGACCATCGCCACCGAAGCCTTCCTCGCGGTCGCGGTCACCATCAGCGTTCTCGGCCGCTACTGGCGCGAGCATTATGCGCGGCTGAGCTTCACCAACGAGGAGCTGCTGCGCCGTGAGATGGCGCGGTCCATGGCGCTCTTGATCGAAGCGAAGGCGGCGAACCGCGCCAAAGGCGAATTCATCGCCAATATGAGCCACGAGCTGCGCACGCCTCTCAACGCGATCATCGGCTTCGCCGACATCCTTCAACATGACTGGCTCGGCGCCAGCACCGCGCGAAAATACCGCGAATACGGCCACGACATCCATGTCAGCGCCGAGCATCTTCTCGGCATCATCAACAACATTCTCGATTTCTCGAAGATCGAGGCCGGCAAGCACGTGCTCGAGGAGGCGCTGGTCTCGCCGGCAGCGCCGGTGGAGACGGCGGCGATCCTGGTCCGCCCGCGCGCCCTCAGCGCCGGCCTTGAATTTTCGGTCGCCGTCGTCGCGGAGCGGGTACAGCTTCATGTCGATCCGCGCGCGGTCCAACAGATGCTGGTCAACCTGTTGACGAACGCGGTGAAGTTCACGCCGGCCGGGCAGGTCGCGCTCACCGGCATCCTCCTTCCCGACGGGCGGTATCGCTTCACCGTCTCCGATACCGGCATCGGCATGTCGATGAGCGAGATCGACGTCGCGATGACGCGGTTCGGCATGGTCGACAGCGCATTCAGCCGGCGCCATCACGGCACCGGACTCGGCTTGCCGATCGTCGACTCGCTAGCGAAGCTCCATGGCGCCGAACTCGATATCCACTCGGCACCAGGCTTCGGCACCACCATCACCCTCACTTTTCCGGCCGCACGCGTCATCCGCGAGGCGGCGGAAAACCCCGCCTGCGCCGCGTGACTCCGGGCAGTTTTCGTTGTCAGCCGGGCGGCCGGGTGAAGAACCAGTCATGGCCATCGAGGTCGCGCGCCATGCCGGCCCCGAAGCGCATCTCGCCATGATGGCGGCCGTTGCCGGTCGGCTCGATCATGATTGTTTCGAAGCCAAAGGCGCGGCCGAGCCATTCGGCCGTCTTCGGCACATCGGTGCAATAGAGATAAGGGATCACCTGGCTCATGCCCTCGGGCGGAATCCGCGGCATCGATAGCTCCTCCTCATGACCAAGGCCTGGACCGATGGACCTGGCCGCTTTCGCCGTTCCTGCAGCCAAGTGTTTAATTTCACACCAGTCAACCGCTATTCATAATGATGACAAATGGAAACATCGAGGGACTTCTCTCAAGTCCATCGGGGCGCGTGGCGGGCGGTCATGGCGGCTCGCGCGCAATGATCTCGCGGGCGCGGCGCTCATCCTCGCGCATCTGGCGGACGAGGGCCTCGGCGTCGTCGAACATGGCATCGGGGCGCAGGAACTCGATTACCGCGACGCGCAGGTGCCGGCCATAGAGATCGCCCACGAAATCGAACAGGAAGGTCTCAAACCGCCAATCCTGGCCGGCGAATGTCGGTCGGTTGCCGAAATTGGCGACACCGCCGCGCCATACCGGCCCATCCGCGCCGGCGATGGCGGCGCGCACGGCATAGACGCCGGGCGTCGGATGGAGATAGTCGGCGATGCCGAGATTGGCGGTCGGAAAGCCGAGTTCGCGCCCGCGCCGGTCGCCGTGCCGCACCCGGCCCTCGATCTCCCAGAAGCGGCCAAGCAGCGCCGCCGCATCGCGCGGCCGGCCTTCGGCGAGATGCCGGCGGATCCGGCTCGCCGAACAGATCTTGCCGTTCCGATCGGCCAGCGGCTTGAGCACGCTGACCCCGAAGCCGAGCCGCGCGCCCATCTCCTCCAAGAGCGCGGGATTGCCGCCGCGGCCGTGGCCGAAGGTGAAATCCTCGCCGACCACGACATGGCGCGCGCCGAGTCCGGCCACCAGGAGATCGGCGACGAAATCCCGCGCGGGGAGCGCGGCAAGCCGGCGATCGAAGCGCAGAACGAAAAGATCATCGATCCCTGCCTCGTCAAGGAGGCGCGCCTTGGCGCGAAACGGCGTCAACCGGAAGGGCGGCGCCGTCGGCTGGAAGAGGCTGCGCGGATGCGGCTCGAAGGTCAGGATCGCGAGCGGCGCGGCAAGCGTGTCGGCGACCCGGCGCGCGGCGGCGATAACGGCGCGATGGCCGTCATGCACACCATCGAAATTGCCGATCGCCACGACCGCACCCTCTGACACACCCTTCGGCGCGCCGGCACGCCAATGGCGATGGACCCGCATCTACCTCAGCCGCGTCTGGGCACCATGACGAGCGCCTCGCCCTCGATCACCCGCTTGTCGCCGACACGGCACACGGTCTTGATAAGGGCGCGCAACTTTTCCGGCCGCAGTTCGGCGACGGTCGCCTCGGTGACGACGTGGTCGCCTATCCGGACCGGCGCCAGGAACTTCAGCGATTGGGAGAGATAGATCGTGCCGTGACCGGGCAGGCGGCTGCCGATCACCGCCGAGATGAAGGTGGCGCCGAGCATGCCCTGGGCGATGCGGCCGCCGAAGCGGGTCTTGGCGGCGAATTCCTCGTCGAGATGCACCGGATTGTCGTCGCCCGACAGCGCCGAGAATTGCCGCACCAGCGCATCATCGACCAGCCGCTCCTGACGCGCCGACATGCCAAGGTGCAAATCCTCGAAGAACAGGCCTTGCCCCGTACCGACATCCGCATCCTCGCGACCCAACATCCATCCACTCCTCGATCCTGAAGGCGGCGCACCATAGCGGCCGCGCTGCATCGCAGCAAGCGCGCGCCCCACGACTCGCGGGGTTACCGCGATTTCGGTTAAGCTTCAGGGGCATGGAAAAGCCCAACCCCCTACGACCGCGCCTCGGCGCCGGCCTGTCGCTGCGGCTGCTCGCGCTGGTGGTGGCGTCGTTCATGCTCACCGAGGTGCTGATCCTGGTGCCGTCGGTGGCGGAATTCCGCCGCGACCATCTGCGCATGATGCTGGGAGAGGCGCATGTCGCCGCCCTCGCACTCGAGGCGACGCCCAACAATATGGTCAGCCGGCAGCTCGGCAACAAGCTGTTGGCGCGGGTCGGCGCCCGCGGCATCGTGCTGCACCAGCCGGGCGATACCACCTTGATGCTGGACGGGCCGACCATGCCGACCATCGCGGCGGTCTATGACCTGCGCCACGTCAGCTTTGCGCGGATGATCATCAACGCGGCCAAGACCCTGTTGCAGCGCGGCAACCCGGTGATACGGGTGCTCGACCTCTCGCCCAAGGACAAGAAGGTGGTGGTCGAGGCGCTGCTCGACGAGGCGCCGATCCGCCACGCCATGATCGTCTATGGCGTGCGCGTGCTCGAGATCTCGATCTTTACCGTGCTAACGGTATCGCTCTTGCTCTATGCCGCGCTGCGCTGGCTCGTGGTGCTGCGGCTCCAGCGCCTGACCCAGAGCATGATGGCATTCCGCGACAATCCCGAGGATGCCGGCGCGATCATCGTGCCGTCGGCGGCCGGCGACGAGATCGGGCTTGCCCAGCGCGAGCTCGCCACCATGCAGGAGACGGTGCGCGGCGCGCTCCAGCACAAGGAGCGTCTCGCCGCGCTCGGCACCGCCATCACCAAGATCAACCACGACCTCAAGAACATGCTGGCCGTGATGCGGTTGTTGTCCGATCGGCTCGCCGCAAGCGAGGTGCCGGAGGTGAAGCGGGTGATGCCGAACCTGATCCGCACCATCGACCGGGCGGTGGCGCTGTGCGTCGGCACCTTGCGCTATACCCGCGAAGGGGCACCACCCCTGCATTTCGAAGCGTTCGCGCTGACCGCGCTGGTCGCCGAGATTGCGCCGGCGGTCGAAACCGGGGAGCAGCCGGGCGACGTGCCGCGCTTCATCGGCGATATTCCGCGCGGTCTCAAGGTGCGCGGCGACCGCGACCAGCTCTTCCGCGTGCTGCTGAATCTCGCGCGCAATGCCGTCGAATCGGGTGCGACGCGAGTGGTGTTCTCGGCCCATCGCGATGACGACACGGCGGTAATCGAGATCGCCGATAACGGGCCCGGCCTGCCGCCCAAGGCGCGGGAGAATCTGTTCCGCCCCTTCGCCGGTTCGGCGCGAGCCGGTGGCATGGGGCTCGGCCTCGCCATCGCGCGCGAGATCATGCGCGCCCATGGCGGCGACATCGCGCTCGTTAACAGCGACGCCGAAGGCACCCTGTTCCGCCTCACCCTACCGGCGTGACGGCCGCCCCGAGGGTCAGCCGCAATTCGCCTCAAGCGCCTGCTCCGAGCCGATGACCGCCGGCGGATGGTGCCGACGCCGCAGCAGATTGTCGGCCACCATACCGGCCGCCATCGCCACCACGAACACCACCACCATCGGCGCCCCGGTCGAGAGGTCGGTGAGCGCCGGCCCAGGGCAAAATCCGATCAGGCCCCAACCGGCGCCGAACAGCGCGGCTCCGATCACCAGCGGCCTGTCGATCGCCTGTTTGGTCGGCCACAGCGCACGGGCTTCAAACAATGGACGGGCGCGGCGGCGGACCAGCCGGAAACCACCGAAGCTGACGATGAGGGCGCTCGCCATCACGACCGCGAGGCTCGGGTCCCAGTCCCCGAACAGATCGAGGAAGCCTTGGACCTTCTGCGTCTCGGTCATGCCGGAGATCACCAGACCCGCACCGAACAACAGGCCGCAGATGAGGGCTGACAGCATGGTCTTCATGCCACACCTCCAACGACATGCCGCAAGATTGCGACCACCGCGATCGCGGTCGCCATGAAGATCAGCGTCGCCACGATCGAGCGCGATGACAGTCGGGCGATGCCACAGACGCCGTGGCCGCTGGTGCAGCCGCCGCCGAGGCGCGAACCGAAGCCGACCAGCACCCCGCCAACCGCGACCAGGCCCCAACTCATCGGCATCACCGGATGCGGCATGGCGAATCCCGCCGCGCCGATGATGAGCGGAGCGGCGACGAGCCCGACGAGGAACGCGATTTCCCATCGCCACTCCCGGCCTTGAGGGGCAAGCACATTGCCGAAAATACCGCTGATTCCCGCCAGCCGGCCGTTCGCGAGCATGAGCATCGTCACCGACAGCCCAATCAGCGCCCCGCCAATTGCCGCAGAAATCGGTGTGAAATGATCCATATCCACGCCATCAATCTGTTAATCTAAGGCAAATATATGTGCATTCTTTCAATAGCGTCAATCGAGAGCGAGAAGCTGTGCCTTGAGATACGCGCTTTCCGGGAGGTCCGGATGCACCGGATGGTCGGGCGCGGCGCCGGATGATTGGATAATGCGTCCCACGCGCCCGGCATCGTGAAGCCCGCGCCGCACCGCCTCGGCAAAGTCGAGCACCGCGACATTGTGGGAGCAGGAGGCGATGAAGAGGGCGCCGCCGGGCGCCACCAGCGCCGCCGCGAGCCGCGCCAACTTGCGATAGCCGCGCAGGCCCGGCCCCAGCTCCTTGCGCGACTTGACGAAGGCCGGCGGGTCGGCGACCACGATATCGAAGCGGTCGCCGGCCGCGGCGAGCTCCTCCAGCCTCGCGAAGACCTCCGCGCGCTCGAACCGGCAACAATTGGCGGCCCCGTTCATCTCCGCCGCTTGCCGCGCCAGGGCGAGCGCCGGTTCCGAGCGATCGATGCCCACGACCTCACGCGCGCCGGCACCGGCCGCGGCGATCGCGAAGCCGCCGGTGAAGCAATAGAGATCGAGGAGGCGTGCGCCCTTGGCGAGGCCGGCGACGACGCGACGGTTCTCGCGCTGGTCAAAGAACCAGCCGGTCTTCTGGCCGGCGACGGGATCGACCAGGAAACGGGCGCCGTTCTCCTCGATGGCGACGGGATCGGGCAGCGTGCCGACGATTCGGGTCTCCAGTGGCAATCCTTCGAGCCGGCGCGCGGCGCCGTCATTGCGCAGGACGATCGCGCGCGGATGCAGAACCGCGTCGCAGGCGGCGAGGAATTCCGCCTCCAGCCGGTCGATGCCGGCAGTGTTGACCGCGATCGCCAGCACCTCGCCGAAGCGATCAACCACCACGCCCGACAAGCCATCCGCCTCGGCATGGACGAGGCGATAGTAGGGCCGGTCATAGAGCCGCTCGCGCAAGCGGAGCGCGCGGGTAAGGCGCGCGGCGAACCAGGCCTCATCGATCGGCCGGGCGGGATCGCGATCGAGGATTCGCGCGCTGATCAAGGGATGCGGATTGAACATGGCGACGCCGAGCGCCATCCCTGCCGCGGTTTGCACCGTGACGAGCGCGCCGGGCGGCAGCGACTTCGCCGCCGCATCCATCACGATTTCATTGGAATAGACCCAGGGATGCCCGTGCACCATGCGCTTGTCGCGCAGGGGCATCAGGCGCACCGCTGGCCGGGTCGCGGGATCGTCGGGCATCGGCATCGCGGCTAGGCTAATCCCCCAGCCCGACGCCGTCGCGACGGGAATCGGCGGCACCTTCGAGGCCGCGCGGCGTCACCAGGATGGCGGAAATGCCAGAGGGATGCGGCCGCACGATGACGCGCCCCCCCATCGCCTCGAGCCCGGCCATGAGCCGCGCCGCCCACGGGCCAGCCTCGACAAAGGTCGGGCCGTTCAGATTGAAGACATCGGGCAGATCGACCGCCTGTTGCAGATCGAGATGCTCGTCGAGCGCGCCGATAATGGTCTTCGCGGTGTCCTCGATGATGGCGGGACCGCCGGCCGAGCCGACCGCCATCTCGAAGCGCCCGTCCAGAAAGACCAGCGTCGGCGACATTGAACTGCGCGGCCGCTTGCCCGGCCCGACGCGGTTCGCCACCGGCTTGCCGTGCCGCACCGGCAGAAACGAGAAATCGGTGAGCTCATTATTGAGGAGGAAACCGTCGACCATGATTCGGGAGCCAAACTCGTTCTCGATCGAGGCGGTCATCGACACGGCATCGCCCCAGCGATCAACGATGGCGAGGTCGCTGGTCGAAGGCAGTTCGAGCGAGGCGTCGTCGCCGCGGTCGGCATGCCAGCGGGCGCCGCCGGGCGGCACGCCGGGCGCGGCGGGATGGCCGGAATCGCGCCGCGAGGTGATGAGCCTGGCGCGCCGTGCGAGGGAGTGCTGATTGAGGAGACCGGCGATCGGTGCCGGCACGAAATCGGTATCGGCGAGATAGCGGTTGCGGTCGGCGAAGGCGAGCTTTGCCGCCGCCATGAAAAGATGCTCCGCCGCGACCCGGGGCAGATCGAGATCGCGTGGCGGAAAATGCTGAAGCATGCCGAAGATTTCGAGCATGGTGACTCCGCCGGAGCTTGGCGGCCCCATGCCGCAGACACGGTATTGACGATAAGGCCCGCAGACCGGCGCGCGCAGAACCGCGCGATAGCGGGCGAGATCGGCCGGCGTCATATCGCTTGCCGGGGTCGCGTGATCCGCCGCCGCGACAATGTCGCGCGCGATCCAGCCGCGGTAGAAGACACTGGGGCCGTGCGCCGCGATCGCCCGAAAGACGCGGGCAAGCGCCGGGTCCTTGACGATCTCCCCCGGGGCGAGCGGCGTGCCGTCGGGGTGATAGAAATAGCCGCGGGCCGTTGGCGAATGACGCAGATATCGGTCGCGCGCGAGCAGCATGTGAAGGCGATCCGACACCGGGAAGCCGTCGGTCGCTAGCCGGATCGCGGGCCGGAACAGCCGCGCCCAGGCGAGTCGGCCGAATTTCCGATGCGCGCGCCACAGCATCGCAAGCCAGCCGGGGACGCCGATCGAACGGCCGCCGACCACCGCCGTGAAGAAATGCATCGGCGTGCCGTCGGGATTGAGGAAACGATCGGGCGTCGCCGCGAGCGGCGCGGTCTCGCGGCCGTCGATGGTGACAACGCGATGATGCGCGGCATCGTAATAGGCGAGGAAGCCGCCGCCGCCGAGGCCCGAGGATTGTGGCTCGACGAGGTTCAGCACCATCGCAGTCGCGACCGTGGCGTCGATCGCGTTGCCGCCTTCGCGCAGGATTTGGCGCCCGGCCTCGGCGGCCAAGGGATGCGCCGCCACCACCATGTCGCGGCGATCGAAGGCGGGATGGTGATGCCCGATCCGAGTCGGGATTTCCGGCATTTGCCGGGTCTGTGCGGCGGCCGGCACGCCGCAAAGTAGGAGCGCAAGGCCGAGGCAGGCGGCGACGAACCGCCGCGGCGTCCCGCGCCCGGTCAACGGCGATGCACGCTGGCGATCGGTGGCGCGAATTGCGGCGCAATGTCCCAGGGAAACAGGATCCAGGTATCCTGGCTCACCTCGGTGACGAAGGTATCGACCAGCGGCCGGCCCGCGGGCTTGGCATAGATGGTGGCGAAATGCGCCTTCGGCAGCATCTCGCGCACCGTCTTCGCGGTATCGCCGGTGTCGACCAGATCGTCGATGATGAGGGTCCCGGTGCCGTCGCCATCGACCTGCTTCAGCACCACGAGCCGGCCCTGGCGGGTGTCGTCATAGCTCGCGATGCAGACGGTATCGATGAGCCGCAGATCGAGCTCGCGCGCGACGATCGCCGCCGGCACGAGGCCGCCGCGAGTGACCGCGACGATGCGCTGCCACGGCCCCTGCTCGACGAGGCGCCAGGCGAGCGCCCGGGCATGGCGATGAAGCTCGTCCCAGGTGACGGGAAAATTCTTGGTATAGGCGGCGCCTTCCGCCTCGCGCCGGGATTCATTTGACATAGATGCGCACCTCGCCGGTCCGAATCGCGGAATTGGTCGTCGCGGAAATCGTGATCCGGTTCGCCGGCAGCCCCATCGCCACCAGCGCCCGCATGACGGCGCCGGCATTGTGCCGCGTCTGGCTGGCATTGCGGGCAACCTGCCGCGCGTTGCCGGCGCCAGGCGACACCGCGATCACGTCGAACCGAAGATCGGGGTTGCGGTCGAGCGCGCTCGCGACAGCGAGATAGAGCGCGTGCTCGAACGGGACGTTGCGCCGGTCGAAGCGGATGGTGACGAGCGGCTGGTGCGGCCTGGTCGGCGGCGTCGGCGCCACCCGCGCTGAGACGGTGGCCGCGGCCGGGCGCCGCTCGGGCGTCGCAACGCCGAGCGAGGCAAGCCGGCGACGCTGAGCCGCGACATAGCCCTTCTCGCGCGCCTCAGCGGCAGCAACCGCGCGGTTCATCCCATCGATCGCCGCAAGATCGTTCGCCGTCGCCTGCCGCAGCCGCCCGATCTGCTCCAGGTCCTTGTCATTGCCACCGGGCATCCCGGCCGCCGCCCCGATTTCGCCGCGGAGGTGGGCTGCCATACGCCGATCCTCCCTGCCCTCATGCGCCAGGACATCGAGCACGCCGACCTCGTCATCGATGCCGTCGAGATCGGCCTCGACCGCGCCATAGCGCGTCGTCAGCGCGGGGTTCGCGGTCGCGCCGGGCGCCGCCAGCGCACCGGCCGCCATGCCATAGGCCGAACGGTCCTTGCCTAGCCGGCCGCGCACCGCCGCGAAGGCGGTGCGATGGCGCGTGATATTGTCGTCAAGACGTTGCAGTTCGGCCCGGATCGCCATGGTTTGCTGCCCGACGACGGTGCCGGTTTCGGTGACGGCGGGGGCCGTCGCCGGCATCGCCGCAGACGGGGCGCCGTTGCCGGTTAACGCGGAGAGCGCCCGTTTCGTCGTGCTGCAACCGCCGAGCAGCAGCATCGAAGCCGCTATCGCCACGAGACCCGTCGTCGAAATCTGAGAATGCCTGTAGCGCGAGATCATCGAATATAGGCGGCTGCCGCCTTGCGATTGGGAGAAGCTCGGCCATTCGCCTCTCGGCCCACGGCACCGGTGTGATATTACGCAACGCCCATTTTGGCGACAAGTCTCTTCGCCCCCCGAGTCACGGATGCCGACCGCTTCCCCGTCACGATGTCTTTGCGCCTTGCCAAGCGGTCATCCGGACGGCATGCTTAGGCGTCGTCTTTCGTGATCCGGCGACCCTTCCCTGGCGCGGGACCCCCCAGCGCCGGACCCGTTCCCGGCCTCCATGAATCCGATCGGTGGCGCGACGATCCGCGTCGATACAATATTGTCTGGAGCGCGCGATGGCGAACGGTACGGTAAAATGGTTCAGTCCCCAGAAGGGGTATGGCTTCGTCCAACCCGAGGACGGAACCAAGGATGTCTTTGTTCACATTTCGGCGGTTGAGCGGGCCGGCCTGAGCAATTTGCGCGAGGGCCAGCGCGTCAGCTTCGATCTCGAGCGCGGCCAGCAAGGCCGGGTCTCGGCGGTCAATTTGAAGGCCCTCTGACGACGACTGTCCTCATTTGGCGCGCCGGCATTGCGTCCATTACCCTTTAGGTAATTTTCCTTTCGACACGGAATCGCGTAGAAAGCGGGCGCATAAGCGGCTCAACTTGTGCACTCGGTGATGTCTTATGTCTTGTGACCCCCCTCCCGTCGTCTCCCCGCGAAAGCGCGGACCGGGGAGGGGGCGTCTTCCCTAATCGGGCTGATCAGGCAAGACACTCGATCAAGAGATCGAGCGCGGCGTCGGCAAAACGCACCATGTTGGCGCGGCGGTCGGTGCTGTTCGTTTCCAGTGTCAGCGACCGTTCGACCGGCCCCGCGACCGCGATCGCGGAATGGCCCGCGGCATCGCCATAGCGATTGCCGGTCGGCCCGGCGGCACCGCTTTCGCCGATGCCCCATACCGTTGCGCAACGCGCCCGGACCGTGTGCGCACAGAGAAGCGCATAAGGCGCGCTCGCCGCCCGCATCCCCACCATCGCGGCATCGTCGATCTGGAGCAGCGCCCGCCGCACGGCGCCGGTATAGATGACGCCGCCCGCCACGAAATAATCCGACGCGCCCGGCACCGAAAGCAGCGCCGCCGCGATGAGACCGCCGGTCGAGGATTCAACGACCGCGACCGTCTCGTGCCGCGCCCGGAGCCGCGCCGCCACGTCTTCCGCCTTTGCCAAGATCGACTCGATCATCACTAACCCCCGCGCCCAGCCTTGTGCCTCGCCGCCTGGAGCAGCGGCAGGATCAGCGGCTTGCCCCGCGCCATCTCGAGCGCGCTGTGTCCCGTATAGTCCTCGATCGTCGGATCGGCGCC
>JBOHLV010000180.1:0-7410 GCA_050729815.1 Allostellaceae bacterium
CACAATCTGACGGTGGTGGCGGACGGGACGACGGCATTCCAGGGCGTGGTGGGCGCCGGCGCGGCGCTGACGAGCGTGACGACGGAAGGCTCGACGACGCTGGCGACCGGGACGACGGATATCAACACGACGGCGATCACGACGACGGGAGCGCAGACCTACGCAAACGCCGTGTCGCTCAGCGCGTCGCCGACGCTGACGACGACGAATAGCCTCATCGATTTTGCCTCGACGGTGGATGACGCAACGGCGGGCACCCACAGCCTCGCGGTATCGACGGGAACGGGCGGGGTGACGTTTGGTGGCGTGGTGGGGACGACACATCCGCTGTTGAGCCTCGACACGACGGGGACGACGGGGACGATCACGCTGGACGGCAACGTGACGACGAGTGGCGGGCAGACCTATACCGGGGCGGCGACGCTGGGGGTGGACGATACGCTGACGGGCTCGACGGTGACGTTCGGCTCGACGGTTGACGGGGCGCATGCGCTGACGGTGACCGGGAACTTGGCATTCGACGGCGCGGTCGGAAGCGGGACCAATCTGGCGAGTCTCGGCGTCAGCGGCACGTCGGACCTCGATGGCGGTTCGGTGACGACAAGTGGGGCGCAGACCTATACCGGTGCGGCGGCGCTGGGGGTGGACGATACGCTGGCGGGATCGATGGTGACGTTCGGCTCGACGGTTGACGGGGCGCATGCGCTGACGGTGACCGGGAACTTGGCGTTTGACGGCGCGGTCGGAAGCGGGACCAATCTGGCGAGCCTCGGCGTCAGCGGCACGTCGGACCTCAATGGCGGGTCGGTAACGACGAGTGGGGCGCAGACCTATACCGGTGCCGCGGCGCTGTCGGCGGACGATACGCTGGCGGGATCGATGGTGACGTTCGGCTCGACGGTGGACGGGGCGCATGCGCTGACGGTGACCGGGAACTTGGCGTTCGACGGCGCGGTCGGAAGCGGGACCAAGCTGGCGGTCCTCGGCGTCAGCGGCACGTCGGACCTCAATGGCGGGTCGGTAACGACGAGTGGGGCGCAGACCTATACCGGTGCGGCGACGCTGTCGGCAGACGATACGCTGACGGGCTCGACGGTAAGTTTCGGCTCGACGGTGGACGGGGCGCATGCGCTGACGGTGACCGGGAACTTGGCGTTCGACGGCGCGGTCGGAAGCGGGACCAAGCTGACGGTCCTCGGCGTCAGCGGCACGTCGGACCTCAATGGCGGTTCGGTAACGACGAGTGGGGCGCAGACCTATACCGGGGCGGCGACGCTGGGCGCGAATACGGCGCTGACCTCGACGGGGACGGGCGCCAACGGGAACATTACCTTTGGGGTTAGCGCCGGGGTCGGCGGCACGGTCGATGGCGGATTTGCGCTGACCACGGAAAGTGACGGGACGACGAATTTCTATGGTCAGGTTGGCCACACGACGGCGCTGGCGAGCCTACTGACGGAGGGGGTGACCTCGCCGCAGACGGGGACGACGGATCTCAATGGCGGCGGCGTCACCACAACGGGATTACAGACCTACGAGAATAGGGTCATGCTGAGCGAGGATACGAGCCTCGCGACCACCGACAGCCTTGTGGACTTCGTCTCGACGGTTGACGACACCGTATCGAACGCCCACAGCCTCACCGTGTCGGCAGGCTCTGGCGGCGTGACCTTCGGCGCCGCGGTTGGCGGGACGCGCGAATTGAGGAGTCTCGATACCAGCGGGACCACCGGGACGAATACGCTCGACGGCAATGTCACGACCAGTGACCAGCAGACTTATAGCGGCCCCGTGACCATGACCGCGAACAACACGGTCCTGACTTCGACCGACAGCGGCGCCATCACCTTCGGCGGCAATTTCTCAACCGCGAACAAGCTGACGGTGGACAGCACGACCGGCGCGCTGCTGTTCGAGGGTAATGCCAGCTTCGGTTCGCTCAGTTTCAATGTCGGCTCGCTCAATAACACAACCGGCACGTTCGTCGATAACCGCGCCGGGGATACGATCATCCTCAATAGCGATGCGCCGAGCTCGCTGAACAACGTCACCGTTGCCGGCACGATCGGACAGGCGGCCGCGTCCGAGTTCTATCTCAATCTCGGGTCCAATAGTCTGCATATCAACGGCTTCCTGGCGCTGCCCTGTCAGATCGCGTGCAAGATCAACCCGACGCTTCTGGAGCATATCGGGCTGGCGGTTGCGCAGGGTCAGATCGAAGAGTTCCGGAAGCGCTTGAACCGCGGCGGTGCCGGCGAGACGGCGGCACAGCAGGCATTCCTTCAATTCGTCGACCAGCCGAACTACGGAGTCGACCCGTTCGCGTTGAAGTACAACATCCTTGGCCTTGGTCCCATGAGCGGCGTAGATTTCAACGACATCAGCTACATCATGGATGGCTTCTGGGTGAACCTGCTCAATAAACATAACCATTAGCCGAACCCACGAAGGGGGATTAGCCAATACCGAAAGCCTGATCCTCACGTGGATCACCGGGATCGAGATGCATCTATCTTAACGATTTAGGGGAAGTGGCCATGTGCCGTGAGGGCCAATGTTTCCCCGGCGCAATTGACTAACCCGGACTGGGGCGGCATTATCGCCAAGTCGAAACACCGCAATCGTTCACTTTGGGGTGGCTGGGGATGGCGGAGCCTTACTCCATCATGGGGTCGTGGCGCCAAGCAGGTTCCCTGTTACACGTTGCCAAATGACTCTCATTTTATCGGTTACACGCTACAGGGATCAAACGCTGACGTCTCCAGCGGTTGCGCGCATGGAGGAGGGGACGTTCAGCATTGGGCGTGGTAGCGACAACGATCTGTCTCTGTCGGACCCTGAATTGCACCTCTCAAAGAAGCATTGCGTTATCAACAGCGTCGACGGTCAATACGTCATAACCGACATCAGCACCAACGGGGTCTACCTCAACGGCTCCGGGCAGCCGCTGGGGAACGGCGGAAGCGCGGTGCTCCGTGACGGCGACCGGCTGTCGCTGGGCGATTATGGCGTGGTCGTCGAGGTGCGGTCGAACGCGGCGCGATCGCCTGTGGCCAACGCTTGGCCAACGGGCGGCCGAGGAAGCACACCTTTTGGAGAGATAGACGCCTTTGGTCGGCCGGAAGGCATGGATTCATCGTCTTCTTCTTCCGATCCGTGGGCGTCCGGGGGGCAAGGTGGGACGCCATTTGGCGGTCGGGATTTGCTTTATGGCGCCAACAGTTCCAACGACGTGTCTTCCCTGGCACCATCGGGCAACCAGTGGTCGCTGGACGACCAGAGAAATGTGCCCTTTGACGCCTCTGCGCTGCTCGGCGGCGCACAGAACCCAGAAAATGCGCCGGGCCCGCGGCAATGGCACGATGCCTTTCCGCCAACGCGCGAGCCGAGATCGACGCCAGTCGATCAGGGGTTGTTACAAAACGCGCCGGCAATCCATGATTATCTGGCGTCACGTCAGGATGTCGGATCCGATCCCGCGCTTACGACAGATCCGACCCCGATGCCGCCGATCGATATCCCGGAGGATCTTGATTTTCTCAAGGAGCCGGAGGCATCGAAGCCTCACCCCTTGATCAAGGCACTACGCAAAGGCGCCAATCCGCAAGGCGCGCCCGAAGCGGTGGAGCAACCGGCGCCACAGCCGAACGACAGCCCGAGAGCAGTTCCGGAGAATCCTCCACCGGCACCGCCTGCGCCCATGCCTGCATCCCTCGTTCCGAGCAACTCCTCCCAAGATGGCGCAATGTGGCGCGAATTCCTGGCTGCCGCGGGCCTAGATCCCGTCGCCTTCGGCAGCGAGAATCCGGTCGATCTAACGAGGGCATTGGGGCGCGTGTTCCGGGAAATGGTTGCAGGATTGAAGGAGCTTCTTGCCACGCGCGACCAAATCAAGTCGGAATATCGCGTTGAGCGCACCGTCGTCCAAGCGATCGATAACAACCCGTTGAAGTTTTCCGTCGATACGGCCCAGGCGGCGGCGGCATTGCTGATGCGGGCGCAACCCGGATACCTTGTCGGGGCGAAAGCCGTGAACCAGGCATTCAAAGATTTGAAGGCGCACGAGATTGCCTACATGGTAGGAATGCAGGCTGCTCTGATGACGCTCCTGAACGAGTTCGATCCCGACGGGTTGAAGGCGCGATTGGACAAGCAAAAGGGGTGGGATAGCCTGATCTTTGGCAGCCAAGCGAAATATTGGGGGGCCTTCGAGGAGCATTACCGCGAGATTGCGTCGGATATCAGCGAGAATGCTCGCAGCGTATTCGGCTTGGCCTTTGCCAAGGCGTATGAAGAACAATTGAAAAAGCTCTGATTGGGGACCGGCGGATGCCAGAAGAACTCGCTTCTGCCATCGGTTGGTGAATTCGATCTTCAACGAACGGCGACGGGGGAGCGCAACATGGCCGGGGGCAACAGAAGAAACATCGTCGCGGCATTGGCGGCCCTGCTGATGCTGTCCGCATGCGGGGGGGCGCCGCCACCCCCGGCGGTGGTACAATTGTCCTTGGCGGCCGGCCCCAATATCAATCCTGACGGAATGGGCCATCCGTCGCCGGTACAGGTGCGGGTGTTTCAACTGGCATCGCCTTACCGGTTTGAGCGCGCCGATTTCTTTCAGTTGGCCGATAACGAACGGGCCGCGCTGGGCACCGACCTGATCAACAGGGACAGTGTCATTATCCCTCCCGGGCGGACCAATCGGCTTACCATCCAGATGAAACATGGCGCAGACTATCTGGGTATTGCCGCGTCGTTCCGTGATATCGATAAGGCGAAATGGCGCGCGGTTGTCCCGATTCCGGCGAGCGGGAAGGTTGCCATCGCGGTAACGATTCGGGGGCTCAGCCTGACAGCCGCCGCAAGTTCGCCTTAGTGCGAAATAGTCCAGGGGGACGGTGCTCGCAATGGACTGGCGAAACAAGGTGGTTTGGTCGCAAGGGATGTTCCTTCGACCGCAACACTTTCAACAGCAGGATCGTTATATCGAAGCGCTGGTTCAGGGTCGTGTTGACGGCATTCGCGGTCATGCCTGGGGGGTTGCGGAGATTGAGATCAATCGTGAGTTGCTGGCGATCGGCCAATTCGGCCTAACGCGGTGCCGAGGCGTGCTGCCAGACGGAACACCCTTCAACATCCCCGATGAAACGGACCATCCGCCAACCCTCGACCTGCCCGAAAACACGCGCGACTCGATCATCTATCTGACCCTTCCGGCGCGCCAACCGGGTGGTGTCGAGGTGACATTGCGCGATGATGAGGGGGCGGCGCGGTATCTTGGGTCCGAATTCTGCGCGGTCGACGCCGTCGCGGGTTCGGGATTGGAAGCACAAGTCAATGTCGGCAAGCTCCGCCTGCGGTTCAAAACCGAGGTAGCAGAGCGCGCGGGCTATGTCTGCATCGGCTTGGCGCGCGTCGTCGAAGTGCGCGCCGACAAGATGGTCGTTCTCGACGACCGATATATCGCCCCTTGCCTCAATTGTGGCTGTCAGTCGCCGTTGCTCGGATTTGTCACGGAACTGAACGGCTTGTTCCATCATCGCGGCGAGGCGTTGGCGGCGCGGATCACCGCACCCGGAGCCAAGGGAGCATCCGACGTCCAGGATTTCATGCTGCTTCAGGTGGTCAATCGATATCAGCCGCTCCTGGCGCATTTTGCGGCCGATGCCTGGTCGCTGCATCCGGAAGCCTTGTTCGCCCAGGCGGTCAGCATCGCCGGCGAGCTCGCGACCTTTGCCAGCCAGAATAAGCGCGCACTATCGTTTCCGGAATACCGTCACGACGATCTGAAACAAACCTTTGCCCCCGTGATCGCCGAGTTGCGCCGCGAATTGAGTGCCGTGATCGAGCAGAATGCCGTCGCGATCCCGTTGCACGAACGGCAATACGGCATTCGGGTGGCGATCGTGACCGAGCGGTCGCTGTTCACGAACGCGGTATTCGTGCTCGTCGTCAAGGCGAGTGTCGCGAACGAGATGTTGCGGCGTAATTTTCCCAATCAGGCGAAGGTCGGTCCGGTCGAGAAGATCACGCAACTGGTCAGGGTTGCCCTGCCCGGAATAGCGCTGCAACCGCTTCCTGTGGCGCCGCGCCAACTGCCTTTCCAGACGGGCGCCGTCTATTTCGAGTTCGATCGTTCCGGCGATCTGTGGAAGGAAATGCAGAAACCCGGGGGGTCAGGCGGTCTGGCGATCTTCGTGGGCGCGGATTGGCCGGGATTGGAGATGGAATTATGGGCCATCCGCGCGTCGTCATAAGAACACGTGCTTTGACATAGGGAGAGGCTTGGATGAGCCAGGATGATCCCTTCGGGATCAATTCCGACCGGACCGTCATCAGGCCCAACCCTGGCGGGCGTGGCCCGGCCGCGGCGGCGTCAGTGCCTGACCAGGCACCGTCCACGGAAAATGCCCCGCCGGCCGCCGCGCCTGCCCAGCGTCTTGCGGAGGTCGTGCCGCTGGCGGCGGGCTATGCGACCAATCCGCTGGTCGGTTTTGCCTTGCCTTTGCTTGCGCTCTCCCAGCGGCTTCGCAATACGCCAATGCAGCGAAATGTCCCCGCGCTTCGCGACCGCATTGTCGAAGAGCTAAACAATTTCGAGCGTGCGGCGACACGCGCCCAAACCCCGCGCGATGTGGTTCAGGCCGCCCATTATGCCATCTGCGTCACGATCGACGATGTCGTCAACAGTACGCCATGGGGGGTCACGTCGGAGTGGGCACGTGCCGGCATGGCTGGCACCTTCCACAACGACATGACCGGGGGCGAGCGGTTCTTCGAATTCTTGCGCTATTTTGAGCGAGAGCCGGCACGGTACGGCGACATTCTGGAATTGATGTATCTGTGCCTGTCGCTCGCCTTCGAGGGACGGATGCGGATTAGCGCGGCCGGCGCGTCGGAGTTGGCGCGCACCCGGGAGGATCTCTATTCGCTTCTGCGGCAGCGGCGCGGCGAGTTCGAACGTGATCTGTCGCCACATTGGCGCGGCCTTGCCGCGCCGCACCGGCCGCTCGGGGCTGCGGTGCCGCTCTGGGTGATCGGCACCGTCGCGGCAGTGCTTCTTCTTGCGATCTATGTCGCCTTTCGCATGTTGTTGCTGAATCCGGTTTCCGATCGTGCCTTCGCGATGCTGGCCAATTTGCCGCCGACCGGCAAGGTCGCGATTCATGTCGCGGCTCCACCGCCACCGCCGCCCGCGGTGTCGCGCCCGACCTTGGCTCATGCCAGGGCGTTCCTGGCGCCCGAAATTCGCGAAGGCCTTGTTCGGTTGTCGGAAAATGCGCAAACGGCCCGTATTCAGCTTTTGACGGGCGGCCTGTTCGCGTCAGGGAGCGCCGCGGTCAATGATCGCTTTGCAACGCTGCTCCGCCGTGTCGGTGAGGAACTCAATACCGTCAAGGGCAAGCTCCT
>JBOHLV010000181.1:0-5810 GCA_050729815.1 Allostellaceae bacterium
CCGCCGAGGCGGATGCGCGAA
The DNA here is from genome assembly GCA_050729815.1 of Allostellaceae bacterium. Lineage (GTDB taxonomy): Bacteria > Pseudomonadota > Alphaproteobacteria > ATCC43930 > CGMCC-115725 > JAATGI01. The sequence continues at coordinate 22 of JBOHLV010000181.1, forward strand.
AGCCATTCGCGCAGCACCGCCTGCAGGCCGACCGTCCGCTCCGCCTTGACCAGGAAGCGGCGGCGGTGGCGGCCGCGCAGGATCGCGAGCGGCGCCGGCGCCGGGCCGAGCACCTCGACCCCGGGGAGATGCGGTGCGGCGCGGGCATAGGCGCGGGCGGTGAAATCGGCGCTCGCCTCGTCGGGCGCCGACAGGATCAGCGCCGCGAGCCGGCCGAAGGGCGGCCAGCCTTGTGACTCACGGCCCGCCGCTTCGATGGCGAGGAAGCGGTCGCGATCGTCGGTGACGAGGGCGCGCATCACCGGATTCTCGGGATGCCAGGTCTGAAGCATGACAAGGCCCGGCTGCTCGGCGCGGCCGGCGCGGCCCGCGACCTGATGCAGCAACTGGAAGCACCGCTCCGCCGCGCGCAGATCGCCGCCTTCGAGGCCGAGATCGGCATCGACCACGCCCACCAGGGTGAGGAGCGGGAAATGATGCCCCTTCGCCACCAGTTGCGTGCCGATGAGAACATCGACCTCGTGCCGCTCGACGGCGCCGACAATCGCCGCGGCGGCGCGCGGCCCAACCATCAGGTCGGACGCCATCACCGCGAGCCGCGCCTTGGGGAAACGCCGCGTCATTTCCTCGGCGACGCGCTCCACCCCCGGCCCGCAGGGAACGAAGCTCGCCGCCGCGCCGCAATGGGAACAGAGCGGCGGTACCGGCTCCTGATGGCCGCAATGATGGCATTCGAGCCGGTGGTGAAAGCGATGCTCGACCAGCCAGGCGGTGCAGTTGGGACATTGGAGGCGAAAGCCGCAGGCCCGGCACAGGGTCAGCGGCGCATAACCGCGGCGATTGAGGAACAGCATCGCCTGCTCGCCAGCCGCCAGCGTCGCGGTCAGCGCCTCGACCAGCGGCGGCGCGAGGAAGGAACGCCGCTCAACGGGCGCGCGGCGCAGATCGACGAGCCGGATTTCGGGAAGCCGCGCCGCGCCGTGCCGCGCCGGCAGATGAAGCCGCTCATACCGTCCCCCGGCCATGTTCTCATAGGTTTCGAGAGACGGCGTCGCCGACACCAGCACGATCGGAATCTGGGCCAGCGAGGCGCGCACCACCGCCATGTCGCGGGCGTGATAGATGACGCCATCCTCCTGCTTGAAGGACTGGTCCTGCTCCTCATCGACGATGATGAGGCCGAGTTCGTGGAACGGCAGGAAGAGAGCCGAGCGCGCACCGACCACGAGCCGCGCCGTGCCCTCCGCCACCGCGCGCCAGGTGGCCCGGCGCTCCCCTTGGCCGAGGTCCGAATGCCATTGCGGCGGCAACGCGCCGAACCGCTTTGCGAACCGATCGAGCCATTGCGCCGAAAGCGCGATCTCCGGCAACAGCACCAACACCTGGCGACCCAGCGCCAATGCCGCCGCGATCGCTGCGAAATAGACCTCGGTCTTGCCGGAGCCGGTGACGCCGTCGAGAAAGGTCACGCCGAAACCGCCATGCCCCACCTTGGCAACGAGAGCGTCGGCCGCGATCTCCTGGGCCGCCGACAGGGTAGGGCCGGGCCGGCGCCAATCGGGCAACCCCAGCGGCAGGCGACGCGGCAATTCGATCGCCTCGAGCAACCCCGCCGCCGCCAGCGCCCGCACCACCCCGGCGCCACAGCCGGCACGGCGGGCGAGATCGGCGGCACCGGCCGCGGCTTCGCCGGCTTCATCGAGGACGCGGTGGCGGGCCGGCGTCATCGCCAGTGCATCGTCGGCAAGCGCCGCGCGCCCCCGATCGCTCAACCGAAACGCCGCGATGCCGCGCGCCGGTTCCAGCGCTTCGACGATGCTCATCGCCATGCGCAGCACCGCGCCTGGTGGCGCGAGGGTATAGGCGGCGACCCAATCAATCAGCCGGCGCAGCTCCACCGACATCGCCGGCACCGGCAATTTCGCCGCGACCGGTTTCAATTTCGCCGCCGCGACCTCATCTTTTGAATCGCCCCAGACCACGCCAGCGAGTCGCCGCGAGCCCAGCGGCACCGCGACGAAGTCGCCGATCTCGAGCGACATTCCCGCCGGCACGGCATAGTCATAAGGGCCGGCGAGCGGCAGCGGCAGCAGGATGCGCCGGCGCGCCGGCGGGGCGGCCAGAAGATCACCGTCAGAACTGGCATGTGGTGCCGGCATGGGTTAGACTCTTAACGCGAATGCGGCCCGGCTGCCATGCCGGCCAAGGATTCTGGGGAGAGATTCCGGGGGAGATAGGAAAGAGGGCATGAAGTTTTTCATCGATACCGCCGACATCGCCGAGATTCGCGAGCTGGCAACAACCGGCTTGCTCGATGGCGTCACCACCAACCCGTCGCTGATCGCGAAATCGGGCCGCGAATTCAAGGACGCGATTCGCGAGATCTGCTCGATCGTTCCCGGACCCGTCAGCGCCGAGGTCGCGGCGACCGATCATGACACCATGCTGGCCGAGGGGCGCGTCCTCGCGAAGCTCGCCAAAAATGTCACCGTGAAGGTGCCGCTCACCATCGACGGCCTCAAGACCTGTCGCGTCTTGCGCAACGAAGGCACCATGGTCAATGTCACCTTGTGCTTCTCGCCGGCGCAGGCGCTGCTCGCGGCCAAGGCGGGTGCCAGCTTCATCTCGCCGTTCGTCGGCCGGCTCGACGACATTTCCGAAGATGGCATGGGTGTCGTCCGCGACATCATGACGATCTATCGCCAATATCCCGAGATCAAGACCGAAGTGCTGGTGGCCTCGATCCGCCATCCGTTGCATGTCGTCGAGGCGGCCAAGATGGGCGCCCATGTTGGCACGATGCCGCCGGCGATCATCCGGCAATTGTTTCAGCACCCCTTGACCGACAAGGGATTGGCGAAGTTCCTCGCCGATTGGAAGAAGACCGGCCAGTCGATCCTGGCGCCGGGGAAACAGGCGGCGGAATGAGCTCGGCCGATCGGCCCCAGGACAAAAAAGCGGACAGCGCCGCCGCGCCCGCCCGCGCCGTCGGTGAAGGCGACGTGCACCAGTATCTGAAGGCGCACCCCGATTTCCTCGTCCACAATCCCGAATTCCTTTCGGTGCTGACGCCGCCGCAATTGCAGCGCGGCGATCAGGTAGTCGATATGCAGAGCTTCATGCTCCAGCGCCAGCGCCAGGAATTGGAGAAGCTGCAACGTCAGCATGGCGAGCTGATCGGCACCAGTCGCGCCAACCTTGCAAGCCAGGCGCGGGTCCACGGCGCGGCCCTCGCCTTGTTCAGCGCGCGCAGCTTCGAACAGTTGATCCAGACCGTGACCACCGACCTGGCCGTGATGCTCGACGCCGACGTCGCAACCATCGGGGTCGAATCGGTCGAGCCAATGAAGCCGACCCTGCGCAACCAGGGCATTCAGATTCTGAAGCCCGGCATGGTCGAGGAATTGTTCGGCCCCGACCGCGACGTGTTGCTGTTCGACGAGGTCGAGGGCGACCCGGTGCTGTTCGGCGACGGCGCCGGGCTGGTACGGTCGGCCGCCTTGCTGCGCCTGCGGGTCAGTTTGAAATCGCCGGCCGGCCTCCTTGCCATCGGCACGCGCGCGCCCGGCAAGTTCCACGCCGCGCAGGGGACGGAGCTCCTCAACTTCCTCGGCCGCGTGGTCTCGATCACCATCGCGCAATGGCTCGACCTGCCGGCCGCCTGAGCGAATTTCCCGTCCCGCCAGCACCGCTGGCGCCGGGCCGCTTTTCTGCCGACGCCGATCTCGGCACCGCGATCACCCGCTGGCTCGATTGGCTCGAGACGGAGCGCCGCGTCTCGCCCCATACCCTTGCCGCCTATGGCCGCGACCTCGCCTTCTTCCTCGATTTTCTCACCGCGCATCACGGCGGCGAGCCGGACCTCGCGATGCTGTCGGCGCTGACGCCGGCGGATTTCCGGGCCTTCCTCGCGCATCGCGCATCGCGCAATGTCGGGCGCAACTCCAATGCCCGCGGGCTTTCGGTCTTGCGCAATTTCTTCCGCTTCCTCGATCGCCGCGGCCTTGCCAGGAACGCTGCGCTCCTCGCGGTGAAATCGCCGAAACTGCCGAAGCCGGTGCCGAAGGCGCTTTCTGTCGAAGACGCACAGGCCGCGCTCGACGGGATCATGGACATTGAGCGGCAAGCATGGATCGCCAAGCGAGACCTCGCCATTCTGACGCTGCTTTATGGCGCGGGCCTGCGCATCGGCGAGGCGCTCAGCCTAAAACGCGGCGAGGCGCCACTTAGCCCCGATACGATGCGCATCACCGGCAAGGGCAACAAGACGCGGATGGTTCCGATCCTGCCGGCCGTCGCCGAAGCGGTTCAGGATTATCTCGCCGCCTGCCCGCACGCGCTGGCGAAGGACGATCCCTTGTTCGTCGGCGCGCGGGGCGGGCCGCTCCATCCGCGCCTCATCCAGGGCGAGATGGCGCGGCTGCGCGCCGCGCTCCGCCTCCCCGAACATGCGACGCCGCATGCGCTGCGCCATTCCTTCGCGACCCACCTCCTCGCCGGTGGCGGCGATCTGCGCGCGATCCAGGAGCTGCTGGGCCATGCCTCGCTCTCGACGACACAGCGCTATACCAAAGTCGATGCGGCGCGCCTCCTCGCCGTCTATGATGGCGCGCATCCGCGGGCGAAGGGGTGACCCCGTCAACCCGGCTTGCCAGCGCGCGAGGTTTAAGAAATTCTTAGGGGCGGAGTTCTAACCTCGCCCTACCGGGATCGTGACGGGAACAGAGTTGCATTTGGGCCTTCATTACCGCGTCACCCAGGAGACTTCATGCGGATCGCTGTCATAGGCACGGGATATGTCGGGCTGGTTTCGGGAGCTTGCTTTTCCGAATTCGGCGCCACCGTCATTGGGGTCGATAAGGATGAGGCCAAGATCGCGCGCCTTGAGCGCGGCGAAATCCCGATCTTCGAGCCCGGGCTCAACCGGCTCGTCGACGCCAACCGCAAGGCCGGGCGGCTGTCCTTTACCACGGATCTCAAAGCGGCCGTCGCGACAGCCGATGCCGTGTTCATCGCGGTCGGCACGCCGTCCCGGCGCGGCGATGGCCATGCCGATCTTTCCTATGTCTTCGCCGCCGCGGAGGAGGTCGCCCGGGCGCTCGACGACTATACCGTGATCGTGACCAAATCGACCGTGCCGGTCGGCACCGGTCGGCGGGTCGCCGAGATCGTGCGCCGCACCCGGCCCGAAGCGCGGTTCGATGTCGTTTCCAATCCGGAATTCCTGCGCGAGGGCTCGGCGATCCAGGATTTCATGCGCCCCGACCGCGTCGTCATCGGCGCCGAGAGCGACCGCGCCGCCGCGGTGATGAAGGAACTCTATCGCCCGCTCTATCTCATCGAGGTGCCGATGATCTTCACCTCGCTCGAAACCGCGGAGCTGACGAAATACGCGGCCAACAGCTTTCTTGCGACCAAAATTTCCTTTGTCAACGAAATCGCCGATCTGTGCGAGCGCGTCGGCGCCGATGTGCAGGACGTGGCGCGCGGCATCGGTCTCGATGGCCGCATCGGCGCGAAGTTCCTGCATGCCGGGCCGGGGTTCGGCGGCTCGTGCTTCCCGAAGGACTCGCTGGCCCTGCTGAAGACTTCGCAGGAATCAGGTGCGCCCACGCGAATCATCGAAGCGGTGGTCTCCGTCAACGAGGCGCGCAAGATCAAGATGGCACAGAAAGTCGAACGTGCGTTCGGCAGCGTGAAAGGCATGACAGTTGCCGTCCTCGGCCTCACCTTCAAGCCCAATACCGACGACATGCGGGATGCGCCGAGCCTCGTCATCGTGCCGCGTC
>JBOHLV010000182.1:0-8254 GCA_050729815.1 Allostellaceae bacterium
ACTCGACGAGCATGATCCGGCCGAGGATGTAGGGAACGTCGAGCGCGTCGAAATCCCGCCTGAGCGGCACCGGCCCGCCGTGCAGGATCGCGCGCCAATGATCATAGAGCCGCGCCAGCGCCGGTTCCGTCACCGAAAAAGGCGGCGGCTCGAAACTTGTCGTCTGGCGTTCGAGCGTTGCAATCATCATGGCTGGCATGGTCGCCGAAATTGGTAATGGAAGAGTAAACCATGTCGGAATTTATCGCGACACGCGAAGGTGACGCCGGGGCGAGTGTCTGGCGCCCGACGGGCTTCCGGCCTATCTTAAGGGCCATGCCGATCCTCACCGCCGAGCGTCCCGAGGCCGATACCGGCCGCCGCTTCCGGATCCAATCCGATTTCGCCCCGGCCGGCGATCAGCCCGAGGCGATCACCGCGCTTACCCGCGGCATCGAGGCGGGGGATCGCGAACAGGTCCTGCTCGGCGTCACCGGCTCCGGCAAGACCTTCACCATGGCGCATGTCATCGCCCGCACCGGCCGGCCGGCGTTGATTCTCGCGCCCAACAAGACCCTGGCGGCACAGCTCTATGGCGAGATGAAGAGTTTCTTCCCCGACAATGCGGTCGAGTATTTCGTCTCCTATTACGATTATTACCAGCCCGAGGCCTATGTGCCGCGGACCGACACCTATATCGAAAAGGAAAGCTCGATCAACGAGCAGATCGACCGCATGCGCCATTCGGCGACGCGCGCCATCCTCGAGCGGCGCGACGTCATCATCGTCGCCTCGGTGTCCTGCATCTATGGCATCGGCGATGTCGAGACCTATTCCGAAATGACGCTGCCCTTGCGCCAGGGCATGGCGATCGAACGCCAGCGGCTCCTCGCCCATCTCGTCGAGCTGCAATACAAGCGCAACGATGCCAGTTTCTTTCGCGGCACCTTCCGCGTCCGCGGCGACACGATCGAGCTGTTTCCGGCTCATTACGAGGATCGCGCCTGGCGCCTATCCCTCTTCGGCGACGAGCTCGAATCGATCCACGAATTCGATCCCTTGACCGGCGAGAAGAGTGTGACGCTCGACGAGATCAAGATCTATCCCAACTCGCACTACGTCACACCGAAGCCGACCCTCAACCAGGCGATCGAGCAGATCAAGGTCGAGCTCAAGGCGCGCCTCGCCGAGTTCAACGCGCAAGGCAAGCTCTTGGAGGCCCAGCGCCTCGAACAGCGCACCCAGTTCGATATCGAGATGATCGCCGCCACCGGGAGCTGCGCCGGGATCGAGAATTATTCCCGCTATCTCACCGGCCGCGCGCCGGGCGAGCCGCCGCCGACCCTCATCGAATATCTGCCGGAGGACGTGCTGCTCTTCATCGATGAAAGCCACGTCACCATTCCGCAGCTCGGCGCCATGTACAAGGGCGACTATGCGCGGAAATTCACCTTGTCCGAATTCGGCTTCCGCCTGCCGTCCTGCATGGACAACCGGCCCCTGAAGTTCGCGGAATGGGACGCGATGCGCCAGCTCGGCACCCGCGCCATCGTCTGCGTCTCGGCGACGCCGGGACCATGGGAGCTCCAGCGTACCGAAGGCGTCTTCGTCGAGCAGGTGGTGCGGCCGACCGGCCTTACCGATCCCGTCTGCATCATCCGCCCGGTGGAGAATCAGGTCGATGATCTGATGGCCGAATGCCGCGATTGCGCGAAGCTGGGGCAGCGCGTGTTGGTGACGACGCTGACCAAGAAGATGGCCGAGGCGCTGACCGAATATTTCCATGAGAACGGCATCCGCGTGCGCTACATGCACTCCGATGTCGATACGCTGGAGCGGATCGAGATCATCCGCGATCTGCGCCTCGGCGTCTTCGACGTGCTGGTCGGCATCAACCTGTTGCGCGAGGGGCTCGACATTCCGGAATGCGCGCTGGTCGCGATCCTCGATGCCGACAAGGAAGGATATTTACGCTCCCGCACCTCGCTGGTGCAGACGATCGGCCGCGCCGCGCGCAACATCTTGGCCCGCGCCATCCTCTATGCCGACCGCGTGACCGACAGCATGAAATATGCGATTGAGGAGACCAACCGCCGCCGCGAAAAGCAGGAGGCCTATAACATTGCGCACGGCATCACGCCCGAAAGCGTGAAGCGCGGCATCGCCGACATCCTCGAAAGCGTCTATGAGAAGGATCATCACACGATCGGCATGGGCGAGGGCACGGCCGGACATTATCAGGGCTCGAATTTGAAGGCCGTGATCGCCGATCTCGACAAGCGCATGCGCGCCGCCGCGGCGGAATTGGAATTCGAGGAGGCGGCGCGGCTCAGGGACGAGATCAAGCGCCTTGAAGATATGGAGCTCGGCGTAGCCTTCGCCGCCGGGCGTCCCGCCGGCCGTTCCGAGGCCGGCCGCGCCGGCACCTCGGCGAAACAGATCGCGCGGGAGAAGATCAGGAAGCGCTACAAAGAGCGGCGTGGGTAAGCAGATGCCGAGGGTTCCACTGCAAGCCCCCTCCCAACCCTCCCCCGCGCGCAGGGGAGGGCAGCGGCGCGAAGCGGCGCGGGTGGGGGCGCTCGAAAAGATGGTCCCATGACTCTTTCCCCCCATCGCCTCGATTATCCGAAGGCGGCGCTGGTGACTGGCGCGGGGAAGCGCATCGGCCGGGCGATCGCGCTGGCGTTGGCGCAGGATGGCTGGGCGGTCGCGGTGCATTACGGCGAATCACGCATCGAGGCGGAAAATCTGGTCGAGGAGATCGCGGCGCTCGGCGGCAAGGCGGTTGCGCTCCAGGCCGATCTCGCGCGGGAAGGGGAGGTGGTGCCGCTCATCGGCCGTGCCGTATCGGCGCTGGGGCCGCTCGGCTGCCTCGTCAACAATGCCTCATTGTTCGAGAACGACCTCGCCCTCGATGTCACGCGGGAAAGCTGGGATCGCCATATTGAGACCAATCTGCGCGCGCCCTTCGTCCTGGCGCAGGAATTCGCCCGCCAATTGCCCGATGACAAATTCGGGGCGATCGTCAATCTCTTGGATGAGCGGGTGTGGAACCTGACGCCTTATTTCTTCTCCTACACGCTATCGAAATCGGCGCTCTGGACGGTGACACAGACCCTCGCCCTGGCACTCGCGCCGCGCATCCGGGTGAACGGCATCGGCCCCGGCCCGGCGCTGCCCAGCCCGCGCCAGTCGGAAGCGCAGTTCCGCCGCCAGGAAAGCCTGATGCCGCTGATGCACGGTACCACGCCCGAGGAGATCGCGGCCGCGGTGCGGTTCATCCTCGCGGCGCCGGCGTTGACGGGACAGATGATCGCGCTCGATGGCGGCCAGCATCTCGGCTGGGCCCAGGCCGCCGAGCGTCGGGTGTCGGAGGAATAGGCGCGGTCGGCGCTTGATCCGCCACGTGATACTATTATAATTATTCTAAATTGGTGCCGAACGGGGGTAGGCGGCGTTTGAGTCAGCACAGGAGGCATGACGACCATGGCAAATGACGATCGCAAACCAACCACGACCGACGCCGGCATTCCGGTGGCGAGCGATGAATATTCCCTCACCGTCGGGCCGGACGGCCCGATCCTGCTCCAGGATCATTACCTCATCGAGCAGATGGCGAATTTCAACCGCGAGCACATCGCGGAGCGCCAGCCCCATGCCAAGGGCGGCGGCGCCTTCGGCCATTTCGAGGTCACCGACGATGTCAGCGCCTATACCAAGGCGGCAATGTTCCAGCCGGGCCAGAAGACCGACATGCTGGCGCGGTTCTCGACCGTCGCGGGGGAGCGCGGCAGCCCCGACACCTGGCGCGATCCGCGCGGCTTCGCCCTCAAATTCTATACGTCCGAGGGCAATTACGACATGGTCGGCAATAACACGCCGGTGTTCTTCATCCGCGATCCGATGAAGTTCCAGCATTTCATCCGCTCACAGAAGCGCCGCGCCGATACCAACCTTCGCGACCACGACATGCAGTGGGATTTCTGGACCCTGTCGCCGGAAACGGCGCATCAGGTGGCGTGGCTGATGGGCGACCGCGGCATTCCCAAAAGCTGGCGGCACATGAATGGCTATTCGAGCCACACTTATCTCTGGGTCAATGCCAAGGGGCATAAATCCTGGGTCAAGTATCATTTCAAAACCGACCAGGGAATCGACTATCTGCCCCAGGCCGAGGCCGACCGCCTCGCCGGTGCCGATGGCGATTATCACACCCGCGATCTCTATGACGCGATCAGGCGCGGCGACCATCCGCACTGGACGCTCCATATGCAGATCATGCCGTTCGACGAGGCCGCGACCTATCGCTTCAACCCGTTCGATCTGACGAAAGTGTGGCCGCACAGCGACTATCCCCTGATCCGGGTCGGGCGCATGACCCTCGACCGCAATCCGACCGACTATCACACCGAGATCGAGCAGGCGGCGTTCGAACCCAACAACCTCGTCCCCGGCATCGGGCCGAGCCCCGACAAGATGCTGCTGGGGCGGCTTTTCGCCTATTCCGACGCGCACCGTGCCCGGATGGGCGTCAATTACCGGCAGATCCCGGTCAACCGGCCGAAGGTCCCGGTCCACAGCTACAGCAAGGATGGCGCGATGCGCATGGACAACGTGTCCGACCCGGTCTATGCGCCGAATTCGAAGGGTGGTCCCAAGGCCGATCCGGAACGCTATCCGCAGCTCGAAGTGTGGTCTGCGAGCGGCGACTTCGTTCATGCCGCCTATACGAAGCGCAAGGACGACGATGATTTCGGCCAGGCCGGCACGCTGGTGCGCAAGATCATGGATGACGCCGCGCGCGACCGCCTCGTCTCGAACGTCGTCGGCCATTTGGGGGATGGCGTGACGCCGCCGGTGCTGGAACGCGCCTTCCAATATTGGCGCAGCATCGACAAGACCATCGGCGACCGCATCGCCCAAGGCATCGGCGAGAAGCGCGCCGCCACGAAATAGCGGCGCGGACGTCGGGGCGCCTTTCAGATCACCACGGGAGCGGTCCGGCTGCGTGCGTGAACGTCCCTGTCGGGCCGTCCGGGCCGAGCAGGGCAACGCGCACCGCCTCGCGGGCGCCCTCCTCGACCGTCTCCGTGCCCGCGTAGTGGTTGAGGTTCGTCTTGGTGAAGCCCGGCGAGACGGCGTTGACCTTGATCCCGGTCGACTCCAGCTCGATCGCCATGGCGAGCGTTATCGCGTTGAGCGCCGTCTTGGACGCAGGATAGACGGGGCCGAAGGTCGAGCGGCTGTGGGAGGCCGGGTCCGCGGCCATCGTCAGCGAGCCAACGCCACTCGACACGTTGACGATGCGGGCTGCCGGCGCCTCGCGCAGGAGCGGCAGCATCGCCTGGTAAACGGCGAGGACGCCGAACACGTTGGTCTCCCAAACCGCGCGCATTTCCGCGAAGGAGACGTTGCTCGGGCGGGTCAATCTGGCGTACTCGTCGATGGGCATGTCGGGCCGCTTGCTCGTATTCGAGATCGCCGCGTTGTTGACGAGCACGTCGAGGCGGCCAAGCTCCTTGCGGATGCGCGCCGCGGCGGCGGCGATCGACGCTGCGTCCGTCACGTCGAGCTGAAGCGCGCGGGCGTCTCCGTCGATCGTCTCGGCGGCCGCCTCGCCCCGCGCCAGGTTGCGCGACCCGACCAGGACGGTAAAGTTCTTCGCGGCCAGCTCCTTTGCGATCTGGAGGCCGATCCCTTGATTGGCCCCGGTGACCAGGGCGACGCGTTTGTCCTGCATGGTAATTTCCTCGTGCTCTTCCGATTTGTTGTCAGCGCCGCTCCGCTGCCTTAACTTGGCTCAAGCGGAACGGCCTTCCATATATATACGGAACAATGTTCCGTTTGGCAAGTGGGATCGTGATGAGCGACAAACCGGAAGACCAAAATGATGGCTTGGGGCCTCAGGGCGGCACGGATCGGCGCGTGCGCGTCGACGCACGGCGCAATATCGACGCGTTGCTTGAAGCGGCTAAAGCGGTGTTTGCCAGCTCCGGGGTGGACGCTCCGGTGCGAGAGATCGCGGAGAGGGCCGGCGTCGGGGTCGGCACCGTCTACCGCCACTTTCCACAGCGCTCCGACCTTATCGCAGCGGTCTTCCGTCGCGAAATCGACGCCTGCGCGGACGCCGCGCCGATCCTGGCGGCCGAGTACGGGCCCTTCGAAGCACTGGCGAATTGGATGCAGCATTACGCCGCCTTTGTTGCGACCAAACGCGGGCTAGCCCCGGCGCTCCACTCCGGAGACCCGGCCTTCGAATCCCTGCGCGCGCATTTCGAGCAGCGGCTCCGCCCCGCCTTTCGGACACTTCTTGAAGCCGCGTCCGCTGCCGGCGAGGTCCGCACCGATGTCGATGCCGACGCGATTTTGGGCGCGGTCGCAAGCCTGTGCATGTCCGCCCGCGATGACGTACCCGGCCACGCGGAGCGCATGGTCGCTCTCCTCGTCGACGGGCTGCGCTATGGCGCGAAGCCATCGGTGAACACGCCTTGAAATACGGGGAAATACGGGGGAAATACGGGGACACAATACTTATTCGGAAATACGGGGACACAATACTTATTCCACTTATGTAAATACGGGGACACAATATGTCTTTCTACTTACGTCTCCCGGTTTGGGACCCCGCGGTCGGTCGCGACGAACCGTCAACAATTATGTATTGTGTCCCTGGAATTTTCCGGAACATTGTCGATCTGCGCCTCTTGCGCGCCGCCATCAAGGATCAGGCTAAGCTCGAGATCGTCTATGAGGACGCCGCCGGCGCGCGCACCACGCGGATCGTGTGGCCGATCGCGCTCGGCTTCGCCAACGAGGCGCGCGTGCTGATGGCGTGGTGCGAGACGCGCGAGGCCTATCGCACCTTTCCGGTATTAGGTAGCAAGCGCGATCCCCGATCAGGGGAAACAACGCCCCTTGTTCAAGGCAAAACGGCGCCCCCGACGCCCGGAGCCGGGGGACGGTGGGTCGAACGAATCGATTCTCATCCTAACAAACCGAATCGATAAATAGAGTGAGGGAAGCCTGCCGATCGCAGGCTTCCCTTAATTAAATCAAAAAATCGGGCGCCGGTCTTTCGACGGCGCCCTAGGTGGTTGCCGCTCCCCGCAGGTCTCGCCGACTCCAGAAAGTCAGGCTCAATTGTGGTGGCTACCTCACGAATCCGGACCAAGCGCAAAAGGAAGACCAGTTTCCAGTGGGAAATCAGGTTTGGCGCCAACATTATTGGAGGTTGTCAGCGTCGGCTTAACATAAGGGCGACGCCTCGGCGCCTCGCCACCATCTTTCGGTTCTGGGCTTTGAGCGTGGGGGTTGGGCGGCATTAGCTCGCTCCTTGTTGCGCGGCACGGCGATCATATCCCACTGAATCCCGGCAAGTCTCGCCAAATCCCGCGAACGGGTCTAAGGTGAGGTTGCTACCTAATACCGCACCTTTCGCACCGACCGGATCGCGGCGGCCGCGCGGCGCGACCGTTACCCCGGGCGCCGCGCCGCCCTCATCGCGGCATGGCGCGCGGCGATGGATGGGGCAGCCGATCCGGTCGCTCCTGACAAAATCTGACAGCGCATTGGGGTAGGGTGCTTCCATCGCCCCCGCGCATCAGGAGACCCATCATGTCGCCATCCCAAACCTCGCTGCCGCCCGCCGTCGCGCGGTTCGTCGCCGCGCTCAACGCCTTCGATCTCGACGGGCTGATGGCGACCTTCACCGAGGACGCCTTCGTCAACGACAATCACCGCGAGTTCTGGGGCAAGGATGCGATCCGGCAATTCGCCGCGCGCGAGCTTACCGGCGATCATGTGACGATGGCGGTGACGGACGTCCGCCGCCATTACGACATGATCGCCGTCGCGGCGAAGGTCGATGGCGATTACGACAAGACCAACCTGCCGACCCCACTGATCCTCAGCTTTTATTTCTCGCTGATGGGCGACCGGATCGCGAGCCTCGTCATCATCTTCAACAAACCGCGCTCCCCGCAGGTCTCGCCGAATCCAGAAAGTCAGGCTCAATTGTGGTGGCTACCTCACGAAGCCGGACCAATCGCAGAAAAAGGAGTTTCCAGTGTGAAATTAGCTTTGGCGCCAACATTATTGGAGGTTGTCAGCGTCGGCTTGACATAAGGGCGACGTCTCGGCGCGTCGCCACCATCTTTCAGTTCTGGGCTTTGAGCGTGGGGGTTGGGCGGCATTAGCTCGCTCCTTGTTGCGCGGCACGGCGATCATATCCCACTGAATCCCGGCAAGTCTCGCCAAATCCCGCGAACGGGTCTAA
>JBOHLV010000183.1:0-4886 GCA_050729815.1 Allostellaceae bacterium
GTATCGTGCCCTTCGCAGGTCTCTTCCACGGACGGCCGGGCAAATGGCAAGTCGGCAACACATAAAAAATTGCAGAACGAACCCAATTTTTGGCGGATTTGCGCCAAAAACTCCGTTGAAACGAAGCCAATTCGAAGCCAATTCGAACCCGATTCCCTGCCAAACAGCGGCCGGGCCGGTGTCAATCGGCCAGATACCGCGCTTTCAGATGCGCGAGGTAGGGGCCGGTTTCGGTCGGGCGGCCGGTCGCCTCGATCATGATCTCATCGGCGGAACGAGACGACGCCTTCCGATGGACATGCTCGCGCAGCCATTGGAGCAGCGGTGCGAACTCGCCACGCCCGATGCCGGGCAGGATCGCGGGATCGGCCGCCTTCGCCGCAGCGAAAAGTTGCGCGGCGTTCATCGCCCCCAGCGTGTAGGTCGGGAAATAGCCCCAGGCGCCGTCATACCAATGGATGTCCTGAAGGCAGCCCCTGGCATCGTCCGGCGGCGCGACCCCGATCAAGTCGCGCATGCCCTTCATCCATTCGCCCGGCAGATCGGCGAGCGCCATGTCGCCGGCGATGAGGCGCCGCTCCAGGCGATAGCGCAGCATGACATGGGCGGGATAGGTCAGCTCGTCGGCATCGACGCGGATGAAGCTGCGCTCGACCCGGGTGCCGAGACGATAGAGATTCGCCGTCGACCAGGCCGGCCCCTCGCCGCCGAAGGCCGCGGCGATCATCGGCGCGGCGAAAGCCAGGAACTCGTGGCCGCGGCACACTTGCATCTCGATGAGGAGCGACTGGCTCTCATGGATCGCCATGCCGCGCGCATTGCCGACCGGCTGGCGCACCCATTGCCGCGGCAGGCCGAGTTCATAGAGCGCGTGGCCGGTCTCGTGCAGCACCCCCATCAGCGCCTGGCGAAAGTCACCCTCGTCATAGCGGGTGGTGATGCGGACATCCTCGGGCGAGCCGCCGGTGAAGGGATGGGCGCTCTCATCGAGCCGGCCATGGTCGAAATCGAAGCCGAGCCGTTCCATCAGCTTGAGCCCGAGGGCGCGCTGCGCCGCGACCGGAAACGGTCCCGGCAGCGGCAGCGGCGCCGGCTCCCTACCCTGGCGCGCGAGCGCGGCGTCGATCATTGCCGGCAGCGCCGCCTCAAGTTCGGCAAACAGGCGGTCGATCGTCGCCGTGCGGCCACCCGGCTCGTATTCGTCGAGGAGGGCGTCATAGGGCGAACAGCCCAACGCCGCCGCCTTGGCCGCCGCCGCTTGGCGCACCAGCTCAAGGACCTTTGCCAAAGCCGGAAGCGCCAGGGCAAAATCGCTTTGCGCCCGCGCCCGCCGCCAGGTCATTTCCGAGGCCATGCTGGCCTTGGTGAGGGCGGCGACGAGATCCACCGGTACCGCGGCGGCATGGACGACGGCGCGGCGCATCTCGGCGATGTTGGCGCGTTGCCAGGGATCGAGGTCATTCTGGCCGTCGGCGCCGGCGAGGAGATCGGGAAGCGCCGGATCGGTCAGCGCCTCATGGACGATGACCCTCAAGGTCGCGACCTGCTCCGCCCGGGCGGCGGCGGCGCCTTGGGGCATGTTGGTGGCGGCATCCCAATGGAGCATGCCGAGCGCTTCCCCCAGCGCGCCGACCCGGTCGAACCGCCGGGCAAGGCCCTGATACGGTGTCTCGGTCAAGCTCTCCTCTCCTTCAGGATGCGTCGCACGAACATGATATAGTAGATCGGCACCAGGCCCGCGAGCCCATACCAGGTCAAGGCATATTGGAGATGGTTGTTGGGCAGCTTGGTATAGGTCTGACCGCCAATCGGCAGGAAGCCCGGAATCTTGCTCTGATCGGCATCGACATAGATCGGCAGAACGTCGGTCAGATGATCTGCCGCCGCCATCGCCGGCAAATCGAGACGAAACCAGAGATTGCGCGCGACCTCGTTCCGCGGCGCAAACCACGGGACGCGATCGGGCGGCAACCGCAGCAGCCCCGTCACCACGACCGGGCCATGAAGAATGCCCTCGGGTCGGGTCGCCGGGTCGCGGCGGTTTTCCGGCACGAAGCCGCGATCGACGAGCACGATCTTGCCGTCGTCGAGACGAAACGGCGTGAAGACGTGATAGCCCGGCGTGCCGTCGTCGGCGATGGCGTGGAAATAGAGTTCGCGCCCGTTGAGGAACCGGCCCTCGATCTTGACATGGCGGAATTCCCGTCCATGCGCCGCGGCAAGGGTTTCGGGCAGCGGAATCGGCGGGCCGGTGATCGCGGCATGGCGCTCGGCGATCAGCCCCTCCTTCCAATGAAGGCGGTAAATCTGCCAGGTGCCGAGGGCGATGAGGATGAGGAACAGGGTGAGCCAGAACAGCGTCACCGACACCAGCGACTTGCGCCACGGTACGCGCGTCACGGCGCGAACTTGGCCTCGAACGCCTGGTGACGATAATTCCGTGCGATGAGCCATGCCTCCAAGGGCCGCAACAACAGAATGGCGTCGCCGATCACGCACGATCGGCACCCAGACGACGAGGTGGCCCCGCCAGTGTTCGCCGAGGTGACGGCCGCGTTCGACGCGTCAGCCGGCAAAATGGGCGGCACCGCTACCACCCCACCAATAGATGCAGATGAACAGGAAGAGCCAGACGACATCGACGAAATGCCAATACCAGGCCGCCGCCTCAAAGCCGAAATGATGGTCGGGGGTGAAATGGCCCTTGATGGCGCGGAACAGGCAGACGGCCAGGAAGGTCGTCCCGATGATGACATGGAAGCCGTGGAACCCGGTCGCCATGTAGAAGGTCGAAGAATAGATGCCCTGGGTGAAGCCGAAGGCGGCGTGCGTGTACTCCCAGGCCTGGCAGCCGGTAAAGGAGATGCCGAGCAGCACCGTGACGACGAGACCCCAGATCAGCCCCTTGCGATTGTTTTCGAGCAGCGCGTGATGCGCCCAGGTGACGGTGGTGCCGGAGGTCAAGAGGATGAGCGTATTGAGGAACGGCAGCGCGAAGGGATCGAACGGCACGATGCCCTTGGGCGGCCAATGGCCGCCAACGGGAAACAGGCTCGAGGAAAAGAACGCCCAGAAGAAGGCAAAGAAGAACATCACCTCCGACGCGATGAACAGCAGCATGCCATAGCGCAGGCCGAGCTGAACCACCTTGGAGTGATAGCCGACGATCGCCTCGTGAATGACGTCGCGCCACCACACCACCATGACGGCGAGGACGCCGATTGCGGCGATGATGAGCAGCACGGTGCCGTAGCCGTGCATGTAGAGGACGCCACCGGCCGCCATCAGGCCGGCCGACGCCGCACCGACGATCGGCCACGGTGACGGGTCGACCAGATGATAGGGGTGATGGTGCTGAGCCGGTGCGTGGGCTTCTTCGTGGGTGCTCATCGTTGCTCTCTAGAAAAAGACGGGCGAGACTATCGGCAGCGCGCTCAATGAGGGCCGCCGACCTGAAACAGGCCGAGCAGGTAGAACAGCGCGACCAACGCGACGAGCACGACAAGCAGCGCAAGATTGCGCGATCTTTGTCGCCTTTGTCGCTCATCCATGGTCAGAACCGTCGGCATGATTCAGATGAAAACCCGATCGATCATTAATAGCGCAAACAACAGGAACAGGTACAACAGCGAAAACCGGAACATGGCGCGGGCCGCCGGCTCGTCGCGGGCGACGACGAGGCGCAATGCAAGCCCGGTGAAGGCGAGATTGAGCGCCACCGCCGCGCCGCCATAAATCCAACCCACCGCGCCGAGCAGGGTCGGCGCCAACGATACCGGCCACAGCACCAGGGTGTAGAGCAGAATCTGTATCCGGGTCGCGCGCTTGCCCGCGACCACCGGCAGCATCGGAATGCCGGCCTTCGCATAGTCTTCGCAACGATAAAGCGCAAGCGACCAGAAATGCGGCGGCGTCCAGACGAAGATGAGCGCGAAGAGAACCAGCGCCGGCCAGCCGACGGTGCCGGTCACGGCGGCCCAGCCGATCATTGGCGGAAAGGCGCCGGCGGCACCGCCGATCACGATGTTCTGGGGCGTGCGGCGCTTGAGGCCGATCGTGTAGATGAAGACATAGAAGCCGATCGCCGCGGCGAGCAGCGCCGCTGCCACGAAGTTGACCGCGATCGCCATGATCAACACCGAACCCACGGCCAGGACCACGGCGAAGCCGAGCGCCTCGCCCGGCTTCATCCGTCCCGCCGGCAAGGGCCGGTTTCTGGTCCGGGTCATCAGGGCGTCGACATCGCGCTCATACCACATATTGATGGCGCCGGCGGCGCCCGAGCCGATCGCAATGCACAAGACCGTAATGATGGCCGGCACCGGATGGATGTGGCCGGGTGCCACCATCATGCCGGCAAAGCCGGTGAAGACCACGAGCGACATCACCCGCGGCTTCTGCAGCAGCCAGTAATCATGAACCGCGGCGCCGGCGCTAGCGGCCGACCGGGCGTCCACGGTTCTGAGGGTAAGGTCGCTCACGCCGCCTTTGCGCTCCTTCGCATCCTAAGCCTCAATGAATGGCGTCCGGCTCGACCACGGGCAACTCTTCATAGGAATGGAACGGCGGCGGCGAAGATACGGTCCATTCAAGTGTCGTGGCGCCCTCACCCCAATAATTGGCGCCAACCCGTTTGCCGCGCAGCAGCGTGTCGAACACGATATAGATGAAGAGGAGGGTCGCCGCCGCCGAGATGTAGGCGCCGATCGATGCGACCATGTTCCAGCCGGCATACGCGGCGGGGTAATCGCTGATACGCCGCGGCATGCCCTCGAGACCAAGGAAATGCATCGGGAAGAAGGTCAGGTTGACGCCGATGAACAGGGCCCAGAAATGGATCGTGCCCAAAGTCTCGTTGTATTGCCGGCCCGACATCTTGCCGATCC
>JBOHLV010000184.1:0-18274 GCA_050729815.1 Allostellaceae bacterium
CTCGATTGTCGCCTTCGGCGACATCGTCAACGCTGCCGGTTACGCTTCGCCGGTGCGCACGCCGCGCGGCCGCGACATCCTCGCCGCCTGCGGCCAGCTCAAATCGGATAGCGTCAGACTGCGGAAAAGCGAACGCCTCAAGGCCGAGGCGGAAGCGGGCTGATCTCCGGCCCGCCCGGGGCGTTATAAAATCTCCAGCACCCTTTCCGGCGGGCGGCCGAGCGCCGCCTTGCTGCCGTTGACCGCGATCGGCCGCTCGATGGCGATCGGGTGCTTAACCATGCCGGCGATGACGGCATCGTCGCTCAAAGAGGCTTTGTCGAGACCTGCTTCCTTCGCCTCTTTTTTGCGCAACAATTCGCGCGGCTTGAGGCCGAGCATTTTCAAGAGCCGCTTCAGCTCGGCGGCGGAGGGCGGCGTCTTCAGATATTCGATGATGCGCGGCTCGACGCCCTTTTTGCGCAGCAGATCGAGGGCCGCGCGCGAGGTGCGGCAGCGGGGATTGTGATAGAAGACGACCGGCATGCGAGGCCTCCCGCCGCCCGGCTTGTGGGCGGGTGAGGCCTATGTTAAGTCCCGCGCCGAGAGGAAGGAAAGGTCGCCCGATGAGCGGTGCCGTCAAGAAAGTGGTGCTCGCCTATTCGGGCGGGCTCGATACCTCGGTCATTTTGCGCTGGCTGCAGGAGACCTATGCCTGCGAGGTCGTGACCTTCACCGCCGATATCGGCCAGGGCGAAGAGCTGGCGCCGGCGCGCAAGAAGGCCGAGCAGATGGGGGTCAAGGAGATCTTCGTCGACGATCTGCGCGAGGAATTCGTGCGCGATTTCGTCTTTCCGATGTTCCGCGCCAATGCGCTCTATGAAGGCCAATACCTCCTCGGCACCTCGATTGCGCGGCCCTTGATCGCCAAGCGCCAGATCGAGATCGCCAATGCGGTCGGGGCCGACGCCGTCGCCCATGGCGCGACCGGCAAGGGCAACGACCAGGTGCGGTTCGAGCTCGCCTATTACGCGCTGAAGCCCGACATCAAGGTGATCGCGCCGTGGCGCGAATGGGATTTGAACTCGCGCACCAAGCTCATCGAATATGCCGAGAAGCATCAGATTCCGATCGCCAAGGACAAGCGCGGCGAAGCGCCGTTCTCGACCGACGCCAATCTTCTGCATATCTCGGCCGAGGGAAAAATTCTCGAGGATCCGTGGGTCGAGCCGGACGAGTTCGTTTATAGCCGCACCGTCGCGCCCGAGGCCGCGCCCGATCGGCCGGACTATGTCGAGATCGAATTCGCGAAGGGCGACGCGGTGGCGGTCGACGGCGTCAAGCTGTCGCCGGCGCCGCTCCTCGCAAAGCTCAACGAACTCGGCGGCAAGCACGGCATCGGCCGGCTCGATCTGGTCGAGAACCGCTTCGTCGGCATGAAATCGCGCGGCGTTTACGAAACGCCCGGCGGCACCATTCTTCAAGCCGCGCATCGCGGCATCGAGAGCCTGACGCTCGATCGCGGCGCCGCGCATTTGAAGGACGAGCTCATGCCGCGCTATGCCGAGCTCATCTATAACGGCTTCTGGTTCTCGCCGGAGCGCCGAATGCTCCAGGCGGCGATCGACCAGAGCCAGGAGTTCGTCGAGGGCACGGTGCGCTTGAAGCTCTATAAGGGCGCGGCGCGCGTCGTCGGCCGCAAATCGACGAAGAGCCTCTACAGCCTCGCCCATGTCACCTTCGAGGAAGACGCAGTCTACGACCAGAAGGACGCGGCGGGCTTCATCAAGCTCAACGCGTTGCGCCTGCGCCTCGCCAAGGCGCTGCGGAAATAGATGGCCCCGGCCGGTCGCCTCGTCATCGAGCGCGCCTTTCCGCCGCGCACCTATGACATCGATTTTGCCGGGGTGGTCGGCAACACCGTCTATATCCGCTGGCTCGAGGATTTGCGCCTCGCCTTGATGGAGGGGATTTATCCGATCGAGCGCGCGCTCGCCGACGACATCGCGCCGGTGCTGCTGTCCACCAACATCGTCTATGAGAAGCCGGTGACGATTCGAGACCCGCTTGTCGGCCGCATGTGGGTGCCGGCGATCGAACGGCTGCGCTGGCACGTCGCCGCCGAGTTCTCGGTCGGCGAGAACGTCCACGCCCGGGCGAAGCAGGTCGGCATCTTCATCCGGCTCTCGACCCGTCGGCCGGTGCCGCCGCCCGAGCCCTTGCGTGCCCATTACCTGCCGCCTCCATGATTTCCATCATGCAAGAGGCGCTCGCCGAGGCCGAGCGCGCCGGCGGCGCGGGCGAGGTGCCGGTCGGCGCGGTGCTGGTCGAGGCGGCGAGCGGCAAGATGTTGGCGCGGGCGGGCAATCGGGTCGAAGCCCTCGCCGATCCGACCGCGCACGCCGAAATGCTGGTCATTCGCGCCGCCGCCGCCACGCTGAGCCGGCCGCGGCTTCAAGATTGCGACCTCTATGTGACGCTCGAACCCTGCGCGATGTGCGCGGCGGCGATCTCGTTCGCCCGCATCCGCCGGCTTTATTTCGGCGCCTATGACCCGAAAGGTGGCGCGGTCGATCACGGGCCGCGCTGGTTCCAACAGCCGACCTGTCTCCATTGCCCCGAAATCTATGGCGGCATCGCGGAAATCCGCGCCGGCGAATTGCTGCGGCGCTTCTTTCGCGACCGCCGTTGAGGCGCGTTCACCATGCGTTAACCGCGATGGTCGAGGATGGGGCAATCGCTTGGGAATGCCTCGATGTCCTCACCTTTTGCCGATCTCGATGCGCGGCGCCGCACGCGGCCGATCGATCCCGTGGCGGTACGCGCGATCCGAGACATCGCCTATTTGCACGATTATGACGGCGGCATCTATCGCGATCTCGATTTCGAACTGACGCTCGACTATATGCGGCGGCGGTTTGTCATGCCGCTGCGCGGGCATCTCGCGATCGAGACGGCGACCCTCCTCGATTGCGCGACCGGCTTCGGCTGGCTAGGTTTCGCCTGGCTCCTGGCCGGCGGTGCGCACGCGATCCTGGTTGAGATGGACGAGGCCCGGCTCGATGCTGCGGGCGAGATCGCGGCGCGGCTCGGCGTCGCCGAGCGCTGTACCTTCCGCCGCGCACGCCTTCAGGACATCGACCTTGCCGACGATGCCGTCGACATCTTTGCCAGCATCGAGACGCTGGAGCATGTCGGCCGCGCCAATATCGCGGCTTCCGTCACCAACATCGCCCGCATCGCCCGCCGTGCGGTGGTGTTGACCACGCCGAACTTCCTCTTTCCCGTGGTGGCGCACGATACCGCCCTACCCTTCGCCCATTGGCTGCCGACGGGCCTGCGCCATCGCTATGCCGCGGCCGCGGGCCGTGCCGGGCGCGATCGCGGCAACGATTTCCTCAGGCCGTGGGACCTCTCGCCATTGTTTGCAAAGTTCCAGCCCGCCAGCCGCTATCAGACCTTCGCCAGCCTCGCCGACTATGACGCGTTCTATCCGCACTATCTGCCTTATGGCCCGGACGAGCGGGCCCGCCATCGGGCACGACCCAAATCGGGCCAGCGCGCGCTTCAGATCGCGCTCGCCGGTCTCGGGGGACGCTGGTCCTTCGCGCTGGCGCCGAACCTCGCCGCGCTGTGGTTGCGCCGACATGGTTAGTCCTGAATTAACCATTCCGTGCCAGCATCGTGACCAGAGGCAGGAAAGGTACGGGACGGTGACAGAGCCGGCGGCGATCGGGTATCGGGATGAAGAGACCGTGATTTCGTCATGGCGCCAAACGGCTGTTGCCTTGCTGCTGCGGGTCGACCGCGCGGTCGTGGCGATGGGGCCGATCCGGGCGACCGCGACGCTCGTTTCCGTCACCGTGCTGGGCGGCGAGTTCTTGCATTTTGTGATGCGGGCGGCCGGCCATCCGCTGTTCGCCCGGACGACCTTGCTCAGCACGATCGCCGTCACCCTCGTCGTCGCCACACCCGCCGTCTATTACTCGCAGGCGCTGATCCGCCGGCTGGTACATTCGCGCCGGGCGCTGCGGGCGCTGACGGACAAGCTTGCCACCGCGCTCGACGCGGCCGAGGCGGCGAACGAGACCAAGCTGCGCTTCTTCGCCAATGCCAACCATGAATTGCGCACGCCGCTGAACGCGATCCTCGGCTTTTCCGAGATCATGGCGAGCGAGGCGTTCGGCCCGATGGAAAATACGCGCTATCGCGACTATGTCAGAGACATCCATCGCAGTGCCGAGCATTTGCTCGCGCTCGTCAATGATATTCTCGATCTGACGCGCACCGAGACGCGCGACCGGCCGCTGTCCGAGGACGCCGATTGCGACCTTGCGGCGGTGTTCGCGGAAACGCTCGGCATGGTGCAACCGGCGGCGGATCGCGAAAAAGTGCGGCTCCAATCCGTAATCGCCCCCGAGGCCGTGGCGCTGCGCGCCAACGAACGCATGCTGATGCAGATTCTGCTCAATCTCCTCTCGAACGCGGTGAAGTTCGCGCCCGGCGGCAGGGTGGAGCTATCGGCGCGCCTGGAGACGGGCGGCGCCCTGATGATCGCCGCCGCGGACAACGGTATCGGCATGTCGGCCGCGGAGATCGCGATCGCGCTCACGCCGTTCGGTCAGGTGGACAATACCCTGACGCGCAAGCATATCGGCACCGGCCTCGGCCTGCCGCTCGCCCGCGCGATGATGGAAATGCATGGCGGCAACCTTACGATCGAGAGCGAACTCGACCGCGGCACGGTGGTGAGCCTGCGCTTTCCCGCGACACGCGTGACCGCGACCGCCCCGGCCGAAGCCGGCGCGGCGAAGCCCGAACCGGTCCCGGTCAGATAAGCTGGATCGAGGCGGCTTCGCGGCCGCGGCGCGCCTGCGCCACATTCATGCGCACCGCCTGTCCCGGCTCCAGCGACTCGATGCCGGAGCGGCGTAGCGCCGTGACATGCACAAAGATGTCCTTGCCGCCGTCATTGGGCAGGACGAAGCCAAAGCCGCGCGCCGGGTCGTACCATTTGACGACGCCATCCAGGGATTCGGTCGGCCCGCTCGGCTCCTCGCCATGATCGCGCTCGCGCCGGAAGCCACCGCCACCACCGCCACCGCCGCGCTCCGGCCGATCGCCGCGCTCCGGCCGGTCGCCGCGTGGCGGGCGCGGCGCCGCGGTCGAGGCATCGAGCTCCAGGATCGCGGCTACCGCGCGGCCCTTGGCGCCATTGACGCAATCGAACACGACGCTGGCACCGTCGGGTGCCTCGTCGAATCCGGCCCGTTCCAGCACCGACAGCGGCAGAAACACGTCGCCGCTGCCGTCATTCGGAACGATGAAGCCGAACCCCTTGCTGCGGTTGAACCACTTGACCTTGCCGGAGAGCCGTTGGCCCTCGCCCATCCCATGCTGATAACTCATCGGCGCACCTGAGACGTAAACCGCGCCCCCCCTTATTATGGCACAATGCCTACCCCGCCGGGGGCGTGTGATCCGGCGGGCGCTTCTACCTTCATACGTGCGAATTGGCTCTGCGGCAAGTTCTATCGCTCATGGCGGCGAATTGGAAACTCCGCGGGGCCGCGTCGCGAACAACAGATAATTGACCGCGATATTGCGGGTGAGCGCCCAGCGATTGCGCAGGGGATCGTAGGTGATGCCGCCAAGCGCCTCGAGATGGAGGCCGGCGGCGCGCAGGCTCGCCGCCATCTGCGAAGGCTTCTTGAAGCGTCGCCAGTCATGGGTACCGCGCGGCACCCAGCCCAGCGCCCCTTCCGCCGCGACAATGCCCAGAAGGAAGGCGCGCCAGGTGCGATTAAGGGTACCGGCAACGAAGGTGCCGCCGGGCTTCACCAGCATCGCCGCGGCCTCCAGGAAGGCGTCGGGATCGGGGACGTGCTCGACGATTTCGAGCGCCAGCACGGCGTCGAAACGAACGCCCTCGGCTGCGAGCGCTTCGGCCGTCAAATCGCGATAGGCGATGTCGAGGCCGCCGGCGCCGGCATGGGCGCGCGCCACGTCCAGCATCTCACCGCTAGCATCGGTGCCGGTGACGGCGAAACCGAGCCGCGCCATCGGTTCCGTGACGAGCCCGGCGCCGCAGCCGATATCGACGAGGTCGAGGCCCGCGAACGGGCGCGACGCGTTGGGATCGCGGCCGAAATGACCGGCCAGACGGTCGCGCATGAATTGGAGGCGCAAGGGATTGATGCGATGGAGCGGCCAAGCCTCGCCTTCGGGGTCCCACCAGCGCTCGGCTTGGCGGGCGAAGCGTGCGACCTCGGCGGGATCGACGCCGCGATCTCGGTCGAACGCCGTCATCGGGCCGCGACATTCACAAACGGAAACACAACTTGTTCCTCCCTGCCTTGCCTAGATCACCGGCACGATAGTATGAATAGCCGCCCGGATTCCGGCAACCACCCCCCGTGCGCGATCGGCAGGCTTAGAGCGGCATGGCACGCCTCGTCATGAAATTCGGCGGCACCTCGGTCGCCAATATCGAGCGGATTCGCGCCGTGGCGGCGCGCATCCAGCGCGTGGCGGCCGCGGGCCACGAGATCGCGGTCGTGGTCTCGGCGATGGCGGGCGTGACCGATCAACTGGTCCAATGGACACGCGAGGCGGGGGCCCAGGCCGATGCGCGCGAATATGACGTCGTGGTGGCCTCGGGCGAGCAGGTGACGAGCGGCCTTACCGCCCTCGCCCTGCAGAATCTCGGCCTCAAGGCGCGGTCTTGGCTTGGCTGGCAGGTCCCGATCGAGACCGACGATGCTCTGGGCAAGGCGCGCATCCGCGCGATTCCGGTCGAGATGTTGCAACGCAGCATCGCGACCGGCGAGATTGCGGTGGTGGCGGGCTTTCAGGGCGTAACGACGGATGGACGCATCGCAACGCTCGGCCGCGGCGGCTCCGACACGTCGGCGGTGGCGCTGGCGGCGGCGCTTCAAGCCGAGCGCTGCGATATCTTCACCGATGTCGATGGCGTCTACACCACCGATCCACGCATCGTTGCGAAGGCCAGGAAGCTGGATAAGATTACCTATGAAGAGATGCTGGAGCTGGCGAGCCAGGGGGCCAGGGTGCTGCAGACCCGCTCGGTCGAGCTGGCGATGAACCATCATGTCCGGGTTCAGGTATTGTCGAGCTTCACCGACAGCCCCGGAACCCTGGTCGTGGACGAGGACGAGATCGTGGAACAACAGATCGTGAGCGGCATCGCCTATAGCCGCGATGAGGCAAAGGTGACGCTCCTCAAGGTGCCCGACCGGCCAGGCGTGGCGGCGGCGATCTTCGGCCCGCTCGCCGATCATCTCATCAATGTCGACATGATCGTGCAGAACATTTCCGAGGATGGCCGCTTCACCGACCTGACCTTCACCGTGGCGAAGAGCGATCTCGACCGAACGGTAAAGCTGCTCGCGGCAAAGCGCGACGAGCTCGGTTTTGCCGCCTTGAAGCCCGACCAGGACGTCGTCAAGATTTCGGTGATCGGGGTCGGGATGCGCAGCCATGCCGGCATCGCGCAGGAAATGTTCAAGACCCTCGCCGAGAACGGCATCAACATCCTTGTCATCTCGACGTCGGAAATCAAAGTGAGCGTGCTGGTCGCGGAAAAATATACCGAGCTCGCGCTCCGCGCGTTGCACACCGCCTATGGGCTCGACGCCGCGTGAGCGCGATGGCGGACAGGGCAACCGCGGTCGAACTGCGCCAGCGCAGCCTCGCGCGCGATCCGGCGCGCGCCCGGCTCGATGCCTTGTGGCGGCACGGCACCGATTTTCTCGGTTCCGATCTCGCCATCATGGGCGGCGCCATGACCTGGGTGTCGGAGCGCAACCTCGTCGCCGCGATCTCGAACGGTGGCGGCTTCGGCGTCATCGCCTGCGGCTCGATGGACGGCGCGGCGCTCGACAGGGAGATCGCGGCGACGCAGGCGCTGACGCGGCGGCCGTTCGGCGTCAATCTCATCACCCTCCATCCCGATCTTGCCATCCTGACCGATGTCTGCGTCGATCGTGGCATCAGTCATATCGTCCTCGCCGGCGCGATCCCGTCGACCGCCGCGGTGCGGCGCATCAAGGATGCCGGGGTAAAACTGTTATGCTTCGCGCCCGCCTTGCCGATCGCGAAGAAGCTGGTGCGGATGGGGGCCGACGCCCTCATCATTGAGGGTGCCGAGGCCGGCGGCCATATGGGCCCGGTCTCGACCAGCGTCCTCGCACAGGAAATCCTGCCCCACATCCGCGACGTGCCGGTATTCGTCGCCGGCGGCATCGGACGCGGCGAGGCGATCGTGTCCTATCTCGAAATGGGCGCCTCGGGGGCGCAGTTCGGCACAAGATTCGTTTGCGCCCACGAATCGATCGCGCATCCGCGCTTCAAGGATGTCTTCATCCGCGCCCATGCGCGCGATGCCGTCGCCTCGGTGCAGCTAGATCCGCGTTTCCGGGTGACCCCGGTGCGCGCGATCCGCAACGCCGGCACGGTGCGCTTCCTCGAATTACAACGCGACGTGCTCCGGCGTTTCATGCGCGGCGAGGTCGATCAGAAGGCGGCACAGCTCGAGATCGAGCATTTCTGGGCCGGCGCCTTGAAGCGCGCCGTCATCGAGGGCGATGTCGCGACCGGATCGGTCATGGCGGGCCAGAGCGTCGGCATGGTGACGCGCGCGCAAGCGACCCGCGATATCCTGGCCGAGCTCCTGGCCGAGGCGCTCGCCACCCTCTCGGCCCGCGATCCGTCGCCGTCGGCGCGCGCCGCGCCGCTTCGGGCGGAAGGGTAATGGAACCCGGCGGCGCGGGTATCTCCCCCTCCCGCCGCCTGTTACGTCGGCTGCGGGATGCGATGGCGAGGCCGGGCACGGCCGAGGCCAAGCTCAACGCCATCGTCAGCCTGATCGCCACGGAAATGGTGGCGGAGGTGTGCTCCTGCTACATCATGCGGCTCGACGATCTGCTGGAGCTGTTCGCGACCGAGGGGCTGCGCCCCGAGGCGGTACACAAGACGCGGCTTCGCGTCGGCGAGGGCCTCATCGGCGTGATCGCGGCGACGGCGCGGCCCTTGGCGCTTTCCGACGCGCAGGCGCATCCCGATTTCGCCTATCGGCCGGAGACGGGCGAGGAAATCTATCATTCGCTCCTCGGCGTACCGCTGTTGCGCGGCGGCCGGGTGCTGGGCGTGCTCGCCGTGCAGAATCGCACCCGGCGCAATTACAGCGAGGACGACACCGAGACCCTTCAGACCATCGCCATGGTGGTGACGGAGCTGGTGGCGAGCGGCGAGCTGGTCTCGCCGGCCGAGCTCGGCTCCTCCAACTGGACCGGCTTTGCCGCGCTGCGGCTCGATGGTGTCAAGTTCAATGGCGGCCTTGCCAAGGGCGTTGCGGTGCTGCATGCGCCGCGCATCGTCATCCGCGCGATCGTCGCTGACGATCCGGTCGTCGAGCTGCGGCGGCTTCGGACCGCGATCGCCGGCATGCGCATCGCCATCGACGAGATGCTGAAGGAAAGCGATGTCGCCGCCGCCGGCGAGCATCGCGACGTGCTCGAAGCCTATCGCATGTTCGCCTCCGACCGCGGCTGGGTACAGCGCATGACCGAGGCGGTACAGAGCGGCCTCACCGCCGAGGCCGCGGTGCAGCGGGTGCAGGACGAAAACCGCGGTCGCATGGCCAAGGCGACCGATCACTACCTGCGCGACCGCCTCGCCGATCTCGAAGATCTCGGCAACCGGCTGCAACAGCACCTGGCCGGTCGGCCGCCGACCGCCGCGATGGCGGAGCTGCCGGAGGAGTGCATCCTCTTCGCCCGCGAGATGGGACCGGCGGAACTCCTCGATTACGACCGGCAGCGGCTCAAGGGGTTGGTGCTGGAGGAAGGTTCGCCGACCTCGCATGTCGCGATCGTGGCGCGCGCGCTCGACATTCCGGTGGTCGGCCGGGTCGCGGACGCGCTTGCCAAGGTCGAAGCCGGCGACCTCGTCGTCATCGACGGCGACGAGGCCCAGATCGTGCTGCGCCCCGGCGAGGATGTCCAGCGTTCGGTCGGCGCCCGGCTCGAAGCGGCGGCGGGCGAGCGGCGGCACTATGAGGCAATCCGCGACCTTCCCGCCGAGACGCGCGATGGCGCGCGCATCTCGCTCAACATCAATGCCGGCCTGATCCTCGACCTGCCGCATCTCGACGACACCGGCGCCGACGGCATCGGCCTGTTCCGCACCGAGCTGTTGTTCATGCTGAGCGGCAAGCTTCCCAAGGTCGCGGAGCAGGCGGCGACCTATCGCCGCGTCCTCGAAGAGGCGGGGACGCGGCCCGTGACCTTCCGCACGCTCGATATCGGCGGCGACAAGATCCTGCCCTATATGACCGGCGCGCGGGAAGAGAATCCGGCAATGGGCTGGCGCGCGATCCGCATCGCGCTTGATCGGCCCGCGCTTCTGCGCCAGCAATTGCGCGCCATGATCCAGGCCGCCTCGGCCCGGCGTTTGCGCGTCATGTTCCCGATGGTCGCCGACGCCGCCGAATACCAACAGGCGCGGGCGATCTTCGATCTCGAACTGAAGCGCGCCAGCCACCACGACCACCCGCCGCCGGCGCGGATCGAGATCGGCGTCATGCTCGAAGTGCCGTCGCTGTTCTTCGAGCTGCCGCAATTCCTTGCCGAGGTCGATTTCGTTTCGGTCGGCACCAACGATCTCGTCCAGTTTCTTTACGCCGCCGATCGCAACAATCCGAGGATCGCCGAGCGTTATGACTCGCTATCGACGCCGGTGCTGCGGCTCTTGCGCGAGCTCGGCGCCGCCTGCACGAAGGAGCGGGTGCCGCTGGCCGTGTGCGGCGAGATGGCGGGCGAGCCCTTGGCGGCGCTGGCGCTCATCGGCATCGGGCTGCGTTCCTTGAGCATGACGCCCGGGCGCATCGGCCCGGTCAAGGCGATGGTGCGAAGCGTCGACCTCGCCTCGCTCGACGGGCTTCTGGCCGATCTCGATCGGCTGCCATCGCGGTCCTTGCGGGGCAAGCTTCGCGATTTCGCACGCGACCACGGGGTCGCCGCCTAACGACGATGACCTCGCCGAGCGAAGACGCGGCGCCGGCACCCGAGATCGATCTCGCCGAGGGAGATTTGCTGCCGCCGCCGAGCCGGGATTCGGCCCGCGCGATCACCATTTGGACGATCCTCGCGGCGCTCTTTCTGCATCTCCTCATCGTCGCGCTTATCATCTATGACTGGCGGCCGACGGCGCCGCCGCCTGTCCATGTCATCAAGGTGACGCTGCTGCGGCAGTTGCCGAAGCCGTCGGCGAAGCCCAAACCGAAGCTCGCATTGGCGAAGCCCAAACCCAAACCGGCCGCCGCCAAACCAAAACCGAAGCCGAAACCGAAACCGAAACCGAAACCGAAACCGAAGCCCAAGCCCAAGCCGAAGCCGGTCGAGCCGAAACCGCGCGAGTCCGGCGCCGATCAAAAGACCGAGGCGAAAAAGAGCAAGCTGCCAAAGCCGGCGCTGCCCAAGGCCTTGCCGCTCATGCCCAAGGCCGCGGTGGTGCCGCCGCCCCCGACATTGCCAGAGCCGCCGGCACCGAAGCCAACGCCGCCGCGCACCCAAGCCACGGAAACCGCGCGCGGTCACGGCGTCACGGTGCCGATCAGCCGGCTGCCGCCCGCCTTGCGGCAGCAGCGCGCGGCGGCGCCGCCGATGCGCAATCTGGTGCTGCGCCTGCCGTCAAAGGGCGGCGGCGAGGGTAGGCGCAACCTTGCCGGCGATCCTTATCTCAACCGGCTGATGCACCGTCTCGAGCGCAATCGCGTCTATCCGCCGGCGGCGGATTTTGCCGGCGCGCTGGCGCGTCACGTGATTTTCAATGTCGTGATCGATCCCGAGGGCCGGATCGTCAATATCACGCTGCTGGCCTCGACCGGGGTGCCGTTGCTCGACGAGGCCGCGCGCGAGATGATCACCAACAGCACACCGTTCCCGCATTTGCCGCGCGACTATCCGCAGATCCGCACCCCGATCTTCATCGTCGTGCCGATCTTCCCACGATGACGGATCGCGTCATTTGCACGGCCCGACATAGCGGCCAACCGTATGGATGTGGCTTGTCGTCGGCCGGCCGGCCGGACCGGTCGAACGAATCGTCATATCCAACACCATGCGGTGGCGATGATAGGTCGCGGCGGCATCGGCACGGCTCGTCATGCCGTTTGGCATGCGGCACGAGGCCGACCAGGTGAGCCGGTGGCCATCGCGGTGCATGTGCTCGACCTTGCAATCGAGGTTCTTCGGAAGCTGCGGCTTCGCCTTGCGCGCGGTGACGCAGGCCGAATATTCCATGTTGCGGCCGTGCATCATGCGTTCGATGCGTGCCCTGACGTTGGGCGGCATTTTCTTCAGTTGTTCGGGCGGAATGTTCGGCATATTCATGCCTGACATCGACGTCGCGGTCGTGTAGTGCCACTCGCCTTGCGTCACCTCCTGTGCCGTCGCCGGCGCCGCCAGCCAGCCGACCAGCGCCGCGGCGCCGATCGCCAGCGCACGAATCCTGAGCATGCCATCATCCCCCTTTGGCTAGACACCCCGGGATTTGCCATAACCCAAAGTGGGAGGCCGCGCCAGCGGCAAGTTGCCGGCGCGCGCGCTTTGCGAGTGACGCATGCCGGCGGACCGTGGACCGCGTTTGACTCGGCCGCGCGGGCGATGCTACGACGCATCCGTCGGCATGTTCCGATTGCCACAATGCCACTTTGCCCCCGCGAGGGACGCTGCCCATGCCGCGCATTTCCATCGGCGATTGCCAGCTTCATTACGAACGTCACGGCGGCGGCTTTCCCTTGGTATTTGCGAGCGGGCTCGGCGGCTCGGCCGACTTCTGGCGCGAAGAGGTGCCGCTGTTCGCGCGCGCCTTCGATGTCATCACCTATGACCAGCGCGGCGTCGGCGATAGCGACGCGGCACGCATGACCCATACCATCGAAGGCAACGCCGCCGACACGATCGCCCTCATGGATGCGCTCGGCATCGACAAGGCGCATGTCATCGGCCATTCGACCGGCAGCGCGGTCGCCCAGGTGCTGGCGATCGAGCATCCGGAGCGGCTGGCCAGCCTCGTGCTGGCCGCCGGCTGGGCTCGACAGGATCCGTTTTTGCGTCGGGTCTATACCTTGCGGCGCAAGCTGTTGACCGAGCTCGGACCCGGCGCCTATGTCGAGGCCGCGACCATCATGCTCTATCCGCCGGAATGGGTGGCCCGCAATAATGAGCGCCTGCGCCAGATGGAATCGCAATTGCTTGCCGGCTTCAAATCGGACATCGTGCTGTCCCGCATCGACGCGCTCCTGGCCTTCGATCGCAGCGCCGACCTCGCCCGCATCAAGACGCCGGTGCTGGTGGTGGCGGCGGAGGATGATTTCGTCCTGCCCTCTTACCTGTCCGAAGAGCTGGCACGGCTGATCCCCGGCGCCGAGGCCAAATTCTTCCCGCGCGGCGGCCATTGCTTCATGCAGATCAACCCGCGCGAATTCGGCCAGGCGGTGATGCCGTTCCTCCACCAGCACACGCCGGTAACGCAACGCTGATCCCGAGGGCGCGTTAATCGAACGTTAGTCAACTCATTCTAATCTGGCACCTGTCCTTTGCGAGGTGCCCATGTCGATCCGAATCCCGGCGGCCGAACCCGCCATTGATGAGTCCCCAGGCCACGGCGAGGATGCGCTTGACGCGCTGATCGCCGCGGGTGACGTCGTCTATATCTGGGACATGGAACGGG
The DNA here is from genome assembly GCA_050729815.1 of Allostellaceae bacterium. Lineage (GTDB taxonomy): Bacteria > Pseudomonadota > Alphaproteobacteria > ATCC43930 > CGMCC-115725 > JAATGI01. Next base: position 13,735 of record JBOHLV010000184.1, read on the forward strand.
ACCAGGTGCGATGGGCGGGCGCGAGCCCGGAGTTCGCCAGGCTCGGCGCGGCCGCCGCGTTGCCCGACGGCAAGGCTTGGACGGACCGGCTCCATCCCGACGATCGGCGCAAGCGCGAGAGCCGGCTCGACGCGCACCGCGCCACCGGACAGACCTATGATTGCGAATATCGCCTGACGGCACCCGATGGCGAAATCCTTTGGGTTCATGACCGCGGCGCCGTGACCGCCGATGGCTCCATGCGCGGCGTGTGGCGGTTTCTCGATGGCCGCCGCGGTGGCCCCCTCGCCGTCCGCGAGCGCCGTGCCGGCCATGACGAGCTGACCGGCCTCTATGACCGCCGGCGCCTGCGGGAAGCCTTCGAATACGTCATCAGCGCAAGCGAGCGCAGCGGCCGCGCCGGCGCCTATCTCGCGGTCGGCATCGACCGGCTCAGCGATGTCAACGATTCCTTCGGCACCGCGGTGGGTGACACCGTGCTGATCGAGATCGGCCATCGCCTTGAGCTGACCCTGCGCGCCAGCGACGTGCTGGGCCGGGTCGAGGCGGACCGGTTTGGCATCGTGCTGGCTGAATGTCCCGAGGAGCGCGCGGCCATCGCCGCCGAGCGCATCCTCACCATCGTCAATCGCGAACCGGTGCTGACCGCGGCCGGGCCGGTTTATGCGACCGTGTCGATCGGTGCCGCCATGTTTCCGCATGAGGGGCCGGTCGCCCGCGACATCATGAACCGTGCCGAGCACGCGCTTGCCAAGGCGAAGCGCGCCGGCAGCGACTGCTTCATCGCTTACTCCCTGTCGGCCGAGCAGCGGGAAAAGCGCCGCGCCGATATGGCTGTCGGCGAACAGGTGCAGCGCGCGCTGAAGGACCGGCGTCTCGTCTTCTCCTATCAGCCGATCGTCAAGACCGATGGGCCGCCGGGCGCCGTCGATTATCACGAATGCCTGTTGCGCATGCTCGACGAGGACGGCAAGCCGGTAGCGGCCGCCGCGTTCATTCCCGTGATCGAGCGGCTCGGCTTCGTGCGCACCATCGACCGCTATGTCCTCGAGCGGGCGGTGCGCGAGGCGGCGATCCATCCCGGGGTCACCCTCGGCTTCAACATTTCCGGTCTCACCGCGACCGATTGGAGCTGGCTCAGGGCCGCGACGCGGCTCCTGCGCGATCAGCCCGATGTCGCCCGCCGCCTCGTCGTCGAAATTACCGAGACCGCGGCACTATCGGACATCGAGGAATGCGCGCGCTTCGTCGAAGCGTTGCGCGAACTCGGCTGCCGCGTCGCCATCGACGATTTCGGCGTCGGCTTCACCTCGCTGCGCCATCTGCAATTGCGCGCGGTCGACACCGTCAAGATCGACGCCCACTTCGTGCACGACCTCGCGACCAAGCCCGAAAACCAGATCTTCCTGCGCCATCTCGTCGGCCTTGCCCAAGGCATGGGCTTCCTTACCATCGCCGAAGGCGTCGAGAACGAGCACGAGGCCGCGATTCTGCACCGTGAAGGCGTCCGGCTTCTCCAGGGCTATCACTTTGCCAGGCCGAGCCTCATCCCGCCGTGGCACGAGGGCTGAGGGACGCCGAAGCCGGCTAGAGGCGTTCCGGCCAGCGGCGGCGGCCGTGTAGGACGCGAAGAATCTCGATAGCTTCGCCCTTGATCCGATAAGGCACGATATAGGGGGTCCCGCTGACCACCAGCTCCCGTGTTCCCGCCCGACGACCGGGCCGGCCGATCTCTGGAAATTGCACGAGATTGCCTACGGCCAGGAGAACGCGCTCGGCCTGACGCTCCGCCGCCGCGGTGTTGTCACGGGCGACATAGACCTTGAGAGCATCGAGATCGCCAATCGCCGGAAGGGTCCAGACTATTCGCATTTCGGTTTGGGTTGTTCGTTGGGACCACCCCACGACCGGACCCATGCCGCGACGTCCTCATGGGCCACTACGCGACCTTCGTCCGCCGCTTTAAGGCCCTCGTCGATCGCGGCAAGCTGCCAGTGATGGAGATTGACGAACTCGCGCACGGCCTGTTCGATGACCCACGATTTCGAACGGTCGAGCGACGCCGCGATCACGTTCACCTCCGCGCTGAGTGTCTCGGGTAAGCGAATGCTGATCGGTTCTGTTTTCGCCATGCTCGTCATCCTTATGAAGCCAGCCCTAATGAAGTCGTCCAACTGAACTACAATGTAATACGCCGTATTGCAATAACAACGGGGCCGCGAAATTGGCTTCGTTTTTCGCCCGCCGATCGTTGATTCGCCGTGAAAAATTGGCTTCGTTCGGCAAAATTAATGGTTACCCCCGCTCGCTTCCTCCGATGAATGCTGACGAGCGATTGAACGTCACCAATATAACGCACTATGCGGTAATTCTCAAGGCGCGAATCGTGAGATCAATTCGGCTTGGCGCACCGATTTTGGGATGAGTTTTCGGGCCGAATAATGTATTTTGCGTTCAGCAATCGCGACAAAGGCGTCATGCCCGCCACGCCCGCGAAATCCCCCGGTCAAGCCGGGGGAGGAATCCAGAGCGCCTACACAAACCAATGGATCGGCATGAAAAACCCGCCAGCGTTGCCGCCGGCGGGTTCGTCATGGAGACCGCTCTTGCGAGCGACCTAACTAACCAAACTAGAAGTGGAAGATCGATTCGAACTCGAAGCGCTGGTCCGCCCCGCCGTTACCGTCGCCGTTGACGACGCCAGAATCGTTGGTCAGATAAGTAACGTGGTAGTAGAGGTACTGGACACCAAGATCAACCTTCGGCACCGGGCTCCAGATCAGATTGGCGAGGACGCTCCAATGCGATACGTTGTCCACATTGGCGCCAACGAAGGTCGGACCCAGATTCCTCGTAGCGCTCGGCGTGGTCTGGTAGGCGTTGCTACTTCCGACATGATCGTAACCGGCACCCACCGTCGAACGAAGCTGTTCGGTCCAGAAATGCTGGTACGCGCCGAAAAGACCCCAATCGGTCGGGATATAAGCGCCGCACCAGGTTGGAGCCGCCACGGTTCCGCCGCCGCAGGTCGGTCCCATGCCAATCTCCATGCCCTGGTTGCCGCCGTAGTCACCCATATAGTGATCGACGCCTTGGCCGACGAAGGCACCCCATTTCAGGGTGTCTTTGCCCCAGGTATTGAAATGGCCGGTCAGGTTCAGCGCCCAACCCACTTTGTTATAGTTGGGCAAATCGCCCCAGGTATCGGTGCCGGTCGGGCTGCTGGTTCCAGGGTCGCACGCCTCGGTACAGGAGGAGGACAGGTTGTGGATCATACCGCCGAGGGCGACATGCCCCCAGGGCTGATCCAACTGGGCCTTCACGATGAGGTCGGGCCAAGTGGTGGTGCCCATCACCGTACCGCTGCTCCACGGTGCGTCCGGACCCCAGCTAAGGCTACCCAAAGCCGCGTTGGTGGAAGGCGTGAACAACTGGTTCGGGAAATTTCCAATGAAGGCAGCGGAAACGCCCCCGGTGAAGCTCTGCTCCAACGCGCCGGCGAGGCTGAAGCCATTGGGACCGACCCAGGTATAACGGATGCCCGGCTGAATGCCGCCCAACTGGCCGGGAAGGCCCAGCGGCTCACCCATGGTATCGGGCGCGGCTTCGCTGTCGCCCATCAGGGTGCCGTTCATGCCGGCTTCCCATGGGCCCAACGTGCCGAACGCCACGACCACGCCGACATTCTGGAATGCCTGGCTGAAGCCAGCCGGATCGTTGAGGTTCGAGCCGGCGCCTAAGATCAGTGTAGTGCCGAGATTGCCCCATAGGGTCGGCGTCGTGGTGATGAAGCCGAAGGAGAAGTCCCTGGCGCTGAAGTGGAAGCCGCCGTTGTTGTTGCCGCCCAAATGGCTGACATTGTCGTGGGCGGGAATGAACAACGGGATCAGAATATCGGCATCGATACCGGCCAGGCCGGGATAGTCCACGTTGTAGTCTTTCGTGTCCAAGATGCCGCGGGTGCCCACCTGGCCGGTGAACAGGATTGCGGTCTTGGTGCCGGGAATCTGGAAGAATCCCGGTGGCGCCTGTGCCGCCGCCGGTTGGGCCACCCCCAGCAGCACGCCGGCCGCGGTGAGGGCGCCGACGGCGACGCCGAGGCTAAGGTTGCGTAGAAGCTTCATGTCTGACCCCCAAGTGGGTTTCGTGTTTCTCGCAGAACGCAATCGCGCGTCCAACCGTGGGCATTTCGCCGAAGCCCGATGCAAGAGACAAGAAAGAAGACCTTTACGTTAGGATGATTTCCCCGCGTTGTTGCCAAACTGCAACAGTTTGACGCCGAACCCACGGTTTTCCCGCGATTGCGGACGGGTCGGCAGCGCCCACCACACGGCGGCCGCTGCCGTTTTCCGCGCGGTTTGGCGATTCGCCTGGACTTCCGGGACGCCGATTCGCACGATTGCCGTGGAAATGCGCCATGCCATGGCGGTTAACGCGTTCTCGCGATATGTTGACGCCGCCCGCAGATGAGGCGGCTCTACCGGGAACATTTCACAAGTGCTTCCACCAACCCCACCCAACGAGGCGGCACGTCTTGAGG
>JBOHLV010000185.1:0-6191 GCA_050729815.1 Allostellaceae bacterium
GTACCCGGCCACGCGGAGCGCATGGTCGCTCTCCTCGTCGACGGGCTGCGCTATGGCGCGAAGCCATCGGTGAACACGCCTTGAAATACGGGGACACAATACTTATTCCACTTATGTAAATACGGGGACACAATATGTCTTTCTACTTACGTCTCCCGGTTTGGGACCCCGCGGTCGGTCGCAACGAACCGTCAAAAATTATGTATTGTGTCCCTGGAATTTTCTGTCCCTGGAATTTTCGGCACCGTGATTGGGCGCCGCCGTCAGTGCGTCATTCCCCGGTGCGGCAGTGCTCGGCGGGCTTCGGGCGAGGCGGGTTACGCCACGGTGTTCCGCCACCAGCGCAACGCGGCAAAGAGGCCGAGAAGGCCAACCCCAAGGAGGGCGATCGAATCCGGCTCCGGAATGGCCGACGGCGTATTGATGACATTCGCGGCGAAGCTGAAACTTCCCGAATTGTCACTATAGCTCCCGGGGCCGCCATTATATCCGGGAGCGTCGCTGATCCCGAGATACAATTCGCTCGCGCCGCTCGGAACGTTAAATACCTGGGTCGAACCGCTGCCGTCGCCGGTGAGCCCGTCGCCGATAAAAAAGACCTGATCCAAGAGTGGGGAGAGCGACGTGAAGGAGGTCGCTCCGGTGAAGTTCAGCGCCGTTGGCGCCGGGCTGTAAGGCCCACCGGCCGCGAGGAAGACGCCAACGAGATAACCCGAGTGGGGTGCCGTGATGCCTGAAATGTAACTGGTCCCGCTGTTGGAGGACGAAGTGACTGCCGCGCCCGTGCCATCTGGGTCATTGTAGTTACCGCCGCCATTCAACGTGATGCAGCCCTCGAGCGACGAGCAGGTGATCGACCCGGTGACGCCGGTGAAGGTCACGAAATCTGCACTACCGGACAGAGCAATGTAGCTCGGGACGGTCCCCCCGTCACCGGTCGCAATGGAGCCTTGAGAACCGGCCGCATAGATGACATCCGTCGCGTCGACTGTCACGACGGGTACCGGTGTCGCCCACGCGCCGGCCGACAGGGCAATGGCCACCGCCGCGACCAATCCGCCCGCAACTCGATCCCACGATTTTCCGCGCATGCACCCCTCCACGGTTAATGACGGAAGGCACGCAAACGCCGTGCCAAACTCCTAAATCAAACGTTTTCAGTCCGTTATGAAGGGTCGGCGCGGGAACCGATGACAAATCGTAAAATTATCCGACGCGCCGCCCTGGCGATGGCCGAAAAGCCACTTGACATGTTGCTCTTTTATTCTAGTTTCGACTTTGTTCCAAATGAAGGCAGCACGGCGTGCCGCTGTGTTGAAGGAGGCAAGGAGGCAAGGAGGCAAGGAGGCAAAGCGAATATCAATTTTGCGAAAACGAAGCCAATTTTGGCAATGATCTCAACGGAATTTGCGGAAAATACGAAGCCAAAACGAAGCCAATTCACGGGCGAAACGAAGCCGATTGACCAAGAAGATCATCAGAATTTGGCCTAAGAGGCGGCAAGCCTTGGAGGAACAACGAAGCCAGTTCGGCCCGCGCGCGGTTGCCGTGGGCGCGAGGTTCGGCTACACCCGCTCGCCATGAGTGACACAGTTGAAAGCGTGAAGGCCGGCGGCATCGCCATTATTTTGCCGGATGGCAAGGCGCGGCATTTTCCCGGCCCCGTCAGCGGCGCCGAACTGGCGGCCGCGATCGGCCCCGGCCTCGCCAAGGCCGCGCTCGCGATCACGCTCGACGGCGTGCCGCGCGACCTCGCCACCCGCATCGACCATGACGCCACGGTCGCGATCGTCACCGGCGCCTCGCCCGAGGCGCTGGAAATCCTGCGCCACGATTCCGCGCATATCATGGCCGAGGCGGTGAAGGAGCTTTATCCCGAAACTCAGGTCACGTTCGGCCCGGCGACCGATACCGGCTTCTATTACGATTTCGTGCGCGACGCGCCCTTCACACCCGAAGACCTCGAAAAGATCGAGAAGCGGATGCACGAGATCGTCGATCGCGATGAGGCCATCACGCGCGAGGAATGGGACCGCGACCGCGCCGTTGAATTCTTCAATTCGATCGGTGAGAAATACAAGGCCGAATGGATCGGCGAAATCCCCCGCGAGGAGGCGATCAGCCTCTATCGCCAGGGCAAATTCGTCGATCTCTGCGTCGGGCCGCATTTGCCCTCGACCGGGCGGCTCGGCCACGGTTTCAAGCTGATGAAGGTGGCGGGCGCCTATTGGCGCGGCGATGCCCGAAACGCGCAGCTTCAGCGCGTCTATGGCACCGCCTTCCCCAGCGAAAAAGAACTAAAGGCCTATCTCTTTCAGTTGGAGGAGGCGGAAAAACGCGACCATCGCCGTTTGGGGCGCGAGCTCGACCTGTTCCATGTCCAGGAAGAGGCCGCGGGCAGCGTCTTCTGGCATCCAAATGGCTGGCGCCTCTATCGCACGGTCGAGGCCTATATTCGCCGCCGGCTCGATGCCGCGGGCTATCAAGAGGTGAAGACGCCGCAGCTTCTCGACCGCGCGCTCTGGGAGCAATCCGGGCACTGGGAGAAATTCCGCGAGCATATGTTCACCTTCGCCGAGAGCGAGGACAAGATTCTGGCGTTGAAGCCGATGAACTGTCCCGGCCATGTCCAGATTTTTCGCCAGCATCTTCATTCCTATCGCGAGCTGCCGCTGCGCATGGCGGAGTTCGGCTCCTGCCATCGCAACGAGCCGTCGGGCGCGCTCCACGGCATCATGCGGGTGCGCGCCTTCACCCAGGACGACGCCCATATTTTCTGCACCGAGGACCAGATCATCTCGGAAAGCGTCGCTTTTTGCGACCTGCTGATGTCGGTCTATCGCGATTTCGGCTTCGAGGCGATCAGGGTAAAATTCTCCGATCGGCCGCCGGTGCGCGCCGGCTCCGATGCGACCTGGGATAAGGCGGAAGCGGCGCTGAAGGAGGCGGTTGAGGCGACCAAGCTGCCCTATTCGCTTAACCCCGGCGAGGGCGCGTTCTATGGCCCGAAGCTCGAATTCGTGCTGCGCGACGCCATCGGTCGCGATTGGCAATGCGGCACGTTGCAGGTCGATCTGGTGCTGCCGGAGCGGCTCGAAGCAAGCTATATCGGCGAGGATGGACAGCGCCACACGCCGGTCATGCTGCACCGCGCCATCCTCGGCTCGTTTGAGCGTTTCATCGCCATCCTGTTGGAGCATTATGCCGGCAAGCTGCCCCTATGGCTGGCGCCGGTGCAGGCCGAGGTGCTGACCATCACCGGCGAGGCCGATGGCTACGCGGGGCAGGTCGCGGCCGCCTTGAAGGCGGTCGGGCTGCGCGCCGAGAGCGACCTGCGGAACGAGAAGATCAATTACAAGGTCCGCGAGCACAGCCTCGCCAAGGTGCCGTTGCTGCTGGTCGTCGGCAAGCGCGAGGCGGAGGAGAATACCGTGGCGTTGCGCCGGCTCGGCGGCCGCGAGCAAGAAGTGCTTGCGCTCGATGCGGCGCTCGCTAAATTGAACGAAGAGGCGCAGCCGCCGGCGTGAGGCGGCGCAACCGAACTATCCACGAGACAGGAGCCCGTCCATCCCACCCCGCTTCCCCCAGCCTCAAACCCCGGCCGCCGATGGCCCTCGGGTGAATTTTCAGATCAACGTCCCGCGCGTAAGACTGGTCGATGAGCACGGCACCATGATTGGGGTCGTGCCCCGGCAGGACGCCATGACGCGCGCCCAGGAGGCCGGGCTCGACCTGGTCGAGGTTGCCTCCAATGCCGATCCGCCGGTGGTCAAGATCCTCGATTTCGGCAAGTTCAAATACGAGGAACAGAAGCGCAAGAACGAGGCGCGCAAGAAACAGAAGATCATCGAGGTCAAGGAGATCAAGCTGCGCCCCGGCATCGACGACCATGATTACGATGTCAAGATGCGCTCGATGCTGAAATTCATCGGCGAGGGCGACAAGGTCAAGGTCACGATGCGCTTCCGCGGTCGCGAACTCGCCCATCAGGAGATCGGCATGAACGTGCTGATGCGGGTCAGGGGTGATCTCGAACAGATCGCGAAAGTGGAGCTGACGCCGCGCATGGAGGGTCGCCAGATGACCATGGTGATGTCGCCGAAGTGAGGGCGGGATGGACCTCGATGCCTATCTCGCACGCATCGGATGGTCGGGGCCGGTCGCGCTCGAAGCCGAGACGTTGGCGGCGCTGGCCGCGCATCACGGCCGCGCCATCGCGTACGAGAATCTGAACCCGTTCCTCGGCTTGCCGGTCGAGCTCGACATCGGCACGCTCGAACGCAAGATGGTGCGGGGCCGGCGCGGCGGTTATTGCTTCGAGCAGAACGCGCTGTTCGCCGCGGCGCTGCGCGATATCGGTTTCGTGGTGACGGGGCTCGGTGCCCGGGTGCTCTGGGGCCGGCCCGAAACGCCCTTGGGTCCGCGCAGCCATATGGTCCTCATGGTCGATCTCGATGGCGAGCCCCGGATCGTCGATGCCGGCTTCGGCAGTACGACGCCGACCGGCGCGCTGCGCCTCATCCCGGAGATCGAACAGCAGACGACCCTCGAACCGTTTCGCCTCGTCGAGCGCCAAGGCGATTGGCAGGTCGAGGCTAAGATCGCGGGGGACTGGGAGCCGCTCTACCGCTTCGACCTGGTGCCGCAGCTTCCGGCCGATTACGCGGTCGCGAACTATTTCACCGCGACCCATCCCACCTCGATCTTCGTCAAATATCTGACGCTGGCGCGGCCGCTGGATGATCGCCGCTATGTCTTGCGGAATCGAGACTTCGCCATCCATCACCGCGACGGCACGACGGAACGCCGCCGGCTCGACAGCGTCGCCGAGATCGTCGATGCGTTGGAGACGAAATTCGATCTCGATACCGCGGGGCTGCCGCGTCTCGAACAGCGCCTCGCAACCTTGCCTTAGGCGCCGCCGACCACCACCCAGGAGCCGGTGTTGGCTTCGCGGATCACTACCGACAAATCGTCCCGGGCCAGGGCGATGCAGCCTTCGGTCGGCGAAAAATCGGACCGGGCGAGATGAAGAAAGATGGCGCTGCCGGTGCCGGGGCGCGGCGGGTCGTCGTTGTAGCCGATGACGATGATGAGGTCGTAGACCCCGTCCTCGCGCCACTGCGCTTCGGCATGGGCCTGATACGGCAGCTTCACGGGCTTGTTATAGAGCGGGTCGGCGGGATCGTCGCACCAGCCGTCTTCCGGCCGAAGCGCGCGCAACGGCAGGCCGGTCAGCGGCGTGCGCGCCACCCGGTCGGGCCGGAACAGGAGGGCGCGCATCCGCCACGAGCCGGCCGGCGTCGCGCCGTCGCCTTCCCGCTTGTCGCGGCGAATGCCGCCACGGCCCATTGCGCAGGGAAAGCGCCGGCCGCCCCACTCGGCATGGCCGTCCTCGAAGACGATCAAATCCATGGCGGGCCATTTCATCATGATGGTTGCGTCGGCTGCAAGCGGACCTATGTTTTGCGCTCAGGCCCATGCCGACCGATGACGCGATCCCGACCATCTATGCCCTTGCCTCGGCGCCGGGGCGGGCGGCGATTGCCGTTATCCGCCTCTCGGGTCCAGAAGTGCGCACGACGCTGGAGGCGATCGCCGGCCGCGTGCCGCCGCCGCGCCGGGCCGCCCGCGTTCGCATCCTCGATCCTGGGCGAGACGAGACCATTGATGACGGGCTGGTGCTGTTCTTTCCGGCGCCCAATTCCTATACCGGGGAGGATGTGGCGGAGCTCCATCTCCATGGCAGCCGCGCGGTGCTGACGGAGGTGTTTGATGTGCTGGGCCGCCGCGACGGCTTGCGCCTGGCCGAGCCGGGCGAATTCACCCGCCGCGCCTTCGAGAACGGCAAGCTCGACCTGACCGAGGCCGAGGCGGTCGCCGACCTCATCGCCGCCGATACCGCCCAGCAGCGCCGCCAGGCGATGACCCAGCTCGAAGGCGCGCTCGGCATGCTTTACGAGGATTGGCGCGGCCGGCTGATGCGGGCGCTCGCCCGCCTTGAAGCCGAGATCGATTTCCCCGACGAAGGCCTGCCGCCCGATCTCCTGGCTGGCATCAGGCAAGATATTGCCGCGCTCGGCGCCGAGACCATGGCGCATCTCGACGACCGGCGCCGCGGCGAGCGGACGCGCGACGGCGTCTCGGTCGCGATCCTGGGGCCGCCCAATTCGGGCAAATCGAGCCTGCTC
>JBOHLV010000186.1:0-17696 GCA_050729815.1 Allostellaceae bacterium
CCGCGTCGTCGGGGAAAATGCGCTGGAACTCCGGCAGAGACTGCGGGAAAGGCAGATCTTCACGGGCCAGGACATCCATGGCCAATACTAACCCTAGCGGGTGTGGGTGTAAACCGGATAGGCAAGCTACGAAGGATGTGCCTTTAATAACCCCATGACAAATATTGCATGTGTAATTGCTTCGTTCCAGCCGCGTGTAGAGCGTTTCCTTTTCAATTGGTTGTCGCTGGACTGCATCTTTGATCTCGTTCGCTTCGGCTTCGGTGACCGAAAATTTGTTCACCATGTCGCCAAGCGAAAGCGAGCGAACTTTGGTCACCGTTAGGCCCGAGGTGGCGGCGCGCGCTGCTACGTCGGCCGAAATGCCGTACTGAACGAAGGCTTCAGAATTTTTTTCGAGGCGCTTCATCGGTTGCCAACTACATCGTGCTCCTTGGCAATATAGCAAACGTAGCGTGCGCCGGCGCAGCGCAATTCGCTGACAGGAATTCCTGGGGAATTCCGGGAGGGAATTCCGGGGACATAATCGGTATTGGAATTCCGGGGACATAATACGTATTTAGCCCCATACCGGCGAAAGCCTGTATCCACTTGCCCACCTCACGTGACTCGGATGAGTGGACCCCGGCTTCCGCCGGGGTGGCGAAGAAAATGAATGGCGTCCCTCGACGCCTCGACGCCGCGCTCGGGATGAGGCGAGGCCAGTTTAAGCGGCCGGGCGGACGCGCTTCGCGATGTCGGCCCCCTTATCGCGCTCGACCAGGGCGATGTCGTATTGGCTTTGGAGGTCGAGCCAGAATTGGGCGCTGTTGCCGAAATAGCGGCCGAGGCGGACGGCGGTATCGGCGGTGATCGAGCGGCGGCCGTTGAGAATGTCCGTTACCCGGCCGGAAGGCACGCCGAGATCGAGCGCGAGGCGGTTCGCGCTGAGGCCGCGCGCATCGAGTTCGCGCCTCAAGAGGCGACCTGGATGGGAAATCGGGGGCATGTCAGTCACCTCTATCCGCTGTGGTAATCAACAATTTCTACGTCATAGGCATCGCCGCGCCGGAACTCGAAGCAAATGCGCCAGGGTCCGTTCACGGTCATTGCCCATTGACCCTTGCGATCTCCCTTGAGCTTGTGCAGGCCGACGCTAGCAAGCGGGCTTAAATCTTGCAGGCTTTTCGCGGCATTGAGAGCAAGTAGAAGATCGATCGCCGCGGCGAAATCAAGGGAAGCAAACTGGCGCGGTTCGTCCTCATCCCAAACACGGCGGCTCGCCGCGTTGCGCCATGACCGGATCATGGCAAAAACGTAGTACGCCGATCATTCATCTTCAAGAGATGTCAAATGGCGACCGCCCGATGGGGTATCTCCCCTTACCTCCCCATACCGGCGTGATCCCCGGGTCAAGCCCGGAGAGGTATCCATGGCAGGAATGGGTCCCGGCTTCCGCCGGGACAGGTGGGGAGTTGGTATCAGGTGATACTTGGTGTCTTGGTGGTTCGAAACAACGAGACACAATGCTTAGTCCCGCTTCGCTGTCCGGTTTGCGGCGGATGTTGCTGCGCCGATCCACCCTGCCCTTTATGTCCCCGAAATTAGGAGGGTACGCTAATTACCGAGATCCCATGCGCGAGGAAGACGAACCTCCTTCGACACATCCTTTCCATAGTGCCCAAATTGGCCGGCGATAAAACTGCGGTTTCGATTGGGCGCACCACATACGACGATCTGTAACTCTTCCCACCCGTGCAGCACCGGAACCAGGCGCGCAGGATCATCGCTTAGCGCGAACAGTTTCGCCAACTTGCCACGCCGCACGGATTCATGAAGGTTGTACCCCTCTTCAATACGCGAAAGCTGTTCATCGAAACTCTTCGCGGGGATGAGTGCGTGCGCGTAGATCCACTGCTTCACCGCGTCCTTCGAATAGCCCGCCTTGGCGAGAATCCCGGCGACGAGCGGCGTGATCCCGATTACCGGCGCGATGTGTCCGCCAAACCGCTCCATCGTCACGAGCAGGTTACCGCCCAGCTCCCGGGCAACTTCGCGCGCAATGATCCGCAGATGATTTTCGGCAGGACCATCCGACAGGAAATTATGCGCGATCGTATCCGCCGACTGAACGGTGACAACGTTCGATCCGGGGGCGAACCCGCGATCCACGCTGAGCGGTTGCCACGGACTTTCGTCCTCGGACTCCGCGAGCACCGGATAATAGTTCCGCCCGAATGTCGCCATGTCGGCCTCACCCAAGCGGTAGCCGGCAATGTTCACCATCAGCAATCGCAAGAACCTGCTGACGGTAATGTTCGCACGCGCCTGGGGACGAAGAACGCCTTGGCCGGAATTGAAGCCGAGCTGCTTCGCAAGCGGGCCGTTCAGAATGATGAGGGGGGTCATCCCGACCGTACTGCCGACATTCTCAATACCGAACGCCGGATCCGCGATCGCTTCGGCAATCGCCAGCAAGATCGGCATGGTTTCGCACCGGCACCCGGCCATCGCCCCGTTGACCGCCACTTTCCAGACGGTCGCCGGCAAACGCGTCGGCGGAAGCAGCCCTATTACTTCGTCGGCCGGCCGGTCCGTGAACTTGAGGAATTCATCGACATATGCCGGCGTCGGCGGAATGATCGGAAGCCCATCGGTCCAAACGCGCGCGTCGAAATACTCATTCACCTCGAGGAGCGAGCCGCTGAAGACAATATCGCGCGGCGTCGCTGCCGGCGGCTTTGGGCGCTGGTTCTTACTTGGCGCGTCCAGCGGAGGAGGATTGGTCAACAGCGTGACGAGCTCGTCCACCAAGGGTAGCGAGGATACCTGAATCTCGTCACGCGCCTGCGCGCCAATATTCGGCAGCGGATACTCAAGCAGACGCATTGCCGAAAGCCCGCCGGCACGCCCGACCATTCGGGCAGCCCGCTTAAAGCCCGCGCAAACGACGCCTACTGTGGGAATCTCGGCTTCTTCAAGCCAAACCATTGCCCGCGACACGGCGGGCGCACAGGTCCCTCAACAACCGGCGGCGACGATCGCGCCGTGTACCCCGTTTTCTCGCGCCAGTTCACCGATGGTCGCGTCGGGATGGTCGCCCCAGTTCCGACCGCGTCCCGGAGCCATTTCAATGAATTTGAGGTTGGAATAGCGTTGTCCGAGATGCGCACCGAACGCGCGCAGAGCCGTGTCACCGTTGTAAAATTCCGTCCAGATAAGGGCAATCTTCTTTCCGTCGAGAGAATCCAACGGCTGGGCGCCTATTGCTTTCTTCTCGCTGCCCGCGGCATCCCGCGCGTCACCGATCGGACTTACGACTCCGTATGATTGGTCCATAGGTCGTCTCCTTATTTCCACCATTTAGGATGATCGGGGTCATGGCGGCAAGTGGTTCCGAGCATCGAATCAGGTATTATGTCCTCGGAATTAGGATGGGCGGCGGAGAGGCTGGCGCCGGGCGCGGCGCCTCGGCTAAATTGGCGTCATGGACACTCCCCTTTGGCAACCCCCGGCAGGCTGGCTCGAAAGGGCCAACATGAACCGGTTCGCCCGCGCCGCCGAACGCCGCTGGCAGCGCAAATTCGCCGATTACGAGGCCCTCCATCGCTGGTCGATCGAGGCACCGCAGGAATTCTGGCGCAGCATTTGGGAATTCACCGAGGTGATCGGCGAGCCCGGCGACATCGTGGTCGCCGACGGCGACAAGATGCCTGGCGCAAGGTTCTTCCCCGAAGGGCGGCTCAATTTCACCGAGAATCTGCTGCGCCGGCGCGACGATAGCGACGCCATCATCTTTCGCGGCGAGGACCGGGTGAAGCGGCGCGTTTCCCATCGCGAGCTTTATGACGCGGTGTCGCGCTTCGCCCAGGCCCTCTCGGCCGAAGGCGTCGTCCCCGGCGACCGCGTCGTCGGCTATATGCCCAACATGCCGGAAGCGGTGATCGCGTGCCTCGCCGCGGCCGCCATCGGCGCGGTGTGGTCGTCCTGCTCGCCCGATTTCGGCGTCAAGGGCGTGCTCGACCGCTTCGGCCAGATCGGCCCCAAAATCTTGATCCTCGCCGACGGCTATTTCTATAACGGCAAGCGGTTCGACAATCTCGACAAGGCAAAGGAGATTGCGGCGGCGCTGCCGACGCTCGAACGGGTCGTCATCGTGCCCTATTCGCGCGACGCGCCCGCGACCCAAGGCATCGCCCATGCCGTGCTATATGATGATTTCCTCACCCGGTTCGCGGCGCGCGAGATCGAATTCCCGCGCTTTCCCTTCGCCCACCCGCTCTACATCCTTTATTCCTCCGGCACGACGGGCGTGCCGAAATGCATCATCCATTGCCAGGGTGCCGCCATCCTTCAGCACAAGAAGGAGCATCTTCTTCATTGCGACGTGAAGCCCGGCGATCGCGTCTTCTATTTCACCACTTGCAGCTGGATGATGTGGAACTGGCTGATCTCGGCCTTGGCGTCGGAGGCGACGCTGATGCTTTACGACGGATCGCCGTTCCATCCCGGGCCCGAAATCTTGTTCGATTATGCCACCGAGGACGGCATCACCTTCTTCGGCACCTCGGCCAAATTCCTCGATGCCTTGAACAAATCGGGCTATCGGCCGGCGGACCATCACCGGCTCGAAAGCATCCGCACGATCGCCTCGACCGGCTCGCCCCTGGCGCCTGAAAGCTTCGATTTCGTCTATCAAGGGGTGAAGCGCGACGTATTCCTGTTTTCGATGTCGGGGGGGACCGATCTGCTCGCCTGCTTCGCCATCGGCAACCCGCTGTCGCCGGTGTGGCGGGGCGAGATGCAATGCGCCGCGCTCGGCATGGCGAGCGATGTCTTCACCGCCGACGGCCGCCCGGCGAAGATCGACGAGAAGGGCGAACTGGTCTGCACCCGGCCGTTTCCCTCGATGCCCTTGGGCTTCTGGAACGATCCCGATGGCGAGCGCTATTTCGCCGCCTATTACGCCCATTTCCCCAATGTCTGGACCCATGGCGATTTCGTCGCCAGAACGCGCCATGGCGGCTTCGTCATCTATGGCCGCTCGGACGCCGTGCTTAATCCCGGCGGGGTGCGGATCGGCACCGCCGAGATCTATCGCCAGGTCGAGCAGATCCCGGAGGTGTTGGAGGCGCTCGCCATTGGCCAGGAATGGCAGGGCGATACCCGTGTCGTGTTGTTCGTCACGCTGCGCCAAGGCGTTCTCCTCGACGAGGCGTTGGAAAAGCGCATCCGGAAGCAGATCAGGGACAATGCCTCGCCCCGGCATGTGCCGGCGAAGATCGTCGCCGTCGCCGACATCCCACGCACCAAGAGCGGCAAGATCGTCGAGATCGCGGTGCGCGAAATCGTTCATGGCCGGGCGGTGAAGAATGACGAAGCGCTCGCCAATCCCGAGGCGCTCGATCTCTATCGGGATTTGTCGGAATTGCGCGGCTGACGGGTGCGATGAAACGGTAAGGATGGGAGGCGAATTTGGAACACAGCGCAACGCGAATTCTCGTAACCCATGTCGGCTCACTGCCGCGGCCGGCGCCGCTGCTCGACAGCATGAAGGCGAAGCTCGCCGGGAAAGATGATGACGCACGGGCCTATGACGAGGAAGTCCGTGCCGCCGTCGCGGCGACGGTAAAGCGACAGGCCGAAACCGGCATCGACATCGTTACCGATGGCGAGATGTCGAAGCCGGGATTCTTCGCCTACATCCGCGGCCGCCTTGCGGGGTTCGAGACACGCCCCGGCGAAAAGATGAACCTCTTCGCCGAGGAGGTCGCGCACTTCCCCGAATATTATAAGGAGTATTTCGAGCGCGCGATGCTCGGCGGCACCGTCGCGCCGATCCGTCCCCTCTATTGCGTCGGCCCGGTTGCCTATATCGGCGAGGCGGAGGTGAAGCGCGACATCGACAATCTGAAAGCGGCGTTGGCGGGAACCGCCGTCAGCGAAGCCTTCATCCCGTCGACGGCGCCGAGCGGCGTCGGCAACAATTCCTACTACAAGACGGAGGAGGAATATCTCTTCGCCGTCGGCGAGGCTTTGCGCACGGAATATCGTGCGATCGTCGAGGCGGGATTCCTCCTCCAGATCGACGACCCGTTCCTCTCCGACATTTTCGGCGATTCCTCTTTGGAGGATGCGGCGCGGCGCAAGCGGGCGGATATCTATGTCGAATCGATCAACCACGCGCTGCGCGGCATACCCGAGGATCGGGTGCGGTTCCATACCTGCTATGGCATCAATGAAGGCCCGCGCATCTATGAAGCGGCGTTGAAGGATGTAGTCGGCCACATGCTGAAGGTGAAGGCGCAGGCCTATTCCTTCGAGGGCGCCAATCCGCGTCATGAGCATGAATACCATGTCTTCGAAGGGGTGACGCTGCCCCAAGGCAAGATCCTGATTCCCGGCGTCATCACCCATGCCAGCAACATCGTCGAGCATCCCGAACTCATCGCCGAGCGCCTCGTGCGCTATGCGAGGCTGGTCGGCCGCGAGAATGTGATCGCCGGCGCCGATTGCGGATTCTCGTCGCAAGCCAGCTATCACACCGAGGTGCATCCGACGGTGATCTGGGAGAAATTCAAGGCGATGGCGGAGGGCGCGCGCCTCGCCTCAGGGCAATTGTGGCCGTGATCCGGTTCGGCGCTGTCCTGTCTTCGCCTTTCGCAACCCCTTAGGCAGAAAGAGAAAATATCGGCCATGCGCGATCATGCCGCCGGCTTTTCGGGCGGCTTCCGGGCCGGCGCCCCAATAGAAATCGCCGCGCACCGGCCCGCGGATCGCGCCGCCGGTATCCTGGGCGACGACCAGCCGCCGCATCGGCGTATCGCCATGTTCAAGGTCGAGCCAGATCGGGATGCCGAGCGGCAGGAACGCCCGATCGACCGCAAGGCTGCGTCGCGGCGTCAGCGCCGCCCCCTCGGCGCCGATCGGCGTCGGGCCCTTGACGATGCGGAAGAACACATAGGACGGATTGTCGTCCATCAGCGCCCGGCCGCGCACGGGATGCGCCGCGATCCAGCCCTTGATGCTGGCAAGCGAAACCGCGCTTTTGGCAAGCTCGCCGCGTTTCACGAGGAGCCTTCCGATTGAGACATAGGGTCGGCCGTTCTGGCCAGCATAGCCGACGCTGACCAGTTGGCCATCGGGCAGGCGGACCTTGCCCGAGCCTTGGATCTGGAGAAAGAACGCCGCGACCGGATCGCGCACCCAGAACAAGGCGAGCTTCTTCGCATCGATCGCGCCCCGCTCGATCTCAGCCCGCGTCGGATAGGGTACGAGCCGGCCATTGACGACGCGTCCGGCGATCCGGTCGCCGCGCCATTCCGGGCGAAAGAGGCCGAGCGCCACCATGACGAGATCAGCCGGGCGGCGCAGGATCGGCGTCTCATCGGGACCGCCTTGTGTCCGCGCGCCTTGAAGCAGCGGCTCGTAATAGCCGGTGAAGAGGCCGTTGGGATTGCCGTTATTGCCGGCGAGATAGGGCCGGAACCAGCGCCGGAGGAAATGCCGCGCGGCGGCATCGGCGCCGGTTGGCAGTCGCGCCGCGGCGGCGCAAGGCGCCTCCCAGTCGGCCACCGTGCCGGCGAGGCCACCGGGTCCGACCGCGGCGGTCACGGGTTGCGCCAGTCGCCGCGCGCAGGATTTGAGGAGCGCCGGAATCGCCCTGGCGACATGATCGGCGTGCCAGCCGGGAAGCTGCGTAAATGATACCGGCTTCAGGGTCAGCTTAGGCTTCGGCGGGGTCGGCGTGACGCACCCCGACACGAGGGCAACGCCGAGCGCGGCGCCAAGCGTCATCGCCGTCCAGATCCCCCGGCGCATCGGGCGACAGGGATCAGGAATGCGGCGGCGCGTTGGTCGCGACCAGCACCCAGTTCGGATCGGGCGATCGCGCCGGCCGCGAGAAGGTCCAGAGATCGGTATGCTCGACGGGATGGTCCGGATCGCCATCGAGCACAGCGCCATCGGCGCCGCGCGTCACCGAGACCTGGTCGGAGACGAACTTCACTGTTACCAGCGCGGTGCCACCCTCGGCCCGGTCTTCGGCAATGTCGGCGCTGTTGATGGCGACGATCTTCGTCTCCTGCGTTTCCTTGGCACGCTCGCGCGCGGCGATCGCATCGGCGAAGCTTCGGAACACGTCGGGGCTCAACAGCGGCTGCAGCCGGGCGCGGTCGCCGGCAGCAAAGGCCTCGACGATGAGGCCAAAGGCGTTCTTGGCACCGTTGACGAAGCCGGCCCGATCGAAGCCGGGACCCTCGGCCGCAACATTATGTGGGATAGCCTCGCCTTCGCTGATGACGGCAAGGCGCGGCCGGGTCGGCATGTTGCCCGGCGGCGGATTGGCGGTGCGCGGCGGCGGCGGCGCCGATCCCGATGGCGGGCCGAAGGGAAAATCGCGGCGCCGCTCATTCCCGGTGCGGCGACCCAGGACCGAACGCAAGCGGAACACAAGAATCCCCGCGATTACGGCAAAGACCAGAATTTCCAATATTTGATAGTCACCGCCCATGGGGCCGCCATCGCCGAGAGTGAGGGGAGCGCTCCCGTTAACATGGGACGGTCAGGAGCAAAGGGCAAGGTTGAAGCCATGCCGTGCCGTCACGCTATCGCCGCCTGCCGATTTTGTGCTAGGCACCGCTATGCCAAGAACAGGAGCTTCCGATGGCCGACGCCCCGACCCCGCGGACCGACCCGGCCGCGCCCGCCCCAAGCGGCGTCCCGCAGCTCATTGTCAACGCCCAGTACGTCAAGGATCTGTCGTTCGAGAACCCGCGCGCGCCGCAAAGCCTGATGCCACAGCCACAACCGCCGGAAATCAAGCTTGATGTCCGGGTCGATGCCCGCAATATGGGGCCCGACACGTTCGAGGTGACGCTATCGGTCGCGGCCCGGGCTACCCGCAAGGAGGAGCCGGTCTTCCTCAGCGAGCTCACCTATGCCGCAGTGGTGACATTGCACAGCATCCCGCAGGGAGAGGTGCAATTCTATATCCTGGTCGAGACGCCGCGGCTCATGTTTCCATTCGTGCGCGCGCTCATCGCCGATGCGACGCGGGATGGCGGCTTTCCACCGCTGTTCATCCAACCGATCGATTTCGCCGAGCTGCTGCGCCGGCAACAGCAGCAGCAGCAAGCCGGCATCGCCAGCCAGGCGCCCGCCGGCACGGCCTGATCCCCGGCACGGCTATTCGCCGAGCCAGATCGGCGATTTGAGCTTCTCCAGAAAGACGCGATGTCGCTCGAACTCGGCGGCGGTCGGCGGAAACGATCGGGGCGGCCGCTGGCGCCGCTCCCGGGTGAGGTCGGCGCCGGTGGCGATGCCGGCGGCGGCGAGTTCAAAGCCTGGCTGGCGGCCACCGATCAGCTCGAGATAGACGGCGGCCAGGAGTTCGCAATCGATCCGCGCCCCATGCATCGTGCGCTCGGAATTGTCGATGTTGAAGCGCTTGCACAGAGCATCGAGGCTGGCGGGCGCGCCGGGATAGCGCTTGCGCGCCAGTGCCAGGGTATCGGCGACGGCGAGGCCCAGCGCCGGCCGGTCGAGCCGCGCCAATTCAGCATTGAGAAAGCCGATATCGAAGGCGGCGTTGTGAATCACCAAGGGCGCGGTGCCGATGAAATCGAGGAATTCTTCGACCACCTCGGCGAACCGGACATGGGTGGCCAGAAATTCGTCGCTGAGGCCGTGGACCGCCATCGCGTCGGACGGCATCGACCGCTCGGGATTTAAATAGCGATGGAAGAACCGCCCAGTCGGGACATGATTGATGAGTTCGAGCCCGGCGATCTCGACGATACGATGGCCGTCGCCGGGAGCAAGCCCGGTGGTTTCGGTATCGAGCACGATTTCCCGCATACGTCTTAATCAATCACGATTCGCCCGACCGCAACAGGCGCACGATGCGCCTCAGGTGGCGAAAGGTAACGGCGCGGCCGAGCCCGGTCGGCACGATGAAATCGGCGCGGCGGCGGCGGACCTGGTCGGGCGTCTGGCGGGCGAGGATGGCGGCGAGCCGGGTTGCGCTCATGCCCGGCCGGGCCAGGACGCGGCGGCGCTGGAGAAAGGCCGGCGCGGTGACGACGATCACGCCATCGACGCGCGCCTCGCCCCCGGTCTCGAACAAGAGCGGTATGTCCAGCACCGCGAGCGACACGCGATGAAGGCACATGCGGCGCAGAAAGCGCCGCTCGTCATCGCGCACCAGGGGATGGAGGATCGCTTCGAGCCGCCGCAGCGCCGCGGCATCCCCGAAGACGCGCCGGCCGAGAACGGCGCGGTCGATCGCGCCACCCGCCTCGACGCCCGGAAATTCCTGCACCACCGCGGCGACGGCGCCGCCGCGCGGACCGAGGAGGTCATGCACGGCGCGGTCGGCATCATGAACCGGCACCTTCATCCGGCGCAGCATGGCGGCCGCGGTGCTTTTGCCCATGCCGATGCCGCCCGTCAGGCCGAGCACGATCATGGTGCCAGCGACGCTTCCATAATCGCGCGCAACTCGGCCGTAACCTCCGGCATGGTGCCGAACCAGAGGGCGAAACCGGGCCGGCCTTGATGGAGGAGCATGCCAAGCCCGTCCACCGCAACATGGCCGCGCCGGCGCGCTTCGGCCAAGAGCGGCGTTTCCAGCGGCACATAGACGATGTCATCGACGATCGCGTCGATCGGCAGGCGGTCGAGCGGCAGGTCAAGCGGCGATGCGCCGGCCATGCCGAGACTTGTGGCATTGACGAGAAGGCCGGCGCCGGCGAGCGCCTTGGTCCGTTTCTCCCACGGCAGGACTCGGATCATCCGCCCACCCAGCGCCACCCTCAGCGCTTCGGCGCGGGCGAGGTTGCGGTTGAGGAGCCGCACTTCCGGCACCCCGTGATCCAGAAGGGCGGCCACCACCGCACGCGCCGCGCCGCCGGCGCCGAGCACGGTTGCGGGCGCGGTACCGGGGTGCCAGTCCAGCGCCGCGGCATGCAGATTTTCGATAAAGCCGAAGGCATCGCTATTGTCGGCAAGAAGCGAGCCATCCGGCCGCACCGTGATCGTATTGGCGGCGCCGATGGCCCGTGCCACATGGGTCGCGTCATCGACGATCGCCAAAGCCGCTTCCTTGTGCGGCAGGGTGAGGTTGGCGCCGACGATACCGAGCGCGGGTAAGGCCCGGAGCGCCGCACCCAGATTTTCAGCCCGCACCGGCAGCTTTACATAATCGCCCGCGATCCCGTAATGCCGAAGCCAGTAGCGGTGCATCAGCGGCGAGCGCGAATGTGCCACCGGCCAGCCCATGACCGCGGCAACGCGATCATCGCCACTCATTGCGGGAGTTCGCTTTGGTCACGCAGGAAATGCAGGAGCGGTAGCAGCGGCAGCCCCAGAATCGCGAAATAATCGCCCTCGACCCGCTCGAACAATTGGAGACCCGGCCCCTCGATACGATAGGAACCGACGGCGGCAAGGTCGTCGCGACCCAAACCGGCGACATAGGTTTCAAGGAACTGCTCGCTGAAATCGCGCATGGTGAGGCGCGGCGTCGCCAGATCGTGCCAGATGATATTACCGTCCCGGGCAACCGAGACTGCGGTTACGAGTTCATGCCGACGGCCGCGCAGCAGGCGAAGCTGCTCCCGCGCATCGGCGCGGTCCCGCGGCTTGTCGAGCCAGGTTCCATCGCAATCGAGGAGCTGGTCAGCGCCGATGATGAGGGCACCCGGATGGCGTGTCGCCACGGTGAGTGCCTTCGCTTCCGCCAGCGCCATCGCACAGACACCGGGCGTCGCGCTCTTGCGCCGATAAGAAGTCTTGATTTCAGCCTCGTCGATCGCCGCTGGCGACCGTGTCACCTTGACCCCGGCACCTTCAAGCAGCGCCAGCCGCGCGCGGCTTTGCGAAGCAAGAACGATCATGCATCCTCGCCGCGGCGTCGTGCCAGCATCTGGAGAATGGTCGCCGCCGTCTCCTCTATCGAGCGACGCGTAATATCGATCACCGGCCAGCCACGTTCAACAAACAGCCGCCGCGCCTCCCTCACCTCGTTTCGTACCTGTTCAAGATCGGTATAGTTCGAAGGGCCGTCACCACCCTGTAACAGGGTAAGCCGGCTGCGGCGCAATTGTACCAGCCGGTCGGGATCGTTGGTTAGGCCAACAATCAGTGGCCGGTTCGCGGCAAACAGTTCCTCCGGAAGGCGGATGGCCGGAACGATCGGGACATTACCGGCTTTGACGCCGCGATTGCCGAGATAAAGACAGGTTGGGGTTTTCGAGGTACGTGACACGCCAACTAAAACCACATCGGCATCGTTGAGGCCACTTACCGATTGCCCGTCATCATGGACGAGCGCGTAGCTCATCGCATCAACGCGATTAAAATAGCCGGTATCGAGAAGATGCTGTCGCCCGGGCAGGCCGCGCGACGACAGGCCGAGATAGTCACCGATCGCGGTTATGACCGGGTCGAGCACCGAGATCGAGACGATCCTGAGGCGGCGACAACCTTCGGTCAGGCCGTGCCGTAGTTCGTCATCGACAAGGGTATAAAGCACGAGACCGGGATGCCCCTCGATCCCCTTTAAGATGCGATCGATCTCGGACATGGTTCGAGCTAGCATCCAGCTATGCTCGATCGGCTCGATCTCCTCGAACTGCGCGAGGCACGCCTTCGCCATGGAATGGACCGTGTCGCCGGTCGAATCCGATACCAGGTGAAGATGAAACTGCTTCACGGGAAAAGTGCCTCGGCTGTCATGTGATCTTATCGTGAATAACTCATGCGGGATAGCGCCGGTTAGGGCGCCGCGCGACAACGACACACAATTAACCCGCCTTTATCCACCCTAAACCCATCCCTACACCCGGTTGGCAATTCCGGAACAAAACAAAAATATCGCGACACCAATTTGATCATCCCCAGGATTCACCAGCCGGCAACCCCGCTCCGGAAGTCTCCATAATCGCCACCGACGAGCGCCAGCCCTTCACCCATCCGCTGTTTCATCAACAGACGATTCCTATCCCCTACCTATCAAGGATCATTTGATCCACCACCTCATCCTCGCAATTCATTCCCCTACCACCACTCCTTTCTATCATCTAAAGATATAAAGATAGAATGGATGAACCAACCACCTCCCGACCGGGCCTAATCCCATCTCAAAAGCCAATCTTGCGGGTTTTGCGGGGTGAACACCTTGCGACGCCACCGATCTGGCTGATGCGTCAGGCCGGACGCTACCTGCCGGAATATCGGGCGCTGCGGGAGAAGGCAGCGGGTTTTCTCGATCTTTGCCTGACGCCGGCGCTTGCGGCGGAGATTACGCTACAGCCGGTGCGGCGCTTCTCGCTCGACGCGGCGATTCTGTTTTCCGACATTCTGATCGTACCCTATGCGTTGGGTCAGGCGCTCGATTATCGCGAAGGCGTCGGGCCGGTCCTGGCGCCGATCCGCTCGGTCGAGGAACTGGCGCGGCTCGACGGGTCACATTTCACCGATCGGATAGAACCGGTCTTCGAGACCGTCACGCGTGTTCGTAACATGCTGGATGACCGGACCGGACTTATCGGTTTTGCCGGCGCACCCTGGACGGTGGCGAGCTATATGGTGGAAGGGGGGTCGAGCCGCGACTTCGCGGCGGTGAAGCTCTGGGCGTTTGGCGACCCCATCGGCTTCGACCAACTGATTGATCGATTGGTTCAGGCGACGATCATCTATCTCGACGGCCAGATCAATGCTGGCGCCGAAATCATCCAGCTTTTCGACAGTTGGGCGGGTGTCTTGTCGGAGGCGGCGTTTCGCCGCTGGGTGATCGCCCCGACGGCGCGGATCATCGCGGCGCTTCATGCGCGTCACCCAAATGTGCCGGTGATCGGTTTTCCGCGGGGCGCCGGGCTGCTCTATCCCGCCTATTTTACCGAGACCGGGATCGATGCGATTGGCCTCGATACTCAAGTGCCGCTTGCCGTCGCACGGGACGTGTTACAGCGGAAGGGTCCGGTAGAGGGCAATCTCGATCCGTTATTACTGGTCAGCGGCGGTGCCGCGATGGCGGAAGCGACGGAGGCGATCCTGAAGACCCTTGGTGGTGGTCCCTTCATCTTCAATCTCGGCCATGGGGTGTTGCCGACGACGCCGCTCGATCATGTCGCCACCCTCATCGATCTGGTCCGTCGCGGACCCGGGTGATGACGAAGCGCGGTATTGTGTTGTTCAATCTCGGCGGGCCGGATCGGCTGGCGGCGGTCGAGCCGTTTCTCTTCAATCTTTTTAACGATCCGGCGGTGATCGGCCTGCCGGCGCCGGCACGCTGGGCGGTTGCCAAGGTGATCGCCAGCCGCCGCAACCGGACGGCGCAAACGATTTTTCGGCAGATCGGCGGCGGCTCGCCATTGCTCGCCAATACCGAGGCCCAGGCACAAGCACTCGAATCCGCCCTTGGCGACGGCTATCGCGCGGTCATCGCCATGCGCTATTGGCACCCTTTCGCGGCGGCGGCGGCGGCGGCGCTCCAGGCCTGGGGCGCCGAGGAGATTCTGCTGCTGCCGCTCTATCCGCAATTCTCCGGCACGACGACTGGATCATCGCTCGATGACTGGCATCGGGTGGCGGCGCGGGCCGGGATCACGGCACCAACCCGGGCGATCTGCTGCTATCCCGAGGAGCCGGGCTTCATCGCGGCGGCGGCGGAGGAAATTCGCGGCGTCCTGCGCCAATGGCAGACGCCGGCGCCGAAGCGGATTTTGTTTTCGGCCCATGGCCTGCCACAACGGATCGTCGCCGCGGGCGATCCTTATGTCTGGCAGGTCGAGCAGACGGTCGCGGCGATTTGCCGGGCACTCGCCGAGGAACTGGCGCTGCCCGGCCTCGATTGGGTCCTGTGTTTTCAAAGCCGGGTCGGGCCGATGAAATGGATCAAACCGGCGATCGACGACGAAATCCGCCGCGCCGGCGCCGAGAAGCGCGGCGTGCTGGTGGTACCGGTCGCGTTCGTTTCGGAACATTCGGAAACGTTGGTGGAGCTTGATATCGAATATCGCCGCCTCGCCGGCGAGGTCGGAGTTCCGAGCTATCTGCGCGCGCCGACGGTCAGCACCAATCCGCGCTTCATCGACGCGCTAGCGGCGCTAGCCCGCCGTGGCTTCGCCGCGACGCCGGCGGTCCAAAGCGGTGCGGGCGGACGGCTCTGCCCTCACCCTTTCGGCAAATGCCGGTGTCAGAGCGCGAGCCGATGAGCTGGCTCGCCGCCGCCTATCCCTGGATCAAGACCGCGCATATTGTCAGCGTCATCGCCTGGATGGCGGGGCTCTTCTATCTGCCGCGGCTCTTCGTCTATCACGCCGACGCCGCGCCCGGCTCCGACAAGGCCGAGACCTTCAAGGTGATGGAACGGCGTCTTCTGCGCGGCATCATGAATCCGGCGATGGTCGGGACCCTGGTCTTTGGGATTCTCTTGGCGGCGACGCCGGGCATCGTCGATTGGTCGATGGGCTGGATTTATGTCAAGCTGGCGGGGGTTGCGGGACTGCTTGCGTTTCACCATCTCTTGGCCAGGTGGCGCAAGGAATTCGCCGAAGACCGTAACCCGCGCCGCGCCCGGTTCTATCGCTTCATCAATGAAGTGCCGACGCTTCTCCTGATCCTGATCGTCGCCATGGTGGTGGCAAAGCCGTTCTGATGCCGTCGGAATGAAATTCGGTTGTGGTGATGTTTGACTTGGGGCGGCGATTTCGATAAGCCTGTTGTCGGCGCGGTCCCGCGCCCAAACCTTTTCTGAAGACGTTGTAAGTCCGGATACCGCGCGATCGCGCCTTCCCATCTCGTCCGGACTCTTCTTTTTCCTCGGAAATCATCCATGAATTTACAAGAGCTGAAGCGGAAATCCCCAGGCGAATTGCTTCATTTCGCCGAAGAGCTGCAGATCGAGAACGCCTCTTCGCTGCGGCGCCAGGACATGATGTTCGCGATCCTGAAGCAGCTCGCCGACAGCGACACGACCATCACCGGTGACGGCGTTCTCGAGGTGCTGACGGACGGCTTCGGCTTCCTGCGCTCGCCCGAGGCGAACTATCTGCCCGGCCCCGACGACATCTATGTCAGCCCCAGCCAGGTGCGCCGCTTCGGCTTGCGCACCGGCGATACGGTGGAGGGACAGATTCGCTCGCCCAAAGATGGCGAGCGCTATTTCGCCCTCCTCAAGGTCAATTCGATCAATTTCGACGATCCCGAAAAGCTGCGCCATCGCATCAATTTTGACAATCTGACGCCGCTCTATCCCGACAAGAAGCTTAACCTCGAGCTCGACGACCCGACCTCGAAGAAGGATTTTACCACCCGGGTCATCGACCTCATCGCGCCTTTGGGCAAGGGTCAGCGCGCGCTCATCGTGGCACAGCCCCGGACCGGCAAGACGGTGATGATGCAGAACATTGCCCACGCCGTCGCCGCGAACCATCCCGAGGTCTATCTCATCGTGCTGCTGATCGATGAGCGGCCGGAGGAAGTCACCGACATGGCGCGCTCGGTCAATGGCGAGGTGGTAAGCTCGACCTTCGATGAGCCGGCGGTGCGCCATGTCCAGGTGGCGGAGATGGTGATCGAAAAGGCCAAACGCCTTGTCGAGAATAAGCGCGATGTCGTGATTCTCCTCGATTCGATCACCCGCCTCGCCCGCGCCTACAACACCGTGGTCCCGTCCTCGGGCAAGGTGTTGACCGGCGGCGTCGATGCCAACGCGCTGCAGCGGCCGAAGCGGTTCTTCGGCGCCGCGCGCAATATCGAGGAAGGCGGCTCGCTCACCATCATCGCGACCGCCCTCATCGATACCGGCAGCCGCATGGACGAGGTGATCTTCGAGGAATTCAAGGGCACCGGCAATTCGGAAATCGTGCTCGACCGCAAGATCTCCGACAAGCGCGTCTTCCCGTCGGTCGACATCACCAAGTCCGGGACCCGCAAGGAGGAGCTCCTGGTCGATCGCGGCTCGCTTTCGAAGATGTGGGTGCTGCGCCGGGTGCTGTCGCCGATGGGGCCCATGGACGGGCTCGAATTTCTGGTCGACAAGCTGAAGCAGTCGAAGAACAACGCCGAGTTCTTCGAGGCGATGAATACCTGATCCGCCCCTGCGCCCGGCGCCGCTAAAGTTTCACTTGATGATTGTTCGCTTTTTGTTCAGGAAGCCGCCACTGGCGGATTCGGGCGAGAGGGGCGAAAAAATTAGCTATTTGGCTGCTGAGTTGCGGCAGAAGCAGCGAAACCGAGGATCGCGGCGCGGCCGGTTATGGCAACAGGACGGCGACCCGGCGGCGCAGCTCGGGGAGCAGCTCGGTGCCGAACCAGGGGTTCCGTTGCTCCCACATTGCCGTGCGCCAGGAGGGATGCGGTATCGGCAAGAATCCCGGCACGTAGTCGCGCCAGCCGGCAACGGTCTCGGTCATGGTTCGCTGGCGGCGGGCGCCGAGATAATAGTTGATGGCGTAGGAGCCGACCAGCAGGGTCAGGGCGATCTCGGGCCAAGCCGCGCGCAGGCTCGGATGCCATCGCGGCGCGCATTCGGGCCGCGGCGGCCGGTCGCCGCCCTGCGGCAGCCGTCCAGGATAGCAGAATCCCATCGGCATGATCGCGACCGAGGCTTCGTCATAGAACCGGGCGCGATCGAGGCCGAGCCATTGGCGTAGTCGATCGCCGCTGCTGTCGTCGAAGGAAAGCCCGCTCTCATGTGCCTTGGTGCCGGG
>JBOHLV010000187.1:0-34717 GCA_050729815.1 Allostellaceae bacterium
CACCGGCAACGACCGGGTTCCATTTGGCGCGGCGGGGGCGGTGGCTTTTGATAAAATGCCGGGCGAATTCATGTTCGAGCTGTTGCGCTATGCCCATCGCCAGCACCACGCCATCGTCCAAGCGCTGGCCAACGGCCAGAGCGGGCGCGTCGAGATGCTGATGCGCGAGCATGCCCAGCCGGTGAAGGAAAGCCTCAATCTGCCTCAGCCGAAGGACGGCCCGACCCCGCTGTTCGGCGTCGCCGCCGCGCGGGCCAAGGCCCAGCGATCGTAACGCCACAGAATCGATTCGGTGAAAGAGGTGTAGTAAGGATGAGCCAGCGTAACCTCGAAGACGCGATGAAGGCGGCCGGAAATGCCGTCACCATGCTACGGAATTCACAGCAGGGCGCCTGGCCATACCCGGTGCGCGCCGAATACACCAATTGGCGCGATGAGCAGCGCGCCTGGCGCGAGACCTGCGTGCTTTACGATCAGACCCATCATATGAGCGAGATCGACGTCATCGGGCCGGACACGATCAAGCTGCTATCGCGCCTCGGCGCCAACAGCTTCGCCAATTACGATGGCAGCCGGGCCAAGCAATTCTTCCCCTGCACGGCGTCGGGTCACGTCATCGGCGATGTCATCCTGTTCTATGATGCGAAGCAGCAGCGGGCGACCCTCGTCGGGCGTCCTTCGGTGATGAACTGGATCCAATATCACTGCGAGACCGGCGGCGATAACGTCGGGTTTGAGCGCGACGATCGCAGCGCCGATCGCGAGGGCACGCCGCTGCGGCGCAAATATCGCTACCAGGTGCAGGGCCCGACCGCGATGAAGGTGCTGGAGAAGCTCAATGGCGGGCCGTTGCCGCCATCGAAATTCTTCGGCATCGGCGCGATGAACCTTGCGGGCCGCAGGGTGAAAACGCTGCGCCATGGCATGGCCGGTGAGCCCGGCCTCGAAATCTGGGGCCCGTTTGCCGAGGGTGAGGAAATCCGTGCCGTCATCGTCGAGGCCGGTCGCGAATTCGGCCTGCGCCAGTGTGGCGCCCGCGCCTATTCGACCAACGCCCTCGAATCCGGCTGGATCCCCTCGCCGCTGCCCGCCATTTATACCGGCGGCGCCGAGATGAAGGCCTATCGCCAATGGCTGCCCGCCGATTGTTATGAGGCGACCGCTTCGCTCGGCGGCAGCTTCTATTCCGACAATATCGAAGATTACTACCTCACCCCCTACGATCTCGGCTACGGCGGGAGCGTCAAGTTCGACCACGATTTCATCGGCCGCGCCGCACTCGAAAAGATCGCTGCCGGAAAACCCCGACGGAAGAAGGTGACGCTGGCCTGGGACGGCGCCGACGTCGCCAAAGCGGTCGAGAGCTATTGGGACAAGGACAAATTGCCGGCGAAATTCATCGAATGGCCATCGGCGGTCTATGCCACCCTGCCCTATGACAAGGTGACGAAGAACGGCAAGACCATTGGCATTTCGACCTTCGCCGGCTACAGCAGCAATGAGCGCACCGTGCTGTCCCTCGCCATCGTCGATGTCGCGGAGAGCGAACCCGGCACTCCGGTCACGCTGGTCTGGGGCGAGGAAGGCGGTGGCTCGACGAAGCCCAGCGTCGAACCGCATCGCCAGGTCGAGATTCGCGTCACGGTCGGCCCCAACCCTTATGCCCAGAACGCCCGGACCGCCTATCGCAAATAGCCGCGGCCCCGTCCATCACTGCGGCGCGGCAATCGCGGAAGTCGCCTGCTGCCAGCGCAGCCCCCATCCGGGGCGAATGACAGCGTGTAAAGCCATTGGCTTTACTCTCCCTATCTTGGCCGGGATCAACCCTGATCCCGGCCCTTTCTTTTTGCGGGGCTGATACCGCATCCCGATGAGCATGACTCGTCGGGATGCGGTATCGCGAGCAAGTGCGAGCGCGCGCCGTATGGCGCGGAGCCAAGCGAGCGGTTTGATGCCTGCCGAGCGTCCCCCGGACGCTCGGCCCGAACATGCCGGGTGGCATGTTCGGCGGCATCAAAAGCGCCGGCGATTGAGGTCCCGCTGAGCCGAACTCCGAACTATCGGTTCGGATCGGCGGGATTTGATATTATAGGCGGCTCAAGGGCGGCACGCCGAAATGAAGCTGCGCCGCGTTGGTCGCGCTGTGCTCGTGTTGAAGCGCAAGGTGGGTCGTGATCACCGCGAGATTGCGGAAATAGCGGCCGAGCGGCGCGCCGGCATTGGCGGCGGAGGTGCCGCCGGTGCGGAACATCAATTCGACCGCCTGCCACGCCATGTTGACGCATTGCTGCTCGATGAGGGTGATGCGCGCTTCCTTGGCGTCGTCGAAGCCGCCGTCGTGCCCGGCCTCGAGATCGCAATAGGCCATATATTCGCCGCCGGCGCCGATGAGCGCGGCCTCCGCGGCATAGACGAGCGCGGATGCCATGCCGAAATGGCGCTGGAATTCGCGTTCCTTGAAGCGCTCCTCAAAGGGCGGAAAATGCGTCCGCTTGGTGCGCAGGATGTCCTCGTAAATGTCGAGCGCGCCGCGCGCCGCACCGACCGCAACCGCGGCCGCCTCGCCGACCAGGAACGGCCGGGTCCTGCCGAGATACATCGGATTGGGATGGACCCCGCGACCGGGCCGGTCGTTCACCATCTCGCCCTGCGCCGTCGTCAGCAGCATGGTGCGGTGCGCCGGGACGAAGGTCTCTTCGACGATGACGCGGCGCGAGCCCGTGCCCTGCATCCCCATGACGCGCCAATTGTCGACAATCCGGATCTGATCGCGATCGAACAACATGGTGATGTTGCCGCGCGGTGCCGCCGTGCCGCCATCCTTAATGATCGCGAGGCCGAAGAAATGGGTCGCGATATCGCAGCCCGAGGCATAATCCCAGGTGCCTTTGATGAGAAAGCCGCCCTCGACCGGAATCGCGGTGCCCGGCGGGTTGAAGGCGGCCGGTCCCCTGAATTCGCCGGTGATGCCATAGGCCTCGCCCTGTCCCGCCTCGGCGAAGGTCGCGAAGAGATGAGTGTGCCCCGCCGTCAAAGCCAGCACCCAGCCGCTTTCGGGACAGCCGCGCGCGACCTCCATCATCACCCGGAAAAAGGTCGGCACGTCGAACTCATAGCCGCCGAAGCGCCGCGGCTGCACGATGCGATAGAAGCCGGCGCGGACGAAGGCGTCATTGGTGTCGTCCGAGAGACGGCCAGCGGTCTCGCAATCGGCCTGACGCGCGCGCAGCATCGGCCGCATCGCGACGGCGCGCGCCAGCATTTTCTCGGGCGTGAGATCGGGTTCGGGAGGCGGAATGGTCATGGATTCTCGCGCGGAGGGGCAGCGGCCGGCGCCAGCCTGGACTTTCGAGCCGCGCCTAGGTAATCATTGAAAAAATCGTTTTTCAATCGCAAAACATTTTGAATGAGGGCGGAAATGCCAATCGCCGAGCGGTTTCTCACCACGCATGCCGGCAGCCTTCCCCGACCCGAAGAGTTGACCCGGATCATGTTCGCGAAGGCGGAAGGGGTTCCGGTCGATGCCGCGGCGCTGGCCGAGCACGTCCGCAGCGCCGTTGCCGAAATCGTCGGCAAGCAGGTCACCGCCGGCATCGACATCGTCAATGACGGCGAAATGTCGAAGCCGAGTTATGCCACCTACGTCAAGGATCGCCTGACCGGGTTCGGCGGCACCACCAAGCGGCCGGTCTATCAGGATTTGATCGGCTTTCCCGGCATGGAAAAGCGCGTCTTCAACGATCCGGGACGGGCGCGGCGATCGGCGCCGGGCTGCAACGGCCCCGTCGCCTCGCGCGATACCATCGCCGTCGAGAGCGATATCGCCAATCTGAAACACGCGATTTCGGGCAAGGATGTCGCGGGCGCATTCATGACCGCTGCCTCGCCCGGCGTGATCTCGCTGTTCTTCGGCAACGACTATTATCCTTCGCACGAGGCCTATCTCTTCGCGATCGCCGACGCCATGCACGCCGAATACAAAGCCATCGTCGAGGCCGGCTTCATCCTGCAACTCGATTGTCCGGACCTCGCCATGGGCCGCCATATCCAGTTCGCCGATCTCGATCTCACCGATTTCCGCAAGATGGCCGAAATGCACATCGCGGCGCTGAACCATGCCGTCGCCGATCTGCCGCCGGCGCGCATGCGGGTCCATCTGTGCTGGGGCAATTACGACGGGCCGCATCATCGCGACGTCCCGATCCGCGACATCATCGACATCGCCTTCACCGCGCGCCCGGCCGGCCTGTCGTTCGAGGCGGCGAATCCGCGCCATGCGCATGAATGGGAGGTGTTCGAGACGGTGCGCGTCCCCGCGGGCAAAATGCTGATCCCCGGGGTGATCGAATCGAAATCCAATTTCGTCGAGCATCCCGAGTTGATCGCACAGCGGATCGCGCACTATGCCGATCTCGTCGGCCGCGAGAACGTAATGGCCGGCAGCGATTGCGGCTTCGGCACCTGGGTCGGCCAGGCCGCTGTCGATCCCGATGTGGTCTGGGCCAAGATGGCGGTGATGGCGGAAGGTGCGCGCCTCGCCGGTCGTCAATCCCGGAAATAGCGCCGCTTTACGCCGTCTTTTCGCCGCCCTCCGCGCGATAGATCGGGTTCGAGGTCAGGAACGAAATCGCGGTGGCGCGCGCCTCGTTCAAAGGCTCATCGGGAAAGGCCGCGAGAATCGCCGCGCACCGCTCCGCGACGCCCGCCTTGAATTCGGGATGGGTGAGGATGAAGAGGTCGTTATGGCGAACGCCGCGCAGCACGCGCTCGCCGACCTCCTCGGGCGTCATCCAGAGCGGCGAATTGGGGCGGTCGCCGAGGCGACGCTCAAACTCGATGTAGCCGCTGTTCTTCTGATAGCGCTCAGGCCGCAGCTTGCCGGTTTGCGCGATATTGGTTTGAACCGGGCCGGGACAGAAGGCGGAGACGCCGATGCCGTCCTCGGCCAACTCGCCACGCAACACTTCCGAGATCGCGATGACGGCGGCCTTTGCGGCGATGTAGATGCCGGCGCGCGAGATCGGCAACAGCCCCGCGGCCGACGCCGTGCTCACGATATGGCCGCCTTCGCCATGCGCCAGAAGCTTCGGCAGAAATTCCTGGATGCCGTTGACGACGCCGCCGAGATTGACGCCGAGGCCCCAATCCCAATCGTCGTATTTCGCCAGCTTCAACGGGCCGCCGATGCCGATGCCGGCATTGTTGACGAGGAGATGAACCTTACCGAAGACACGCTCGGTCTCCGCCGCCGCCTGCGCCATCGCCGTGCGATCGGTGACGTCGAGCGGGATCAGGTGAACCGCACCACCATGACCCGACAGCGCCGCCTTCGCCGTCTCGAGATGCGCCGGATTGAGATCCGCGATGACGATCCTCATGCCCGCGCCGAGGCACGCCTTGGCGATGCCGAGACCGATGCCGCTGGCGCCGCCGGTGATGAACCCGACCCTGCCGGAGAGATTGTCCATGTGAGGTAGCTCCCCGTTGCGACAAAGATCGCGGCGGGACTCGCCGTCCCGCCGCGTCGTGGATCGATACCGGCCTACATCTTTTCGTGCACCCGCGGCAGATAGACGACTTCGAGGCCATGGATTCCGGGCGTATAGCTGACACCCTTCCGCATGGCGTAGACATCGACATATTGCCAGAGGGTGATGGTGGGCAGCGTGTCCTGCTCGATCTGCATCATCTTGCTGATGAGCGGGGCCTCCTTTTTCGGGCTGAGGATGGCATCGGCCTTTTCGAACAGCGCGTCCATTTCGGGATTGTGATTGAGCGCGAACGGCGCCTTGCCGTAATAGGCAAGCGACACGCCTTCGAGCGGCGTCGGCAGATTCGCTACCGGCAGCCCCGCCACCGCGACATAGCGGCCGTGCGGGTCCTTCGACATCCGGCCGATGAGCTGCAGGAGCTGGATCAGTTGAATGTCCTTCATATGCACGGTGATGTTGAGGTTTTGCTTCAGATAGAGCGCCACCGCCTCGGCCGTCTGCTCAGTGCCGTAATAGACGCCGGTCGAGACATAGAGGGGCATGTCGAAGCCATGGGGATAGCCCGCCGCCTTCTCGAGCGCCTTGGCCTTGGCGGGGTTGTATTTGTAATCGATAAGGTGCGGATCGTACCCGTTTTCGTTCGGCATTAGGCGCGGATAATCCGTCGGCACGCCGTGCAAGAGGCCCTTGACGATGGCGGCCTTGTCGATGGCATAGGCCATCGCCTTGCGGATGCGCAGATCGTACCAGGGCGTGTGTTTGTTGATGAGCTGAAACTGCACCGACTGCGTCGGATGCACCGGCAATTTGACCTCGGTGAATCCTTCTTTCTTCAGCTTGTCATAGGCCGAATAGGGCGTGGCCATGATCATATCGACCTCGCCCGCCTCAAGCGACGCGACCCGGGTGTTGTAGTCCTGGATGAAGACGAAATGCGCCTTTTGGATTTGCGGTGTCTTGCCCCAATACCCCTTCCAAGTGGCAAGATCGAGATATTGCGCGGGCTTGTAATCGACGATGCGATAGGGGCCGGTGCCGACCGGATGCCTGGCGAATTCCTTCTCCCCGACCCGATCGTGATAACGCTTCGAGGCGATGATCAGCGAGGGAACCTGGAGGAACTGTGCATCGGGCTGGCTGAAGGAGAATTTGACCGCGTAGGGGCCTTCGGCCTGAACCTTCGTGACGAACCTGGCGAAGCCCTTGTAGAACCAGGTCTTCTTCAGCATGCGGTTGTGGCTCCAGACCACGTCCGCGGCGGTGAACGGATCGCCCGACTGGAACTTCACCCCATGCCGAAGATGGAACACGATGGCCTTGCCGCCATCCTCGATCGTCCAGGACGTGGCGAGATCCGGAATGATATGGCCGCTGGCATCGTAGGTATCGAGCGTCTCATAGACGTTGGAGAGCGTCGCCAATCCTTGCGGCGGATTGGTCGATTGCGTCATGTCGAGTACGTCGGGGTCGGCATTCATCGCGACGCGCAACGTCTTCGGCGCCGGGGCGGCGGTGGCCGGCCCACCCGCCATGGCCGCGATCGCGACCGCGGCGAAGACTGTTCCGATAAGGGCCAATTTGCTGGTCAATTCTTCCTCCCTTGTCATTTACTTGGATCGGTGGCTCCAAGCGACGCGACCACCGCCTTCAACCGATCCGATATAACATATATATATTTTTATGTCATATAGATCGAGTAATAACATCGATTGATCCGTTTCGGATTTTGATGTTATTCAACAATCGACAGCGCTCGCCCGCCCGGGCACGCGAAATAATTCCATGGGAGGGACCATGAACAGAATCTTCGGGATCGGGATCGCCGGGATTGCCGCCGTCGCCATGTGCGCGGGCCTGACGACCGTCCCCACCCAAGCAAAAGAGCCGACGATCGGGATTGTTGCGGCATTTTCCGGCCCCTATGCCGAATGGGGTCAGGATTACAAGCGCGAGATCGATCTGTGGATGCAGCGGAACAACGGCAAGCACGGCTGGCCGAAGGTCCATCTCATCCTGCGCGATGCGCCGGGGATTTCGAACGTCGCGCGGACAAAGCAGGTCGTACAGGAATTCATCGTGCGCGATCATGCGGCGGTGGCCGGCGGCGGCGAGTTCACGCCCGAGGCCTATGCCGTGGCGCCGCTCGCGACCGAGGCGAAGTTTCCTTATGTCGTGTTCAACGGCTCGACCTCCAACATCGTCGACAAATCGCCCTATATCATCCGGGTCGGCTTCACCACTTGGCAGCCGGACGTGCCGATCGCGGAATATGCCGCGACCCACGGCTGCAAGCGGGTGACGATGATCGTCGCCAATTACGCGCCGGGCGTCGATACCATCAAGGCGTTCTCTTACGGCTTCAAGAAGAAGGGCGGTACGGTCGCCGACGTCATCCGGGTGCCGCTCGGCACAACAGACTTCTCGAGCTATATCGAGCGCATCAAGCAATCGCACCCGCAATGCCTGTTCCCGTTCATGCCCGGCGGCCCGATGTCGCTCGGCTTCATCAAGCAATATGCCCAGGCCGGCTTCCTGAAGAAGGGCGTCACCATGTATGACGCCGGTACGCTGGCCGAGAACCAGCTCGACGCCATCGGCGATGTCGCGCTCGGTGTGATCTCCTCGGGCTTCTACAGCACCTATCTCGACAATCCAGTGAACCACGCCTTTATCGCGGCGCTGCAGAAGAAATACCCCGACATCAAGCGGGAGTTCGTCTCGACCTTCGCCTATGACGGCATGCACCTCATGTTCCACATGCTGAAGGCGACGGAGGGCCATCGCACCGGCATGGCGATGGTGAAGGCCGGCATCGGCTATCATTGGATGAGCCCGCGCGGCCCGATCTCGATCGATAGCGACCGCGACATCGTTCAGAACATCTATATCCGCAAGATCGTGAAGGGTCCGGACGGCAAGCTCTACAACAAGGAGTTCCTGACCTATCCGCATGTCCACGATCAATGGCATGAAATTCACGGCATGAAGTGATCGGCAGGGGGAATGTTCGGGCGGCCTCGGTATGGGCCGCCCGAGCCCACCGATCGGCACAGGCGATCGCGGACGAGGCGGGCGTGTGCTTTTGAGAGCTGACGCATCCCTTCGCCGCGAAAACTTGCATCTCGCGATGCTAACGTCGGACACAAAGACGACCGGTACGCGGATCAATCGGCAAGGTCGATAGCAATATCTCTTGCCCCGAGACGGGGGCCTCGGCTACCACAAGGCCGAGGCACGAGACACGGGCAGATTTGTTGGTTTGTCTCGTGCCAAAATTAACAATGTCGTGACCCTTATCGATGGGAGGAAGTTGATGGCGGATCTGTTTGACCGTAACACTCTTTTCTGCCGCATGATCGGCCTCCTCACGCAGGAGCAACTCGATAGCTTGGAACGCAAGACGGTGGCGTTCGCCGGGGCCGGCGGTGTCGGCTTCACCCATGCCGAAAGCATCGTCCGCGAGGGTATTGGCGGGGCGAAAATTTCCGATTTCGATGCGTTTGGCGCCGAAAATATGGGGCGTCAATTCGGTTGCAGCACGTTGACCGTCGGTCGTGACAAGGCCGAGGTTTTGGAAGAGCGGCTTAAAACCATCAATCCGGCGCTACGCATCAACCGCATCGGCGCCATCACCCGTGAGAATGTCGGTCAATTCCTCGATGGGGTGGACATCGCCTGTGATGCCATCGATTATTTCAGCATCGAGCCGCATCGCCTCTATCACGCCGAGGCGCACCGGCGGGGCGTACCCTCCGTCTTGGGAGCTCCTCAAGGCTATGGCGCCACATTACATTTTTTTCATCCCGATCACATGTCGTTCGACGAATATTTCGACCTGCACGACGGCCAGCCCGAGTCCGAGCAAATGGAAAATTGGGGTGAAGGGTTGGGGCCGGCGCAGCTTTATCGACATTATCTGTCGAACCGGAATCTTGACGTCCATAACAAGACCGGCTCCGTCATCAGCGCCGTGTGCCTGCTGTCAACGGCGCTCGTCAGCGCTGTCGTTCTGCGCTACCTCCTCGGACAGGAAAGCGCCTTCAAGCCGGTTCCCTATATCTATCACATCGACCTCGTGGCAGGTCGGTTCGAAGAGATGTACGTGCCCGAAGGGTCGCGGGGGATCAGGGCCGACCCGGGCAAATATCTGCGCTGAACGCGCGATGCCGCTGCGCCGCACCTAATCGTTTTCGTTTACGTAGCGTTAGCCTTTATCGACGAGACTGACGCTACCTCGAAGATTTTGGATGCGGCCATGAGTATCAGCGTTAAGAACGAATGGGCGGACTCGCGACAGCGCGATCGCGTGATTCGGCGACGCCTGCCCCTGTGGGAGCCCGAACCGCCGAAAAGCAAGATCCTGATGGATCTGTACCGTTATTGGGAATCGTTGCGTCCCACCGGTCTCATTCCCTCGCGCAAGGAATTCGATATCCTGCGGCTGCGGTCGGTCATGGGCACGGCCTCGGTTATCGATGTCGATCACGACGATCCCTGCGATTTTCACCTGCGGATTCATGGTACCAGTTTGCGGCTGCCCCGAGATCTCTCGAATCAGCGCCTTGCCGACTTGGACTATTCCGAGCGCTACCGCGAAACCCTGATGCAGGATTATGTCGCCGCGCGCGATACCGGCGTGCCGCTCTATCATGAGGTGGCGGCGATGATCGACTACATCACCCATTGCTACGCGCGGCTGATCCTGCCGTTTGCCGCCGACGGCCGCAGCGTCAATCAGCTCATCGTCTGTTCAATCAGCCAGGACTTTCCAGACCTCGCTCAGCTCCTGCACTGAATTGCGTTCGGGATAGATTAGCCATTGCTCCATGCGGGCAACAAATTCCGCCCGCGACATGTGGCAGAAGCCGATCGTGGTGAGCGGCCCTCCCGTAAAGAAGTCGAACCGCACCCGGCCTTCGATTTCGGACCAGCCATATTGCTTCATCGCAATCCCGGTTTTGGCGAGATCGGCCGTGATCACGGCGGTGACGTGATCGAACCAGAAATTGCGCAGCATCAGCCCGCGGCCAAGATGGTCGAGCAAACCCGATAGATTCTTCCTGCGATAGTCCGGTTCGATCCAGAGGCCGCCGGTATGGCCGATCCGCCCCGACAACAACGCGGCGGATTCGCAGCCTTCAACCTCGACCACCCCTTCGACAGATTCCGCCCGGTCGTGCCACAGCCGCATCGATGCCAGCTCGTCGAGGAAATTCTCGCTGTCGATGACGCGTTGCGTGCCCATGGCGACGGTCTTGCCGCCGGGCTCAACCGCACGTAGCCAGAAAGCATTCTGGAAGGAGAGCTGACTGTGACCGGGATCATAGGTCGGGTTGTGGATATAGCCGGGCGACAGATCCCGCCGCAGCCGCATATATTCCCGGAAATTCGATTCGACAAATACATCGAGCCCGATGGCGGCGATCTTTTCCGACATTAACTGGCAGAAACGCTGCACCGTCGCGAATTCTTCATTAGTTAAGGGCGTCATTCGAACTACCTCCCCCGAGGTCTTCAACGCGGTATCGACTATAGGACGGAGGAAGGTGCAATTCAAAGCAGGTAAAGCGTGTGTTAAGGAAGTTTCGGCGGAATTGCCCGGTCGCGGCACAACGACGAAAGGCATTGATGGCATTCAAGAGCACCATCCGCGGGTGCGCCTCATAAGGCGTGGCATGAAAAAAGCCGCCCGAAGGCGGCTCTTTCGATGGTTGCCGGTACCGGCGCGCTAATAGCCTTCGCGCTCCATACGCTTGCGCAGGAGCTTGCGATAGCGCCGCACGGCCTCGGCCTTCTCGCGGGCGCGGCGCTCGGACGGTTTTTCGTAGTTGCGACGGAGCTTCATTTCCCGGAACACGCCTTCGCGCTGCATCTTCTTCTTGAGCGCGCGCAGCGCCTGATCGACATTGTTGTCGCGTACGAGAACTTGCACGAGCACTCCTTGTCGCCGTTGCGATAAAAGAAAAAGAAAGGGCCGCCACCCCGGGCGACCAACAGCACCTCATACCACGTTGCCGCGTGGTTCTCAAGCCGCCGCTCTTTACCCGGCGCCGGCGCGCGGCCATATTGGCGCTATGGCCATTTTGAAGATCGCGCGGATGGGGCATCCGGTGCTGCGCCAGCCGGCCGAGCCGATTGCCGACCCGACTGCGGCGGCAGTGAAGAACCTCGTCGCCGACATGCTCGACACGGTATTCGACGCGAACGGCACCGGCCTTGCCGCGCCACAGGTGCATGTCGGGGCGCGCATTCTCATCTACATGATCGGGACGGAGCGACTGACCGGTCGCCCGCTCGATGAGGCCCAGGACTGGCTCACCCTCGTCAATCCTGTGATCGAGCCTCTCGGCCAGGAGATGGAGCTCGGCTGGGAAGGCTGTCTTTCGGTGCCGGGGCTGCGCGGCGCCGTGCCGCGATGGGTGCGCGTTCGCTATCGTGGCGTGACGCCGGAGGGCGAGGCGGTCGACCGCACCGTCGAGGGGTTCCATGCCCGGGTGGTCCAGCACGAAATGGACCATCTCGACGGCATCCTCTATCCGCAGCGCATGACTGATCTGCGGCTTCTGCAATTCAACGAGGAGGCGGCACGCTATCCGATCGCGCTTCCCGGCACCGCCGAGGCGGCGCAATCATGACCGCGGCCGAGCGCGACCGGCTTATCGAGGCGGTCCTGCCCGATGTGCCGTTCGACGGTTGGAGCCGGCACGCCCTCTTGGTCGCCGGCCGCCGGCTCGGCCTCGGCGGCGATGAATGCGCGATCCTGTTCCCCGCCGGCGCGCGCGATCTCGTCGCCTATTTCAGCCGCTGGGCGGACCGACAGATGCTGCCGCGGCTCAGCCATCTCGATCTCGCCCAAATGCGTGTCCATGAGCGCGTCGCGGCGGCGGTGATGGCGCGGCTCGATGCCTTGGCGCTTCATCGCGAGGCGGTGCGGCGGGCACTCGCGATCCTGGCCTTTCCCACCAACGCGCCGCTCGGCGCTCGCCTCCTTTACGAGACGGTGGACGCGATCTGGTTTGCGGTCGGCGACGAGGCGACGGATTTCAGCTTCTATTCGAAGCGCGCCCTGCTCGCCGGCATCTACGCCGCGACCGCGCTCTATTGGCTCGATGATCGCTCGGCCAATTTCGCCGAGACCCGTGCCTTTCTTGATCGCCGGCTTGCCGAGGTGGCGGCGCTGCCGCGCTGGCGCGCTCGGATCGAGGGCCGGCTCAATGCCTTGCCCAATCCGTTCCGCGCCGCCCGGGCGATGCGCAGCCGCTAGGCGTTCGCGGGAAGCTAACGAGTGACCCAAAAATCTTCGCGACGCCTTAGGCCCGTCAGAATTCGATATCGGGATGCCTCGGCGGCGCTACCGCCTCGCCCGACGGACGAAATCCCCGCGGCAGCACGCGCGACGGCCAGAGACCCCGGCGGGCGGCGCGCGGCCGGACGAGATCAACGCGATGCGGCGCATCCTCTGCGGGCGCTTGAGCCCAGATATGATGGCATCGGGTGCAACGCACCCGGCGACCGATCGCGCCCAGCGCACGCGGATCGGTAAGATAGCGCGCCGAACAGACCGGACATATGACGATCATGACCGGGCCTCCCTCTTGTTATCCTGGGTTATAAGGCCGCGGTCCGGACAAGGCAACGGGTCGCCCCGGCGGCGGTTCCCGGTGTAGAACAGGACATGCGCGTCGATGAGTTCGATTATCCCCTGCCACCGGGGCTGATTGCGGCACGGCCGGCCAGCCCGCGCGACGCCGCCCGACTGCTCGTCGTCAGCGCGCAACTCGAGGATCGCACCGTCCGCGATCTGCCGCGCTTGCTGCGGCCCGGCGATCTCCTCGTCGCCAACGACACCCGCGTCATCCCGGCGCGGCTCATCGGCCGGCGCGGCGCGGCGCGGGTCGAGGTGACGCTGCATCGGGGTGAAGGCGGCGGCTCCTGGCGCGCCTTCGCCAAGGGCGCGAAACGCCTGCGCCAGGGCGACCGGATCGAATTCGGCGACGGTTTCGCCGCCCGCGTCGCGGCGAAGAATGCCGAAGGCGATGTCACGCTGGCCTTCGATTGCGAGGGCGCAGCGTTCCACACGGCGCTTCGCCGCTTCGGCCATGTGCCGTTGCCGCCCTACATCAAACGACCCGACGATGCCAGCGACCGCGGCGATTATCAGACCATCTTCGCCCGGAAGGACGGCGCGGTCGCGGCGCCGACGGCAGGCCTTCATTTCACCGATCGCCTGCTGGCCGCGCTCGATGCCGCCGGGATCGGGCGCACCACCCTCACCCTCCATGTCGGAGCCGGCACGTTTCAGCCGGTGAAGGTTGCCGACACCCAGGACCATGTGATGCACGAGGAGGCGGGATTCATCGACGAGGCGACGGCGGCGCGCATCAATGGGGTTCGTGCCGCAGGCGGACGCATCGTCGCGATCGGCACGACCTCGCTGCGCCTTCTTGAGAGCGCGGCCCGCGACGACGGCACGGTGATGCCGTTTGCCGGCTCGACACGCCTTTTCATCACGCCCGGCTACCGCTTCAAGGGGGTCGACCTGCTCCTCACCAATTTCCATCTGCCGCGCTCGACCCTGTTCATGCTGGTCGCCGCCTTTGCCGGGCTCGACCGGATGAAGACCGCCTATGCCCATGCCGTCGGCGAACGCTATCGCTTCTTCTCCTATGGCGACGCGACCCTGCTGCATCCGGCCCCGGCGCCATGAGCGACGCGCTGCCCTTCGAGATTGTCGCGACAGACGGCGCGGCGCGGCGCGGCCGGCTCATGACGGCGCACGGGGCGATCGAGACGCCATGCTTCATGCCGGTCGGCACCGCGGCGACGGTGAAGGCGATGCGGCCGGAGGAGGTCGCCGCCACCGGCGCCCGGATCATCCTCGGCAACACCTATCATCTCATGCTGCGCCCAACGGCGGAGCGCATCGCCGCGCTCGGCGGGCTTCATCGCTTCATGGCTTGGCCGGGCGCGATCCTCACCGATTCCGGCGGGTTTCAGGTGATGTCGCTCGCCAGGCTGCGCCAGATCGAGGAGCGCGGCGTCACCTTCCGCTCGCATCTCGACGGCTCGCTCCACCAGCTCTCGCCGGAGCGCTCGGTCGAGATTCAGCATCTCCTCGGCGCCGACATCACCATGGTGCTTGATGAATGCACGGCGTTTCCAGTCGCACCGGAGGAAGCGCTTCAATCGATGGAACGCTCGATGCGCTGGGCCGAGCGGTCGAAGGCCGCGTTCCGACCACGCCCCGGCCACGGGCTTTTCGGCATCGTTCAGGGCAGCGTCTTTCCGGTGCAGCGGCGACGCTCCGCCGAGGCATTGATCGCGATCGGGTTCGACGGCTATGCCGTCGGCGGCCTCGCGATCGGCGAGGGGCAGGAGACCATGTTCCGGGTGCTCGACGCGACCCTACCGGCGCTGCCGATCGAG
The DNA here is from genome assembly GCA_050729815.1 of Allostellaceae bacterium. Lineage (GTDB taxonomy): Bacteria > Pseudomonadota > Alphaproteobacteria > ATCC43930 > CGMCC-115725 > JAATGI01. The sequence goes on from JBOHLV010000187.1 coordinate 14,919, forward strand.
GCGCCGCGCTATCTCATGGGTGTCGGCAAGCCCGGCGATCTCGTCGGCGCGGTGGCGCGCGGGATCGATCTCTTCGATTGCGTGCTGCCGACGCGATCGGGGCGCACCGCTCAGGCGTTTACCCGGCGCGGCACGGTCAATTTGAGGAACGCGCGTCACGCCGCCGATCCGCGGCCCTTGGACGAGGCCTGTCGCTGTCCCGCCTGCACTCGGTTCAGCCGCGCCTATCTCCACCATTTGGCACGCGTCGGCGAGATTCTGGTGGCGATGCTGCTGACCCAGCACAACCTCAACTATTATGCCGATCTGATGGCCGGCCTGGCCCGAGCGATCGAGGCACGCCAGTTTGACGATTTCGCCGCCGATTTCGCCGAAGACCAGGCGGCCGGCGACATTCCGGTTCTCGCCGGATAACGCCAATCGAATTGCCTGTTATTGCGTCAGATGAGGAAATAAAGCAGCGCCGCCCAGATCAGGCTGCCGAGGATAAGTCCCATGCCCCAGCCTTTGCCGTCGCCCCAACCCTGGGTTGTCGAATCATAGGCATGGTCCTCGATCAGCCAGCGCGTTTTAAAGCGTCTGGTGCCGACATAATGATGCGGCGATGCAACGGTCATCAGCGCTTCTCCCACCTCTAAGCTAGCGGGAAAATACTGCGCCTCGGTTACACAATTCTTAATTCGCGAAAACGGGGAACTTTAGGCTTCGCCGTGGCTGATCCGGATCGAAGCGTTCGCGCCGCGCGATATTGGCATCGGTGCGGCAGCTACCCGCCGCCGCGCCCGAAATGACCGATGCCTGCTCCTTATGCCGCCTGGACCTTGCGTTCCTTAGGCTGGATATAGGCCATCGCCGCATGCTCGGGGCAATAGGGCTTGCCCGGCACCACCCGCTTGCCGCAGAAGCGGAAGCCCGTTTGGCCGGGATGGCCTTGCGGCCAGGAACAGGTCGGCCCGGCCTTGCCGGCGGCATGCCGCATCGGCGGTGATTTCAGGGGCGATGGCCGCGGCGTCAGCATCAGGCGATGTGCCTTGCCGACCACGGCATTTTTGGAAATGCCGAGCTTGCGGCCGATTTCGGCGGTCGACAACCCTTGCAGCCATAATTGCGAGAGATTATTGACCAATTCGGGAGTCCAGATCGAGTCCATTGCAGCACCGTATTCTGTATGCCCGCCCGCAGGCGCCTACCAAATACAGTAACACGATCTAGCAAGGGCGCAATGCCTTTTTGCGATATTTAGTGGCTAAATTGGGGATTAAACGCAATCCCTGCTAATTGGCGGCGCCGAAGGCCATGCTCCCAATGCCCCATCCCGCACGCCATGGCGCCGCGTCACATCTTCTCATCCACCCATGGCAGGTACACGATCTCAAGATTGTGCAACCCGGCCGTGTAGTGAATGTTCTTCTTCATGGCGTAGACGTCGACATATTGCCACAGTGTGATAGTCGGCAAATCCTCCTGCTCGATCGCCATGATCCGCTTGATCAGCGGCGCCTGCTTCTTCAGATCGAGCGTGCTGTCCGCCTTCTCGAACAGCTTGTCGAGCTCGCTGTTGTGATAGAGCGACAGGCGCTGCTTGCCGTAAAAGGCCAGCGAAATCCCTTCGAGCGGGGTCGGCAGATTGGCGACCGGCAGCCCGGCAACCGCGACATATTCGGCCTTCGGATCGCTGGCGACCGCACCGATCTTCTGCAGCAACTGGATCAACTGCAGGTCGTGAAGGTTCGAGGTGATGTTGAGGTTCTGCTTCAGATAGAGCGCCACTGCGGTTGCGGTCTCCTCGGTGCCGTAATAGACGCCGGTCGAGACATAGAGCGGCATGGTGAAGCCGTGGGGATAGCCGGCCGCGGCCTCGAGCGCCTTCGCCTTCGCGGGGTTATACTTGTATTGCTTCAAATGCGGGTCATAGCCGAGCTCGTCCGGCATCAGCCGCGGATAATGGTAGGGCACGCCATGCAGCAGACCCTTCACGATCGCGGTCTTGTCGATGGCATAGGCCATCGCCCGGCGGATACGGAGATCGTGCCAGGGATCGTGCATGTTGGCGAATTGGAACTGGACCGACTGCGTCGGGTGGACCGGCAGCTTGACGAGGTTGAAGCCGGCTTTCTTGAGTTGGCCGTAGGCGGAATAGGGCGTCGCCATGATCATATCGACTTCGCCCGCCTGCAGCTTCGCCACCCGGGTATTGGCGTCCTGGACGAAGTAGAAGCGCGCCTTCTTGATCTGCGGCTGTTTGCCCCAATAGCCCTTCCAGGTCGAAAGGTCGAGATACTGGGCCGGCTTGTAATCGACGATCTTGTAGGGGCCGGTGCCGACCGGGTGCTTTTCGAACTCCTTCTCGCCGACACGGTCGAAATAGCGCTTCGAGGCCACGATCATCGGGTGGACCGGCAGATACTGGGCGTCCGGCTGACTGAAATCGTATTCGACGGTGTAGGGGCCGAGCGCCTTCACCTTGGTCACAAAGCGGGCGAAGCCGGGATAGAACAGCGCCTTCTTCAGCATCCGGTAGTGCGACCAGACGACATCCGCGGCCGTCATCGGATCGCCCGACTGGAACTTCACGCCATGGCGCAGATGGAAGATGATGACCTTGCCGCCATCCTTGATGTCCCATGACGTTGCGAGGGCGGGAATGATCTTGCCATCGGGCGCCTGATTATCGAGCGAGTCATAGACATTCTGCATCGTCGCGAACCCTTGGGGCGGGTTCGTCGATATCGTCATGTCGAGCACGTCGGGATCGGCGTTCATCGCGATCTTGAACATCGGCGCACTTTTCGCCACGGCGGTGCCGGCCGTCGCCGCGAGCGCCCCGGCCGCGATCACGGTAAGGGCGCCAAGGATTCCCAATTTATTGGTCACGTCTGTCTCCCTACCTAGCGTCATGTCCGCAAGCGCGGCCTGATGCCGGTGCCTGCCATTGCGCCGTTCTTGATTGACGGCCAAAGTAACATCGGGCTTAAGCCTTGTCCACGGCCGAGCACGGCGTGATGCCCCATGTCACGCGCCGCGTCTTCCTTTACGTGCTCGTTTTACATGACGCATTTTTAATTATTGTGGGCGACGGCCTGGCGGCGGCACCATCTCGACAGGGTGCGAGGTTAATGTTATCTACCATAAGAAAGCCCGAGAGAAGCTCACGGACGGCATCGGCGGTCCCTAAGAGTTGGGCTCGTGGGGAAGGAGCGGGAGGCGCAACGTCATGCAATATGGCCGGGCTGAACGATACCGCAAGGCCTTGAGGTCGGCCGCGTGATGCTGTGTGCAAGCGCTCCGCCGGAGTTGGAAACCGCATAGGAGAATTCCGCGCGTGGCTACCCTTGTCGTCGAATCGCGGCCAGCCCCGACCGCGCTTTCGCTTTATCTTCGCCAGATGCGACGGTGGCCGTGGCTGCCGATCATCCTGCTCGCGCCGGTGGTGATCGCCGGCGTATTCGGCTCGTTGATCTTTCCGCACGACCCCACGGCGATCGATCTCATGGCGCCGCGCATCCCGCCGGTCTGGGCCGCGGGCGGGAGTTGGACCCACATTCTCGGCACCGACCAGTTCGGCCGCGATCTCCTGAGCCGCCTCATGGAAGGCGCGCGCCCGGCGCTCATCGTCGCGATCTCGAGCGTCACCCTCGCCGCGATCATCGGTGTCGCCGCCGGGATGGTCTCGGGCTATTACGGCGGCGCCATCGACAACATCATCATGCGCATCGCCGATATTATATTCGCGATCCCGGCGATCCTGCTCATCATCCTGATCGGCGGCGCGGTCGGCGGCGGCTTCACGACGGTGCTGATCAGTATCGTGCTGGTGTCGTGGGTGCTTTATGCCCGGGTTCTTCGCGGCGAGGCGTTGGTCCTGCGCGAGCGCGGCTTCGTCGCCCTGGCGAAGGTGGCGAATTGCAGCGATTTGCGCATCCTGATGCGCCACATCCTGCCCAATCTGATGCCGACCTGCATCGTGTTGATGACGTTGCAGGCCGGGTTCGCGCTATTGATCGAGGCCGCGATCACCTTCATCGGCCTCGGCATTCAGCCACCGGCGACCACCTGGGGGCTGCTCATCTCCGAGGGCCGGCCCTACATGACCACGGCATGGTGGATCCCCACCTTCGCCGGGGTCGCCATCACCATCACCGTGCTGGGCGCCAACCTCCTCGGCGATTGGCTGCAGGAGCGGCTCAATCCGCGGCTCCAGGGAATCCTGTGAGGCGTCATGCTGCGTTATTTCTTCAGCCGCTTTCGGCTCGCGATCATCACGATTCTTGGCGTTTCGGTGATCGTGTTCGTCACCTCGCGCATGTCGGGCGACGTCACGCTGCTGCTCTTGCCGCAGGACGCAACCCAGGCGGAGATCACGGCCGAACGCCACAAGCTCGGCCTCGATCAGCCCTATTACGTCCAGTACTATAAATTTGTCATCAATGTCGCCCATGGCGATTTAGGCGAATCGCTGCGCTATCACGAGCCCGCCTTCGACCTCGTCATGAGCCGCCTGCCGGCGACGCTCGAGCTTGCGTTCTATTCCTTTCTTCTCTCGACCGCGGTGGGGCTGCTGCTCGGCATCATCTCGGCCCGAATGCGAAACTCGTGGCTCGATTACGCTTCGCGAATATTTTCCATTACCGCCCAGTCCATGCCCAGTTTCTGGGTCGGCCTCATGTTCATCCTGGTGTTCGCGGTGGAGTTCCACTGGCTGCCGACCTCCGGCGACATGGGCTGGAGCTATTTCGTCCTTCCCGTGGTGACGCTGGCGCTGGTGCCGATCGCATCCACCTTGCGCGTCACGCGATCGGCGATGATCGAGACGCTCGATGCCGACTACGTCAAATTCCTGCGCGTCAAGGGTCTCAACGAACAACTCATCGTGTGGAAGCACGCGCTCCGCAACGCGCTGGTGCCGGTGATCGCGATCAGCGGCCTCACCTTGGGCTTTCTCATCGGCGGCACCGTCATCATCGAATCGGTGTTCGCGTGGCCAGGGCTTGGCAATCTTCTGGTCGAATCGATCTTCACCCGCGATTATCCGGTGATCCAGGCCGGCGTGGTGGTGATCGCGGTGTTCCTCATTTTCCTCAATCTCGCGGTCGACATTCTGTTCGGAGTGATCGATCCGCGGGTGCGCTTCGAATAACCGGACCCATCTTATTAACATGAGAAATGCGGAAATTCTGCTTCAGGTCAAGGATCTGAGGACGCATATCGTGACCGACGGCGGCAATCGCGTCGTCAAGGCCGTGGACGGCGTCGACTTCGAGCTGCGCCGTGGCGAAACGCTCGGCATCATCGGTGAATCGGGCTCCGGCAAATCGATGACGGCGCTGTCGATCATGCGGGTTCTGCCCAGCGGCGCCGAAATCCTGACCGGCGAGATCCGATTCGACGGCGAAAACCTGTTGGACAAGAACGATGCCGAGATGCGTCGCATGCGCGGCGAAAAGATTTCGATGATCCTCCAGGATCCGATGGTCTCGCTCGACCCGCTGTTCACGGTCGGCAGCCAGCTTGCCGAGCCGCTGCGCACCCATCGGGGCCTCGGCGGCAGCGCGCTGCGCGAGCGGATGACGGGGCTGCTCTCGGCGGTCAGCATCTCCTCGCCCGAGGCGCGCCTTAAGCAGTATCCGCATCAGATGTCGGGCGGCATGCTGCAACGCATCGTCGGCGCCATCGCGATCTCGTGCGACCCCCAACTCCTCATCGCCGACGAACCGACGACCGCGCTCGATCCGACCGTGCAGGCGCAATTCCTCGATCTTCTGGAGCAGCTCCGCGACAAGAAGAATCTTTCGGTGATCGTGGTGACCCATGATTTCGGCGTCGCGGCGCGGCTGTGCGACCGCGTCATGGTGATGTATGCCGGGCGGATCGTGGAGGCGGGGCCGATCCGCGAGATATTCGACAACCCGCGCCATCCCTATACCAACGCGCTGTTGGCCTCGATCCCCGATGCCACCGAACACGGGGCGCGGCGTCTTCGCAGCATCGAGGGCCAGCCGCCCGATCTCGGCAACCTGCCGCCGGGCTGTCCTTTCGCGCCGCGCTGCCAAAGCGTTACCGAGCGGTGCCATCGCGAATATCCGCCCCAGTTCTCGATCTCGACCGAGCATGTCGCCAGTTGCTGGCAGGTTCATGCCTGATGAGCATCCTTCTCGAGGCCGACAACCTGCAGAAGCATTTTCCGGTCGGCCGGGGCACTGTCGCGGCGGCCAACCGGCCGGTGGTGAAGGCGGTCGACGGCGTCAGTTTCCGGCTCGAGGAAGGGTCGAGCCTCGGCCTCGTCGGCGAATCGGGCTGCGGCAAGACCACGACGGCGCGCCTGCTGCTTCGCCTTTACGATGTCTCTGCCGGGCGTATCCTGTTCGACGGCACCGAGGTGCAGCGCGCGAAAGGCCGTGTCCTCAGGCAATATCGCAATCAGGTGCAGGCGGTGTTCCAGGACCCGTTTTCCTCCTTGAACCCGCGCATGCGGGTGCGCGACATCGTCGCCGAGCCGCTCCTCGCGCAAGGCAAGATGAGACACCGCGAGATTCGCGATTGGGTGGCGGAATTGCTGCGCACCGTCGGCCTCGATCCCAACGCCGCTCACCGCTTCCCGCATGAATTCAGCGGCGGCCAGCGCCAACGCATCGCGATCGCGCGGGGGCTCGCGCTGCGGCCGCGGCTCGTCATCCTCGACGAGCCGGTCTCCGCCCTCGACGTCTCGATCCGGGCGCAGATCCTCAATCTCCTCCAGGAGCTGCAGGACAAGTTCCACCTTTCCTATCTGATGATCGCCCATGATCTCGACGTCGTGGCGCATATGTGCGACGTGATCGCGGTGATGTATCTCGGCAAGATCGTCGAGATGGGCACGGCCGAGGCGATCAGCATGTCGCCGAAACATCCCTATACCGAGGCGCTGTTCTCGGCGCGGCTGCCGGCGCGGCCCGACGGCCGGCCCACCCGCATCAAGCTGACGGGCGAAATCCCGTCGCCGCTCAATCCGCCACCAGGCTGTCATTTCCATACGAGATGTCCCCAGGTGATGCCGCGCTGCCGCACCGACGTGCCCCAGCTCACGACCTTGCCGGACGGGCGCGTCGCGGCCTGCCATCTCCTCGGCTAGGGCATCGGTGGCGACGGCGCTGTCATCGCTGGCGCCGGGTCTCGACCGGCTCGATCGGCTGGCCGCCGCGATGGGCGATGCCATCCTCGCCGGCCTCGCGGCGCCCGACCGCGAGATCCGGGCGCTTCCCGCCTACCTGCGCAAGCCGACGCGCGATCTCACCGGCCGCACCGTGGTGCTCGATGTCGGGGGTACCCATATGCGCGCCGCCTGGGTCGAGATGCGGGCGGGCGAGGCGGCGTTGCTGGCGCCGGTGGCGCAGAACGAACTGATGCTCGCCGCGCAGAAACGGGAGCTTTCCACCGAGGAATTCCTCGATGCCGAGGCCGATCTCATCGCCGCCGTCTGTCCCGAGCGCGAACTTTCGATCGGCTATTGCTTCTCCTACCCCGCCACCGTCAACCGCGACCGCGACGCAATCCTGATCGAATGGACCAAGGGCATCCGCGTCCGCGGCGTCGAGGGGCTGGCGGTCGGCGCGCTCTTGGCCGACGCGCTGCGCCGCCGCGGCCGGAAGGTGCGCGCCATCGCGGTGCTGAACGATACCGTCGCCAGCCTCCTCGCCGGCGCGGCGATGGCGCCCGATTACGACCGGCATATCGGCGCGATCGTCGCCACCGGCACCAACATGGCGGGATTCTATCCGCTCGCCGCCATGCCGAAGCTCGCCGCGACCGATCGGCAGGGCTGGCGCGGTGACGAAGTGATGGCGATCAACCTCGAATCCGGCGATTTCACCCCGCGCGACGCCCTGACATCGTGGGACGACGCGCTCGATGCCGCGCTGCCGCCGGATCAGCGCGGGAACCACCGGTTCGAAAAGGCGGTGAGCGGCGCCTATCTGCCGCGCCTCCTCTATGACGTCGCCGGCCGCGATGCCTGCGCCGCATCGGGGTTCGATCCCGCCGATCCGAAGACCGATGCCGGCACCGTCGTTGAACTGCGCGCCGATCCGCGGCTCGGCGAGGTGGCGCGCCTGCTGATCGACCGCTCGGCCGATCTCGTCGCCGCCGGGCTGGCGGGCCTCATCCGATCCTATGATGCGGTCGGCCTTACCGCGCCGCGCACCGGGATTCTGGTCGAAGGCAATCTGTTCCATCTCACCCCCGGCTATGCCGCGCGTGTCGTGAGCCGTCTCGGCGAATTGGCGCCCAAGGCCGAGATCGGCATCATCCCCAAGGATTCGGCGGCGGTGCCGGCCAACATCCTCGGCGCCGCGAGCGCCGTGCTGCCCCTCTCGTCAGCGTGATTTCGCAGCGGCCGCGCGGCCGAGGATGAAATCCCGCGTCACGGCGATCGCCTTGTTCGCATTGGGGCTCGCCTGATCCTCGCGGAAGAAGCTGTGCTTCGCCCCGGACAGCAGCACCAATTCCATCTCGCCGCCCGCCTTGCGCCACGCCGCGGCGAAGGCCTGGGTTATCGCCATCGGCACCCATTCATCGTCGGTGCCTTGGAAAATCAGCGCCGGCGGCAGATCGACCCGCTCGCCGCGCTCGAGGATCAGCGGCGGGCTGCCTTCCGCCATCGCCGCCTCGTCGCCCCAATAGGCGTGATGGGCGTCGAGGAAATGCGAACTGCCGCGTTCCTTAGCGAGGCGATAGCGCAACCGCGGCTCCAACACGCCCCAGCCCGAAATCACGAAATCGAGCCTTGCATCGATCTCGGGGTGGCCGGGAAGCGCCAGCGCGGCATAGCGCGGGTCGCGGGGCCGCATCGCCGCCAGGAGAATCTGGTGGCCGCCGCTCGAAGTGCCGAACCCGCCGATCGATTGGGGCCGGATGTGGAACGCCTCGGCGCGCGACTTCATCCAGCGTATGCCGAGATTGATGTCGGCGATCGCCTCGGGATAACGCCGTGCCGGCGGCATGCGGAAATCGAGCGACGCGACCAGGATGCCGGCCTCGGCCAAGGGCGCGGCGAAGGCGACATTCTGGGTGCGGTCGCCGCTGGTCCAGGCGCCACCATGGATGTCGATCACCGCCGGGAACGGCCCGGCGCCTCGCGGCCGATAGAGCCGCACCAGAAGCGGTCCCACCTCGGTCTCGGCATAGGGCAGGTCCTCGATGGTGAAGCTTCCGGCCCGCGGGGCCGCAACGGTGTTGGCCATGTTCGATCCTCCTCGCTTTTGACGCTTCGGGTGCCGGCGCAATCGGCGTGACGCGGCCCGATGTTTGGCGCTAGAATAATCCTGGTCTTCCTGTGAAACAAATCCTGGAGGAAGTGCGTCATGGCAATGGCGGAAGACAACGAAATCCTGACCCGTGTCGGCCCCGGCACGCCGATGGGCAGCCTCATGCGCGAATATTGGCTGCCGGCCGCGAAATCGTCGGAGCTCACCGCCGACGCGCCGCCGACGCGCCTCAAGCTTTTGGGCGAGGAGCTCATCGCGTTTCGCGACAGCGCCGGCCGCGTCGGCGTCATGGATCATCGCTGCCCCCATCGCTGCGTCTCCCTCTTCTATGGCCGCAACGAGGAGAATGGCCTGCGCTGCATCTATCACGGCTGGAAATACGACGTTGACGGCAACTGCCTCGACCAGCCGAACCTGCCGCCGCATCAGGTGTTCAAGGACAAGGTCAAGGCCAAGGCCTACAAGGCCGAAGAGCGCAACGGCCTCATCTGGGTCTATATGGGCCAGCGTCGGCCGGCGCCGCCGCTGCCGGCGCTCGAAGCGAATTTGTTGCCGTTCGACGAGGTGCGGATCGACTTTGTCCAGCGGCAATGCAACTGGCTCGCCGGCGTCGAGGGCGAGCTCGACACCTCGCATATCGGCTTCCTCCATTTCGGCAAGGTCGGCGCCGGCGACATGCAGGCGAGCCTGCAACGCTTCGCGCTTGCCAACCGCTCGCCCGAATATGTCTCGAAGGAGACGGAATACGGCGCCATCTATGCCGCCTATCGCCCGGCCGATGACGGCAACATTTATTGGCGCTTCGGCCAGTTCGCCTTTCCGTGCTGGACCATGCCGCCGATCAATGCATATCCCGACAACATCCTCAACCGCGCCTATGTGCCGATGGACGACACCCACACCATGATCGTCGATGTGGTGTGGAAGCACGCCTATAAACGCATGGTGGGTTCGACCCAGGTCGCCGGTGGCCGCACCCGCGACTACAACTACCTGCCCAACACCACCGACTGGCTCGGCCGCTTCCGCCTCGCCGGCAACAACAGCAACGACCATCTCATCGACCGCGAGGTGCAGCGGACGCAGAGTTTTTCCGGCATCGAAGGCATCCAGCCGCAGGACCAGGCGGTGCAGGAAAGCATGGGCGAGATCGTCGATCGCCGCCTCGAACATCTGGCCGGAAGCGACATCATGATCGCCCGGGTGCGGCGCCTCCTCTTGAAGGCGGCGCGCGGCATCGCCGCGGACGGCACGGTGCCGCCCGGCGCCGCCGATCCCACCTGCCTTACCGGGATTCGCGGCGGCCATTTCGTCGCCGCCCAGGGGATCGAATGGCTCGACGCCCTCGCCCGGCAACGGACCGCCGCCCCGGTGCCGCAAATGGCGGCGGAGTAGTAAGCAAAGCAATCGTAGGGCGGATGAGCAAAGCGTCATCCGCCTAAACGCCGCATCATCTAATTGCGGGGACACAATATGTATCTCTGGCTTTCGGGGACACAATATCGAATTTTGCACATAGCTCCAGGGACATAATATGTATCTCGAATCAGGTCCCGCTGGCCCCCTTGAACGATGAATTACATATTGTGTCCGCGAAATTCCCGAAATTCCCGAAATTCCAATGCTCCTTGAATCCGACGCAAATTGCGGTATATATCGGGTGAGCCGTCCGTGAGGGCGGCGACGGAAAGCGGGCGGCGCGGAAATATTAATTTTACCGAACGAACCCAATTTGCCGTCGCGCGCAAGAGAAAGGGCGCGGCGTCGGCCGCCTCCCCGGGGGTGATTCCGCGGCCGCCGATTGCGGCGATGCGCGAGCGGCATTGACTCGGGCGCCCTCGGGCGGACAGCATGACGGCCAAAGAAAAGGCGAGGTTGTTCCATGTCCCAATCCGAAACCCCCAAGGTCACCAGCGTCGAGCGCAGCCAGGATCGCCTTTTGGCCTCCGATGTGTTCGAATCGCACGGCCACACCCTGTCGCCGAAGAACGGCACCGGCCTCTATCGCGAGCCGGCGCGCGACATTCCGGTCTATCACCGCTGCGACGTGCTGGTGGTCGGCGGCGGCCCCTCGGGCACCGCCGCCGCCTTCGCCGCGGCGCAGGCGGGCGCCGATGTCGTCCTGCTGGAGCGCTACAATCATCTCGGCGGACTCTCGACCGGCGGCCTCGTCATCTGGATCGACCGCATGACCGATTGGGGTGGCCGCCAGGTGATCCGCGGCTTTGCCGACGAGGTGCTGGGCCGCTTTCCGAAGGACGGCGTCGCCGGGCCGGACCCGGCCGATTGGGGCTCACGCGAGGCCGAGAAGGCGGCCTATTGGGGCCAGCGCACCGCCGCCTTCCACGGCGTCGTGTCGTGGGCACCGACCATCGATCCCGAGCGGCTGAAGGTGATTTCGCAGGAGATGCTGCTCGAGGCGGGGGTGCGCCTCGTCTTTCATAGCTGGGCGGCGCTGCCGATCGTCGAGGATGGCGCCGTCACCGGCATCGTCTTCGAAAGCAAGTCCGGGCGCCAGGCCCTCATGGCGAAAGTGGTGGTGGACGCGACCGGCGACGGCGACATCTTCGCCCGCGCCGGCGCCGAGTTCGACACCGATATCGAGGCGGGCGACGTCCATCACAGCATGAACACGGCGTTCATGCTGGCCGGCGTCGATATGAATACCTGGCTCGCCTTCCGCGGCAACGAGCCCGAGAAGTTCGCGGCCTTCATGCAGCAGGGGCGCAACGAACTCGGCTTCTTCCAGCCGCCTTATGTCTCGTGGCGGAACGATATCGCCCTCTTCCTGGGGCCGCGGCAATCGGGCCTCTCCGCGCTCGATATCGACGACATGACCGAGGTCGAGATCCGCTCCCACCGCTTCATGCAAGGGCATTGCGACTTCTTCCGCGCCCACGCGCCGGGTTTCCGAAATGTCTATATGCTGGCAAGCGCGCCACAACTCGGCGTGCGCCATACGAGGCGGCTCCGAGGGGTCGCGCGGATCGAGCGCGGGCAATGGAGCGCCGGCGTGCCGTTTGCCGACGAGGTCGGGGTCAGCCCGTCGGTGTCGCCGAAATTCCCGGTAATCTCGGTGCCCTATGGCGCGCTGGTGCCGGTGAAGCTCGACGGCCTCCTCGCCTGCGGCCGGCATGTCTCGTGCGATGCCAACTCCCACGGATTCTTGCGCGAGATTCCGCAATGCTGGCTCACCGGCCAGGCCGCCGGCGCCGCCGCCGCGCTCGCCGTCGATGCCGGGATCGCGCCGCGCCGGGTCGATATCACGGCGTTGCAACGCGCCTTGCGCCGGCAAGGCGTCTTCGTGCGCGAGCCGGTGGCGGAACCGGTCGCGTCCTAACGGCGCCGCACGGATGGCCGCCGCCCCGATGTCGGACCCGAGCCATCTTGAGCTCGCCGAGCGGGCCGCCCGAGAGGCGGGCCGGCTGCTGCGCGCGCGGGACGCGGCGTTGCTCGAGGCCGATCTGCGCACCCACCACGATATCAAGCTCACCGCGGACCGAGAGGCCGAAGCCCTGATCCTGGCCGCGCTGGCGGCCACCGGGATTCCGGTCCTCGCCGAGGAATCGGGCGCCTCCGGTGCCGCGCGCCAGGACGGCCTGCGCTGGGTGGTCGATCCGCTCGACGGCACCGCGAATTATGCCCGCGGCCTGCCGCTGTGCTGTGTCGCCATCGGGTTGCTGCGGCGGGAAGAGCCGGTGCTGGGGCTGATCCATGATTTCAATCGCGACGAGACGTTCAGCGGTGGACGGGCGTTCGGGGCGTGGCTCAATGGCGACCCGATAGAGGTGTCGCGGGTGGCGACCGCAGAAGAGGCGATCCTGGCGACCGGGCTGCCGGCGCGGCGCGACTATTCGGCGGCGAGCCTCGCCGAATTCGGCCGCTCGCTCGGCCGCTGGCACAAGGTGCGGATGCTGGGCAGCGCGGCCTTGTCGCTCGCCTATGTCGCGGCCGGCCGCGCCGATCTTTATTGCGAGGAGGCGACCCTCATCTGGGACGTCGCCGCCGGCTGCGCCATCGTCGAAGGCGCCGGCGGCATCGTCGAGCGGACCGCGCGACCGGCGCCGGGGACGTATGACGTCATGGCGGGGAACGAGGCACTGGTCCGGCACCTCGCCGGCCACGGTTCGTAACATGGCGGCGCTCCGCGCAGGACCGCCGTGCCGTCGTTCCGGACTTGAAGGAGGATGTCGCGCCCGCGAGCAATCGCGACCGGGGCTAAGGCCGCCCGACGGTTCCTTCATCAGGAGAAGTCGCGGGCGCCACATTGCGGCCCGAACCAGCGCACGATGGGGGAAAGCGTTGCAGCCGAAAGGCTGAACCTTGGCATGGCGGGCGGCGGGAGAACATGGTCACGGAAGCGGTCTACGACCTTGCCATTATCGGCGGCGGCATCAATGGCTGTGGCATCGCACGGGATGCTGCGGGCCGCGGCTTGCGGGTTCTGCTCTGCGAGCGGAACGACCTCGCGAGTGGGACCTCCTCCGCCAGCACGAAGCTGATTCACGGCGGGCTGCGCTATCTCGAATACCGCGAGTTCCGCCTGGTGCGGGAAGCGCTGACGGAACGCGAGGTGTTGTGGCGCCTGGCGCCACATCTCATTCGCCCGCTGCGTTTCGTCCTGCCCTACCGCCGGGGATTGCGGCCCTGGTGGATGCTCCGGCTCGGCCTCCTGTTCTATGACCGGATCGGCGGCCGCGAGAGGCTGCCGCCCAGCACGGCGCTCGATTTACGCCGTGACGTTGCTGGTTTGCCGCTTAAATCCGGCATCCCTCACGGTTTCGAATATTCCGATTGCGCCGTCGACGATGCGCGGCTGGTTGTCCTTAACGCCCGGGATGCTGCCGCCAAGGGAGCCGATATCCTCACCCGCACGCGGCTCGTCACGGCGCGGCGCGGCGACGGCTTCTGGCGGCTGACGTTAGAATACAACGGCACAAGGGTGTCGCAAACCGCGACGGCACGCGTACTCGTCAATGCCGCGGGCCCCTGGGTAGGCGAGGTGGCGGCCGAACTCGCGGGCGCCGGTACTGGCGTCCACATGCGTCTGGTTCGCGGCAGTCATATCATCGTTCCCCGCCTCTACGATCACGACCGCGCCTACGTGTTGCAGCAGCCGGACGGGCGCGTGGTATTCGTGATCCCCTATGAAGACGATTTTTGCCTGATTGGCACGACCGACATGGATCACGTCGGTAATCCCGATGACGCCAGCATCTCCGAGGAAGAGACCGATTATCTATGCGCCTCGGTCTCGGCCTATTTCCGCTCCCCGCTTCGGCGCGAGCATGTGGTCAGCAGCTTTTCCGGCATCCGGCCGCTTTATGACGATGGCAGCGACGACCCCAAGGCGGCGACCCGGGATTATCGGCTCGAACTCGCTGCGGTCGCGGATAAGGCGCCCCTTATCACCATCTATGGCGGCAAGATCACCACCTATCGACGGCTTGCCGAAACTGTGCTGGAAAAACTTGCGCCCTATTTCCCTGGCCTTCGCGCACCATGGACCAAGATTGCCCCGCTCCCCGGCGGCGATTTTGCGATTCCCGACATCGAGACCCACATCCGAGCCCTGATGGACGAGTATCCGTTTCTCGATCGTCCCTGGGCCCGCCGTCTCTTTCGCGCTTATGGCACCGGTACCGTCGAACTTCTTGGGCGGGCGCGGCGCCGCCAGGATCTCGGCCGCGCCTTCGGCGCCACGCTGACCGAGGTTGAGGTGCGGTATCTGGTCGCCAAGGAATGGGCCACAACCGCCGAGGACGTGCTATGGCGACGCTCGAAGCTCGGTCTTCGTCTCACGCCCGCCGAAGTATCGGCGCTTGAGGACTATCTCGCTGGCGTCGAAACGTCTGAGGGTGAAAGCGCTTCCGAAAGCGCCCCCCTTAGGCTCCGCTGATGCCATTTGAGCCTGTTCGGATATTCGGCTTCTGGGCCGCCGAATCGCTTGTTAGCCGAATATGCCCAATGTTAGGCTTTTGGTATGCTGACACGCGACTCCTTCCTTATCGTAGGTGGTGGACTGGGCGGGCTCACGACAGCATTGGCGCTGTCCCGCCGAGGGATCGCGTCACGCGTGCTTGAAGGGGCGCCGGAGTTTGGCGCCATCGGCTATGGCATCCAATTCGGGCCGAACGTGTTTCACGTCTTCGATCGCTTGGGGCTGGTCGAAGCGGTCCTCGCGGTTTCCGATTCGCCAGCAGCCATCTTGATGCGGGATGCACTGACCGGCAAGGAACTGGTGCGCATTCCAACAGGCGAGTCGCTGCGAAAGCGCTTCAAATATCCCTACGTCATCGTCCACCGCATCGATTTACATGATGTTCTGCTGGATGCGTGCCGGCGCCGCAGCGATGACATCGAGCTCGTTTCCGACGCGATGGTTTCAGGCTTTGAAGACCGTGGCGATCGTGTCGCCGTCGCGACGGCGGATGGCCGGACGTTCGAAAGCCCTATTCTCGTCGCTGCGGACGGGTTTCGCTCTCTATTCCGGCAAAGCCTGATAGGCGACGGCGAGCCGCGCCCCAGCGGCTATGCGGCCCTGCGCACCATCGTGCCGATCTCCGAAGTGAAGGTCGATGTGCCGCGCGACAGCGTCCTGCTCTGGGGCGGACCGGGCTATCACATGATCCACTATCCGTTGCGCCACGGGAAAGAGTTCAACATTGTCGCGGTATATCGGACCTCAAGCCACGCCGAGAGGGCCGATACCGCGACCTACCACGCCGAACTCGATCGGATCTACCAAGATGCTCATCCGACCGTCCGGGCCTTGAATGCCATGATGGATTTCCGCTGGCGGCGATCTGTTGCCGACCGTAACCCTGTTCGGCATTGGCACAAGGGGCGGGTTGTACTCATCGGCGATGCTGCGCATGCGCCCCTGCAAACGCTGGCGCAAGGCGCATGCATGGCCATCGAAGACGGGCTTTGCATTGCCGAGCTGATCCATGCCGCAGGCGACGATTTCTCCATGGCATTTCGCCAATTCGAGACCCTCAGAGTTGCACGGACGGCGCGCGTGCAGCTCGAATCCCGCGCGGCCTGGGATTGGTTGCTTCACGCGGAAGACATCGCTCGCGACGTACGCAATGCTACGGTATCTGATTGGAACGAGGCGCACATGTTCGACTGCCTGTCGTGGCTCTACGACGGTCCGGCCTTGCCAGGTGAAAGAAAGACAGGGCGAAGGGTTTAAGCGAATGGCGCCGAGTGCCGCTCCTGGCTCATTTCGCACATTGCCTTTGCGCACTCAAAAACGGGAGTTCGCGGCGATCGGAATGACGCGATCGCGACCGGGGAGGCAATGCGCGGATCAATGAAAATCGTGACTGCGGATCGGCAGCGTAACCCGGCCCGGCCCGGCATCTTCGCGCAAGTGCCGCAACAGCGGCGTTAAATCATGGAGCCGTTCGGCGACGACATGGATAACCTCGCCCTGGCGCTGAAGCTTGCCGGAACAGGCCATGAGCCGCGCCCCCATGGCCACGCGCCGGAAACGCTCGAACACCGGAATCCATACCACCAGGTTGGCGATGCCGGTCTCGTCCTCGAGCGTCACGAACACCACCTTGCCCTCGCCCGGCCGTTGCCGCACCAGCACGATCCCCGCCACGGCGAGGCGTTCGCCATCCTTGCGATCGCGCAACGCGGCGGCGGTGACGATGCGGCGGCGGCGAAGCTCATCACGAATCAGCGCCAGCGGATGGCTTTTGAGCGACAGGCCGGTCCATTGGTAATCCTCGATGATGTGCTGCCCCAGCGGCATTGGCGGCAGCGGCGCCGGCACCTCGCGCCCGGCCGGCGCGGCGGCGGCAAAGAGCGGCGGCGGCGCATCGATGCCCTTCATCGCCCAGAGCGCCTGGCGCCGGTCAAGCCTCAGCGAGCGGAAGGCATCGGCATCGGCCAGCCGCTCCAAGGATTTACGCATGAGGCCGCCGCGCCGCACCAGATCGCGCACACCGAGATAGCCCGCGCCACGCGCATCGACGAGCTTGTCGGCTTCCTCTTCGCCGAGACCTTTCACCTGGTTCATGCCGAGGCGTAGCGTATAGCCTTTGCCCACTGATGGGGGCATCTCCCCCTTTTCGTCACCCCCGGGCTTGACCCGGGGGGCCATCCGATGGATTGCCGGGTCAAGCCCGGCAATGACGGATTGGGAATTGGTATAGCTGTTCAGAAGCGGCTCCAGCGTGCAGTCCCATTGGCTCCAATTGACATCGACGGGACGCACTTCGACGCCATGCTCCGTGGCGTCGCGCACCAGTTGCGCCGGGGCGTAGAAGCCCATGGGCTGGCTGTTGAGAAGCGCCGCGGCGAACACGGCCGGATAATGCCGCTTGATCCAGGCCGAGGCATAGACCAGCAAGGCGAAACTCGCGGCGTGAGATTCCGGGAAACCATAATCGCCGAAGCCCTTGATCTGTTCGAAACAGCGCACGGCGAAATCGGGCCGATAGCCGTGGCCGATCATGCCGGCGATGAATTTCTCCTCATGGAGATGCATCTCGCCGTTGCGCCGGAACGTCGCCATGGCGCGGCGCAGACCGTCGGCCTCGGCGCCGGTGAAGCCGGCCGCGACCATCGCAATCTTCATCGCCTGTTCCTGGAACAGCGGCACGCCCAGCGTCTTGCCCAAGACGGCACGCAAGGCCTCCGACGGATACTCGACCGGCTCTTCGCCGCAACGGCGGCGCAGATAGGGATGGACCATACCGCCCTGGATCGGGCCGGGCCGCACGATTGCGACCTCGATGACGAGATCGTAGAACTCTTTCGGCTTCAAGCGCGGCAGCATGCTCATCTGCGCCCGGCTCTCGACCTGAAACACGCCCATCGAATCGGCGTGTTGCAGCATCTCGTACACCGCCGGGTCCTCCGCCGGAATGGTCGCGAGGGTGAGGCACCGTCCGTAATGCCGGTCGATCAGGTCGAGGCCGCGGCGGATCGCGCTGAGCATACCGAGCGCCAATATGTCGATTTTTAGAATGCACAAGGCGTCGATATCATCCTTGTCCCATTCGATGACGGTGCGGTCCGCCATCGCCGCGTTCTCGATCGGCACCAGCTCTTCCAAGGGGCCGCGTGTGATGACGAAGCCGCCGACATGCTGTGACAGATGGCGCGGATAGCCGACGAGATCGCGCGCCAGATCGAGCGCCTGGCGCAAGGTCGGATCGGCGGGATCGAGGCCGAGATCGCGGACATGGCGTTCCTCGATCGCCTCGCCGTACCAGCCCCAGACCGAGCCGGCGAGCGCGGCCGTCACATCCTCCGACAGGCCCAGCACCTTGCCGACCTCGCGGATGGCGCGGCGCGGACGGTAATGGATCACGGTCGCGGTCAGGGCGGCGCGGTCGCGGCCGTATTTCTCGTAAATGTGCTGGATGATCTCCTCGCGCCGGTCATGCTCGAAATCGACATCGATGTCGGGCGGCTCGCGGCGTTCCTCGCTGATGAAGCGCTCGAACAGGACATCGATCTTCTCGGGATCGACCTCGGTGACGCCGAGACAGAAGCACACCACCGAATTGGCCGCCGAGCCGCGCCCCTGGCACAGAATCCCGCGTCGTCGCGCCTCCTGGACGATCGCATGGACGGTGAGAAAATAAGGGGCGTATTGCAGCTTCTCGATGAGGGCGAGTTCGGTCTCGATGCGGTCCCGTACCTGGTCCGGCACCCCGGCAGGATAGCGCCAGGCGGCACCGTTCCAGGCGAGGCTTTCGAGTCGCGCCCGCGGCGTCGAGCCATCGTCGCCGCTCTCGTCGGGATAGTCGTATTTCAATTGATTGAGGCTGAATTGGCAGCGGCGGGCGATCTCGACGGTGCGTCGGAGCGCATCCTCATAGCCGCGAAAAAGCCGCGCCATTTCCTCGGGTGGTTTCAAATGGCGCTCGGCATTGGCGGCGAGGCGAAAGCCGGCCTCGGCCAGCGTGCAGCCCTCGCGGATAGAGCTCACCACATCTTGTAGGCGCCGACGTTCCGGCGCGTGATAGAGCACGTCGTTGGTCGCGACCAGCGGCACGTCGGCTCGCTGTGCCAGCGCCGCCAGGCGATAGAGCCGCCTTGCGTCATCGCCACAATAAAGATGCTGCGTGGCAAGATAGGCTCGGCCAGGAAAATCCTTCTTGAAGCGTCGCAGGAATTCGATGAAATCCCGCGACAACCGTTCCGGCGACAGCGCCACCAGCAACTGTCCCTCGCCGAATTCGACGAGATCGTCGTAAAAAATTCGGCATTCGCCCTTGTTCGCGCGCCTCTTGCCACGCGTCAGGAGTCGCGTCAGCCGGCCGTAGGCGGCGCGGTCGCTGGGGAAACAGAGCAGGCTGTGCTCATCGAGCAAATCCAATCGGCATCCCACCACGAGACGCAGGCCATGTTTCTCCGCCGCGACATGGGCGCGCACGATGCCGGCAAGGCTGTTGCGGTCGGTGATGGCGATGGCGGCGTGGCCGAGCGCCTTCGCTTGCGCGACCAGTTCCTCGGGGTGCGAGGCGCCGCGCAAGAACGAGAAATTGCTGGTGATTTGAAGCTCGGCGTAGCGGGTCATGCGCAGAATCC
>JBOHLV010000188.1:0-47676 GCA_050729815.1 Allostellaceae bacterium
ATTGGATCGTTGGTAAGTATGCGCAGGCTGCCAGATCTGGTTCTGGTAATTGCGCTCATATGGGTCATCTTTTACTGTTTCGAAGGAAATTATCATCGAATTGGGGGAGATCTGTTGCCGATCGTTGATGCAGCCGCTCGCAATATGTCCCGCGGAGTGAACCCTTATTTTGCCGACTATAGTTCAATTACAAAAAACCCGTTCTTCTACCTGCCGTTACAGTGGTTGCCTTACATCCCGACGGCTGTGGTCGATGTTGATCCAAGAATTGCAAACATTTTTCTGTTCTCGGTTATCGTTTTGTTCGCGAGGTTTCAGAAGGGAGAGTCGCTGAATAAAATTCGTGTAGCTTTATTCCCCGTCTTGTTTAGTCATTTGTTTACGCTGGCATTGGCCAGGACGTATATGGTTCCCTATTGGGCGATTTTATATTTCTTTACGTTTACACTTGTGACGCGCCGCGATGTCTTGTCGGCAATATTTCTGGGCCTCGCCTTGGCAACCCGGCAAACGGCCGTGTTCATCGCAGCCGCGACGCTTGTTGGAATCATCTGGCATCAGCCACTTCGACGCACTCTACGTTGGGGCGCGATCATCGTTGTTGTTAGCGGACTCTTTCTTGGCCCTTTCCTTGTTTGGAACCGAATGTTTTTATACGAAACGTTCATAATTCTTCCGAAAGAGGCAATTGCTCGAAATGCGCATAACCCGATCGCTAGCGCCCAAGTAGGAATAATGCCGCTACTACGGGATATAGGGTTCTTCGCTTCGAGCTTCATCATCCAGGGGGGCGCCGGGGCGGTCGCACTGTGCATTATCATCGTGAAGCGATCGGAAAGCCGAGCCGCTGTGGCTGCGGGAGCAGGAGCGATAGGTCTCCTCATATCCGTATCTGGAGGACAAGTATTTGAGTATTACTTTGGGTCCGGCTTGTTGATAATGGCTTGCGCGTTGTCTTTTTCCTGTGATGCCACGAGGACTGCCTTCCAGCAGTTTGGCGAACTTGCGAACGGTGCGAAGGGTCACGTCGCTCTGCTCAAAAAGTTTTGATGAAGGAACCGAGTATCGATCGACACTCGTCTCGCAAAGTGGTGCGGAGGCCACTTCCTGCGGAGCTTGCCAACTATCTGAAATGCCTTTCCAGCGTGCCGTGCCCATGACCCCGCCGTCGACGTGGAAGGGCGGTAATTATTGCCGGATGGTATCCTCATCCTTGGTCCAGTAATATTTTTCCATGAAACCGCGCCGTGACATCCTGTTCGTGTCCAGCAACTTTCCGCCCGTCATTGGCGGATCGTCGGTCGTTTATGACCAATTGTGCCGCAACGCCGGCGAGCGGGTCGTGGCGCTCGGCGCGTCACGGAATTACCTCACCAGCGCGACCTGGCCTGATCTGACCGCCGAGGACCGTCGGCGCGGCTATCTCATCCATCGGCTTCCCTATCTTCGGCCGCCGGCCGTGCCAAGCGGCGAGGGGACCGGGCTGGCGCGATTGCTGCGGCAAATCCGCCATGACGTGCCGGCCATGGCGGTCGTCCTGGCCTATATCCTCGTGCTCATCGCGCGCTATCGGGTCAAGGTCGTGTGTCTGGGCGAGCTGATCTATGGGGGATGGCTCGTCTTGCCACTTCGCTACGTCTTCCGGCGGCGGGTGTTCATCTATACCCATGGCGAGGAAATCTCCCAGGAGACGGACAGCCTTCTTGCCCGCCGCCGCGGCCTGTTCCTGCGGCATGCCCATGGGGTCATCGCGGTGAGCATGTTCTGTAAAGGCCAGATCATCGCCAAGCATGGCGTCGATCCCGCGCGGATTCACATCGTCCATAACGGGGTCGATTTGGCGGTCTTCCGCCCGGGCGAGGCCGATCGTTCATGTCTGCCGCCAGCCATCCGCGACCGTCGGATCATCCTTTCCGTCTCCCGTCTGGTACCGCGTAAGGGGCAGGAGAACCTCGTCCGCGCGATGCCGCGGATCGTGGCCCTGGCGCCCGATGCCCATTGCGTGATCGTGGGCGAGGGGCCGATCGCCGATCGGCTTCGGGCGGTCGCCTGCGAACTTGGCGTGGTGGATCGTTGTACCCTTCTCGGTGCGGTATCCCTGGAAAGGTTGGTCGAGCTCTATCGCAGTTGCGAGGTCTTCGCGCTGCCTTGCCACACCTTGCCCGACGGCGATACCGAGGGCTTCGGTCTGGTATTTCTTGAGGCGAACGCTTGCGGCAAACCTGTTGTCGCGGGCGACGCGGGTGGAACGATCGAGGCGGTGGTGGACGGCGAAACCGGGCTCATTGTCGATGGCACTGATCCGGCCGCGGTTGCCGAAGCGGCCCTCCACCTCCTCGACGATCCGGTCCTGGCCGCGAGGCTAGGGAAGGGTGGCCGTTGGCGTGCCCAACAGCGCGGTTGGAATGCGGCCACGCAAGAGTTCCTTCGAGCCTGCGGCCGCGACAGGGTGCCCGTCGCCGCGGCTTCCTATCATATGCCCAGCGCTGCTTTGGCATTGCCCCACGATGTTACAACCTCGCCCCTTAGCCTTCTGGTCACCGTCGATGTCGAGGAGGAGTTCGGATGGACCGAATTCGACCGTCACCGCTTCGTCGTGCGGGGCGCCGAGGCCTTGCGCGCGTTCCATGACGACTGCGGGACCATTGGCGTCAAGCCGGTCTATCTGCTGACCTATCCGATTCTGGTCGATCCGGCGTTTCGCCGCTTTTTCGAGGAAGTCCAAGCCGATGCCAGCGGCGAATTGGGCATTCATCTCCATTCCTGGACGGCGCCGCCCTTTTGGGAGGAGGCAAACGTCTTCACCTCCTATCAGCGCAACCTTCCGGAGCATGTTGAGCGCCGCAAGCTCGAGATGCTGTGCCGGACATTCGAGGCCAGTTTCGGCCGGCCGGCGACGATCCATCGGGCGGGAAGATGGGGCGGGGGCGAGCGAACGGCGGCTCTGCTGGAGGAATTGGGTATCGAAATCGATCTCAGCCCGTCAGCCGGTTATACCGACAAAGGTGCGGGCGGGCCGGACTTTAGCAACATTGACGGCTCACCTTTCTGGAGTGGACCAAATGGCCGGGTGCTGACCATTCCCGCATCGGCGATAAAATATTTGCGTGGACCTCCTTGGCTTTCTCCAATCGTCTTCGACGCGATGCGCGCTTCGGCAAAACTTGCCGCGATAGCCCAGCGATTCGGCACTCCGGTGCGGTTTTCGCCCGAAGGCGGTGGCGAGGCGATGTTGACCGCCATGTTGCGTGAGCTTCGCCTGCGTCAATTGCCGACCGCGGTTTATACCTTGCACAGCACCTCGCTTTACGACGGTGGCAATCCCTATTCGACCGGTCGCGGCGCTTCGATGCTCTTGCGTCGCCGTTCGCTTGGTTTTCTCGCCGCGGCAATCGATTCGGGGCAGATGAAGCCCGTGACTTCAGCTCAGCTGCTCGACGCGGCGAAGCGTGAGCGTGCCTCGACCTTGCCAATGTCACCCGTCTCTGCTGCCGCCTCGACCAGCCTTTAGCAGGGCTGCGTGAAATACGATCTGCTGATAGCAGCATGCGCACAAAGCTTCCATCGAATTAGTTACTTTCGCGATGATGCAGCCATCATTCCGAATCGCGCTCTCGAACCCTCGCGACATGGGCGCCGTCGAGGCCGCATGGCGGAACCTGGAGGAGGCGGCCTCCCCTTCGTTCTTCCAGAGCTGGACTTGGGTCGGTTGTCTTGCGGCAAAACGGTTCTCCGATGCGGTGCTGTTGCGCGCGGAACTGGGCGGGCATACCGTTGGACTCGCCTTGCTCAACCGGACGCGGGGGCTTCTCGGGAGGGAGAAGTTGTGGCTCAACGAGAGTGGTAATCCGGCCTTGGATGCGGTGTATGTCGAGCATAATGGATTGCTTCTGGCAAAAGGTGCCGCTGACTGGCTGCATCTGTGTCTCGACACTCTCATGACTGAACCCATCCTACCGGCGGGATTCCGTCTACGGCGTGGCCGCCGGCTGCGACTGGCCGGTGTCGGCGAGGCGTATGTCAAGGCCGCCGGAAAGGCGGGGGCGGCGCATGTCTTGCGGGAAGCGTACGCACCGTTCGTCGATCTGGTCGCGCTTGGAAACCCGCCCGAAGCCTACCTCGCGAGCCTGTCGGCAAACACGCGCTATCAGATTCGGCGCTCGAACCGCGCGTTCGCCCGGCTAGGTGACGTCGTGGTGCAACAGGCGGAAACGGTGGACGAGGCGTTTTCCTTCCTTGATGCCCTCGCCGCGCTTCACCAAAAGCGGTGGACGACGCGCGGCATACGTGGCGCCTTCGGGAACCCTGCCTTCGTTGAATTCCATCGGAGCCTCGTGGGCCGCGCCTTGCCCAGAGGGGAGCTGATGTTGATGCGGGTTGCGGCCGGGCCGCTGGTATTTGGGTATCTCTATAACTTCCGCCATAATGGCCGCGTGCTGGCCTATCAGACCGGGTTCGATTATGCCACGGCCGAGGCCATGGCCGGGCCGCATGCCAAACCAGGACTGACCGCGCATCATCTCGCCATCCAGCTCGCTCGGAAGGAGGGCGCGTCCGCCTATGATTTCCTCGCTGGACCAGACCGTTACAAGACCAGTTTGGCCCATTCGAAGACGGAACTCTATTGGCTCGAAGCGGCGGCACACAGTTCGATGCTGGGTCTCGGGTTCCGGCGGCATTGGCGCGCAAGGCGAACCGCCGGCAAGACCGCTGATCCGGGTTAACCTTCTGAATCTCGCGGGATGGGCGAAGTTGCTTGCCGGAATTGCGCTGGATCGGGTAAGTCAATCCACCTCCGGGGCGGAGGCGATGACTTTTGTCAAGGTTGAGGTCGAGGCGACGGCCGCCATGCCGGGGCGGCGGCGCTGATGGCCGAAATCGAGGGCGAAAAACATGACGCCGCCGTCACATTTCATGGTCAGGATATGACCGAAACCGCGATTTCCGATGGTCCCCATATACTAATTCTCGAGCCGGGACGGGCGCAGCGGCAATATTGGCGCGACCTCTGGGCCTATCGCGAGCTGTTCCTGATCCTTGCCTGGCGCGATGTCTCGGTGCGCTATAAGCAGACCGCCATCGGCATCGCCTGGGCGGTGGTGCGGCCGGTCCTGACCATGGTGATCTTCACCTTCGTCTTCGGCCATTTGGCGAAGCTGCCGAGCGATGGCGGCGCGCCCTATTCGGTGATGGTGTTCGCCGGGATGCTGCCCTGGTTCCTGTTCGCGACCATCCTCACCGAGGCCTCGGCCAGCATCGTCGCCAACACCAACCTCGTCGGCAAGGTCTATTTCCCGCGCCTCATCATCCCGGCGGCGACGGCGGTGGTAGCCCTCATCGAGTTGGGCATCAGCTTCGTGATCCTCCTTGGCCTCATGCTCTGGTTCGGCGTGGTGCCCGGCTGGCAGATCGTGTTCCTGCCGGTCTTCGTCGTGATCGGCATGCTGGCGAGCCTCGGCCCCGCCTTCCTCATCACCGCGCTCAACGTGAAGTACCGGGATTTCCGCTACATCATCCCGTTCATCGTGCAGTTCGGGCTTTATGTCTCGCCGGTCGGCTTCTCCGCGTCGGTGGTGCCATCGGCCTACCGGTTCTGGTACGGGCTCAACCCGATGGTCGGGGTGATCGACGGCTTTCGCTGGTGCGTCCTCGGCGTCGACGCGCATCTCTATCTGCCGAGCTTCGCCCTCAGCCTCGGCGTCGTCGCCCTGTTCCTGTGGCTCGGCATCGCCTATTTCCGCCGGACCGAGCGCGGCTTCGCGGACATGATCTGATGGCGGAGGACATCGTCATCCGGGCCGAGGGCCTGGGGAAGAAATACATCCTCGGCCATCAGGCGGAGCGGGAGGGCGGCTATATCGCGCTGCGCGATGTGCTGGCGAGCCGCGCCCACGGCGTCTTTCGCAAGGCGGCCGACGTCGCGCGCGGCCGCGCCCTCATCCGCGGCGACATGCGGGAGGAATTCTGGGCCCTGCGGGACGTCAATTTCGAGGTCCGCCGCGGCGAAGTGCTGGGCATCATCGGCCGCAACGGCGCCGGGAAGAGCACGCTCCTCAAAATCCTCTCCCGCATCACCGAGCCGACCACCGGCCGCGTCACCATCAAGGGCCGGGTCGCGAGCCTCCTCGAAGTCGGCACCGGCTTTCACCCGGAGCTGACGGGGCGGGAGAATATCTATTTGAACGGCGCGATCCTCGGCATGACCCGCGCCGAGATCAAACGCAAGTTCGACGAGATCGTCGCCTTTTCCGAAATCGAAAAGTTCCTCGACACGCCGGTGAAGCGCTATTCCTCGGGCATGTATGTCCGCCTCGCCTTCGCCGTGGCGGCGCACCTCGAGCCCGAAATCCTGGTCGTCGACGAGGTCCTCGCCGTCGGCGACGCCGAGTTCCAGAAGAAAAGCCTCGGCAAGATGTCCGAGGTCGCCCAGGGCGGCCGAACCGTGTTGTTCGTCAGCCATAACATGCCGGCGGTGAGTTCGCTTTGTTCGGAGGCGATCCTTCTTCAAAATGGGAAGGTAACGACACGAGGCCGCCCAACCGAAGTGCTTGAGGCCTATTTGGGCAATGCCGAAATCACCACGAGGCTGCAAGGCCGACGCCTTGATGCTTCGGTCACCGTAAACAGCGCCCGCCTCCTCTCCGAGCCTGCGGTGATGCTGGTTTTTGAGTTCGTTCTGCGGGGGCCTTTGCGCGAGCCGCGGATAGGCATCGGCATCAACACTAGTGGCGGGCAACGAATTGCGACGATTTTGTCCGATACGGCCGGGAGGATTGCGCATATCGAGGAGGGTCGCTCGCAAACTGTGCGGATCACCACGGAGCCAGCCCGAATTGCTCCCGGAACCTTGACGATCAAGGTTGCCCTGGCCGAGCGTGGGCAAGACATTGAGATACATGACGACGCGCTCCGCGTGATCATCCCGGACTATTCACCGTTTACCCGGACGCCGTCGTCGCGTCCCCGAGGTGCGCTTTTCCTCACCAGCCAATTGGCGGTCCATGAAGAAGCTGATCCGCTCGAAGCTTGACGCCTATTTCGCGCCGTTTGCGCGCAAGAGCGACATTGACAACCTATACGCCCAGTTGGCGGCCCTGATCGAGATCAAGGGCATCATCGGCCCGCGAATGCCTATTGGTCCGCTCAGGGGATGGGCGCTATCGCCCGATGCCATCGCGACCATATTGCGGGACGTGATCGAGCGGAACGCGCCGAAAGTTTTAGAGTTCGGAGCAGGCGAATCCACCATTGTGATCGGTGCCGCGCTGAAGAATGCCGGCGGTGGTTCGCTAACGACCGTCGAACATGACCTTGGATTTGCGGACGAAATTCAAGCGCGTCTGTCGAAGAACGGCCTTTCCGATTACGTCCGCCTGAGAACCGTTTCGATGTGTGAATATGCTTCTTTTATGGGGCTGCAAAAATTGAAGTCGTACGACTTGGCTGAGCTTGAACTTGACTTCGACATTGCCATCGTTGACGGGCCGATCGCCGGCCAATTTGGAGCCGCCACGCGCGCGGTACCGCTGGATTGGTGCGTCACCCGTCTAAAGTCGGACTCAGTCATTTATCTGGACGATGCCGCCAGGCCGGGCGAAATGGAGGTCATCTCGCGCATAAAGCTGGCTCACGAAAAAGTCGAAGCAAAGTTTTTTCGTACGGAAAAGGGTCTATGCAGATTCGCCGCTATTTCATAGAAGCCGTACATTTCGTTCGCCGTCTTTACGTACGCGGGCGAACGAGGCCGTACCCTGCAACACGGTGTAGGTTGATGTCGACCCGTCGAGAGTGCTCCTGTTTGCATTGCCCTTGAATATTGGCGTGGCATGGGCCAGTGGCACCAGCGACCACAGCCCCAACACCCCGACCGCTACGCATAAAGCATTACGAAGCATGGACCTCTCCCCTTGGGCCGCTCGCCGAATCCGCAATCACCACGCGAGTTTCTGGAGCCGTACCCAGAAAGTGTAAAGAATTACGACAACATCTCACGATCTCACGCAACCGCCCGACCCAGGCATCTCGCCGGCGATACGCCCCGATGCCCACCAGTCCCAGAAGCCACCCATCGTGGTAGAACTTTACCGCGTCAACCATTCTGCGCGTTATGAAGCAACATTTGTGCCAAGGATACGAATCAAATTAAATCAATGACTTAAATCAATACGGCCGATGGTGACGTCGCCAAGTGTAAAATCCATTGACTGCCCCGGCCGAGCCACGCCCTCACGCGATGGCGCCGCCGGCGAATTATCTAAGGCGGCTGGCCAAGAGCCGTTGACTCAATTGCGCCGAAGCGCCGCCGGGAGTGGCTTCGGCGACAGGGCCAGAAAGGTCGGCGTCACCGAATCGGGCGCGAGCGCGATGTCGCGGCGCCGCCCGCGCGAATGGTGCTGGAGCAAATCGTAAGCGAATTCAGGATGTGGCAGCCGCAGCGTGATCGCCACGCGCCGCGGCAATGGTCCTGACGCCGCGATGCGCTCAAGGGCGAGGATGGTCACGGCGCCGTCGCGCCAGCGATAGAGGGCGACATCGCGGCTCGGCTTGCCGACAGCCGTCACGAGCGAATAGCGGCTGGCGATGCCGGCCGCGCGTAAGACGGTGCGCAGCCGCGATAGCGCCCCCGGTTCTCCCAGCCGCAGGAGATAGACCAGCCTGCCGGGGGAAGCCGGCTTTCGGAACAAATCGGCCAGTAATGGCCCCGACCGGCGCCGGCCATGGGCATCGAACAACCCCGGCTCGCGGTCCGCGATTACGGTGCCGCCGGCGCGCACGAACCGGCGGATCGCCGCGGCGCCGGGTCGCGACAGCGCCAGCGTATCCGGCAGGATCAGCACACGAAGGCCGCGCGGCACGCCCCGCGCGATCCCGTCCGGCGTCACGAAGCGCGGGGTCAGGCCGAGCCGCGCGAGCGCCGCCATGTAGCGCCGCATCGCGCCGCGCCAGGGATTGGGGCGGTTCTGGCTATTGGTGGTCTGGCGGCTCCACGCATCGCCCCGGCCGCGCCAGTCGAGCATCCATTGGAGGCGCCAGCTTTCCTGGGTGTAAAGAATCGCGACGGGATCGATTTGCCGCCGGCTGTTGATGATGAGCGTGCCGAGCCGGCCACGCAGCGCGCGAAACACCGGCACGGCTTCCCGCGCCCGCGCGCCATAGGCACCGTTCGGGGCAACGAATTCATCCCGCGGGTCCCACAGGATGACGCCCCGCGACCCTTCGAGAAAGGCATGCCAAACCTTGCGCGCGTTCGCCGGGCCGCCGCCGAAGGACGTGCTGAGCAGCACCAGCCTCGGATTGAAGGCACGCAGCAGCGGAAACCAGCCTGGCGGCGCCTCCATGACATCGACCGCGCCGGCAAGCCGCGCATAATCATACCCGCCCCAACCGGGAAGCTGCACCCCCTCCATTCCGGCCAGGGCGGCGGGATCGGCGCGATGCACCGCGTCGGTCCCGACCCGCAGGGCGCGCGCATAAGCCAGATCCATCCACGCCTTGAAATCGGACCAGGCGGCGAAATCATCGCCGGGGCGCGCCATCGCGGCCCGGGTCGTCATCGGCATGACCGCGTGCCAGCCATGAAAATCGCTACCCCATTCACGATTGAGGGCGGCGAGCGAGCCATACCGGCGACGGAGCCAATGCCGGAATCCGCGAAGGGAGGGCTTGGAAAAATCGAAGTCCCAGGGGGCATTGAGATCGCCGATCCCGGTCTCGTCGCCGAGATCATAGAACAGCGGCCGATAGCGCCGTTGCGTGCCGACGACGATGGCAAGGCGCCGCTCGATCCTGGCAAGCGCGGCTGGGTCCGACAGGCTCGGCACGCGGCGCTCGGCGGCGGGATCGCGCGCCTCTTCGGTATAGAGCCGCTTCACCGCAAGGAAGCGCCAGTTCACCGGATGGTCGGGAAACCAGCGGTGATAGGTGGAATAGAAATCGGTCGCGATGTTCTCGACATACCAGGCGAGACCGCTCGCCAGCAGCGGATGGAACTTGTCTTGCGGAACGACGCCCGGCCGTTTCCGGTCGATGATCATCGCCCCGGCGGTAACGCCGATCGCCTTCAAGCGCCGATATTGCAGCGCCGTCTTCGGCTGCCACATGATGATCTGATAACGGGTCCAGGCGGTCGAGGCCCGCGCAGGAGCGGTCTCGACGCTTGCCGCGCCAAGCGCGCCGCGACAGATGAAGAGACTGAGCGCGATGCCGAGCGCGGCACGACCGATGAAGGAAAGGCGCAACATCGCCTCCCATGTTCGCCGCCAATAGCCCGGCGTGCAAGGTCGCGCCGGGCACCCGGCTCTTCGGCGTCGCTGTCGCTGTTCGCGGTAGCACGGATTGTCCTCGGGGGCTTCACCTGGCGGCGGCGGCGCAAGGCATCCTGACGGAATTCTTTACACTCCAGATCGTCAAGCGAGAGCAGAGGGCGGGACACATGCGCGCAAGCGACCTCGACTTCGATCAACATTCTGAATGCTGCCGCTGTCCTCTACCCTGCTGCCGCTGTCCTCTACCCTACCGACCACCATCCGGGTTGAGCCGCTATGGAAAAATAAGATAAATAAGATAAACGATCCAATTTCCAGTAGGTGGACTTCGTGATGGGAATGATCTCGGTCTTGCCATGTGCCGGCCGCGAATGGGCGAGCAAGGAGGAGCCATGACCAAGCCATCGGCTCAAATCGTCATCGTCGGCGGCGGCCCGGTGGGTCTAGGGCTGGCCATTTCGCTCGGTCAGCGCGGCATTTCCTGCGTGCTGGTCGAGCGCAATCGCGAGCCGCAGCCGATCCCCAAGGGGCAGAACCTGACCCAACGCACCATGGAGCATTTCCATTTTTGGCAGGCCGAGGCGGACCTGCGCCAGGCACGAACGATCCCTGAGGACTACGGCATCGGTGGGATGGTCGCCTATGGAACATTGCTGGGTCAATACCATTATGACTGGCTCCAGCGTGAACTGGTGCGCAATTACTATTTCACCGCCAATGAGCGATTGCCCCAATACGCGACGGAAGCGGTCCTTCGCCGGCGCGTCGCGCAGCTCGCCTCCGTCACCGCGTTGTATGGGCGGGTCGTTCGCGACATCCGGCAGGATTCGTCCGGCGTTACCGTCGAATTGGATGCCGGCGACGCCGCCGAACCAACGACGCTGCGGGCCGACTATGTCGTGGGGTGCGACGGCAGCCACTCGACAACGCGCCGGCTGGCCGGCATCGGGCAGACATTGTCCGATCACGACCGGCGGATGGTTCTCCTGGTGTTTCGTTCGACCGAACTGCATGAATTGCTGAAGCGGTACCCGGGGAAGTCGTTCTACTGTGTCCTGCGGCCAGAGCTAAATGGCTATTGGCAGTTCTTCGGGCGCGTCGATCTCGGGACGACCTGGTTCTTTCACGCGCCAGTGCCGGCCGACACGACGACAGAAAATTTCGACTTTCGCGGGTTGCTTCACCGCGCGGTCGGCGCCCCGTTCGATGTCGATTTCGAGCATATCGGATTTTGGGACTTGCGCTTTGCCATCGCCGACACCTATCGGCGGGATCGCATCTTCATCGCTGGCGATGCCGCGCACAGCCACCCACCTTACGGCGGGTACGGCGTCAATACCGGCATCGAGGATGCGACGAACCTCGGTTGGAAGCTTGCCGCTTCTCTCACCGATTGGGCGGGGCCGGGTCTTCTCGATTCGTACGATCAGGAGCGTCGGCCGGTCTTCGCTTCGACGGCGCGCGATTTCATCGAAAAAGCGATTCGTGCCGACCGGGAATTTCTCGATCAGTTCGATCCCGCGCGCGACAAAGCGGACTTCGAACAAAATTGGGCAGCGCGGGCCTCCGATGCGCAATCCGAAGTCGGCGGCTTCGAGCCGAATTACGAGGGTTCGCCCATTGTGTGGGGGCTACCGGGTGCAGCGAGTAGCGCGGTCGGTTCGCACAAGTTCATGGCGCGCGCCGGCCACCATCTCGCTCCGCGACTGCTGTCCTCGGGCAGGAATGTCTTCGACGAGCTTGGTGATGGCTTCGCCTTGCTCGCATTGGGCGGACCCGAAGCGGATGTGCGCGGGTTTGAAGAGGCGGCGCGGCGGCTGGCAATTCCACTAAAGGCCATTCGCGATGACGCCGCGAATGGTCGCGAATCATATGATGCCCGCCTGGTTCTGATCAGACCCGACCAATTCGTCGCATGGGCGGGAAATCGGCCCGATCCCGAACCGATACATATTCTCGAACGGGCGATCGGCCGCGGCAGCGCAGCCGCGTTTCGCGGGCCCGATCCGTGATGTCATAACGCGTAGGGAAATTCTGGATCCGACCGTGGCAAGAAACTGTCGGGTCATCATTCCCGGTCCGCAACCGGCGCCGACCATGACCGGGGGCGGCAATGTTTCTCGCCCCGCTCCCGCCTACGGTCCAATCGCTGCAGTGAACGGTTTACCTTGACAGCGTACCATCGAATACTCAGAAACTTGTGGATATCAACAGCGTTGCCGCCGCAATGCGGCGTGCCACAATGCCGAACGGGGAGAGGCTCTGTCATGCGCATCCGGATTGCTGTGTTCGCCCTGCTGGCCGGGCTCGCCGTCGCCCTGCCCTCGCCCAGCCATGCCGCCGACAAGCTGAAGATCGGCTTCATCGGCACCTTCTCCGGTCCGGCCGCCGCCCTGTCGCAGAACCTCTATGACGGCTTCATGCTGGGGGTTGACCAAGTGGGCGGCAAGCTCGGCGGGTTGCCAACCGAGATCAGCAAGAACGACGTGCGGTTCAAGCCCGATGTCGCCCATCAAGTGGCCGAACGCCTGGTCAACAGCGACCACGTCAACATCGTCACCGGCATCGTATTTTCCAACATCATGATGGCGGTCTACAACACGGTGGTCGATTCCCACACCATCCTGATCGGCTCCAACGCCGGCCCTTCGCCAATCGCCGGCAAGGAATGCTCGCCCTATTTCTTCTCGACATCGTGGCAGAACGATCAGCCGCACGCCGCGGTCGGCCGGTTCGTCCAGGAGCAAGGCGTGAAGCGCGTCTTCCTGATCGCCTCGAATTACCGGGCCGGACAGGACGCCCTCGCCGGCTTCAAGTCGCAGTACAAAGGCAAGATCGTCGGCGAACTTTATCCGGCGCTGCACCAGCAGGACTATTCGGCCGAAATCGCGCAGATCGCCGCCTCTAACGCCAACGCCACCTATGCCTTCATCGCCGGCGGCCCGGCCGCGAGCTTCGTTCGGCAGTACAATGATGCCGGCCTCATGAAGACCAAGCCGCTTTACAGCGCCTTCATGATTTACCAACTCACCCTGCCGGAGCTCGGCA
This sequence comes from Allostellaceae bacterium, assembly GCA_050729815.1. GTDB lineage: Bacteria > Pseudomonadota > Alphaproteobacteria > ATCC43930 > CGMCC-115725 > JAATGI01. The sequence continues at coordinate 13,314 of JBOHLV010000188.1, forward strand.
ATCTCGCCCTCGGAACGCGCTCCGCGGCATTTTGGGCGCCGGACCTCGACAACCCCCAGAGCCGAGCCTTCGTTGCGGCCTTCCGCAAGAAGTATGACTACACACCCTCGGTCTATTCGGCGCAGGCCTATGACTCGGCACGGCTGATCGATGCCGCGATCCGCCAGATCCACGGCAAGATCGACGACAAGAAGGCGTTCATCGCCGCACTCGACAAGGCCGACTTCAAATCCGTCCGTGGCCCCTTCCGCTACAACACCAATCACTTCCCGATCCAGAATTTCTACGGCACGGAGATCGAAAAGGGAAAAAACGGCAAACCCTATGTGCATACTGTCGGGATCGTCCTTAAGGACTACGCTGACTCCTATGCGCATCTTTGCCCGATGAAATGACGGAAGCGGTGTAAACACGATGTCTCCGCGGGAGCGGCGACACGGCGGCCAGGACGCCGCATCGAGCGGCTTCGCCACCTGACCCGCGGCATCCGGCGATGATCAGCCCGGCTCTCCTACTTATCCAGACGCTCAACGGCGTGCAGTTCGGCATGATGCTCTTCCTCTTTGCCGCGGGCTTGACGCTCGTGCTTGGCATCATGAACCTGATCAATCTGGCGCACGGCTCGATCTATATGGTCGGGGCATTCTTTGCCGCGACCTTCGCCGCGTGGACCGGCTCGTTCATCCTCGGACTGCTGCTGGCACTACCGGCGACTTTCGCGGTGGCGGTGGTGATCGAGTTCGTCGTGCTGCGCGCGCTCTATGAGCGCGGCCATCTCGACCAGGTGCTGGCGACGTTCGGCCTCATCCTTCTGCTCAACGAGCTGGTGCGGATCATCTGGGGCTCAAGCGGACTCTACGTCGCGATGCCATCGTTCCTCGTCGGCGATGTGATGCTGCTTCCCGGCGTCATTTATCCGATCTACCGGCTCGCCATCACCGGTGTCGGGCTGGTCGTCGCGCTCGGTCTCTATCTCGTGATCGCGCACACGAGGCTCGGCATGCTGATCCGCGCCGGGGCGTCGAACCGTGAAATGGTCGAGGCGATCGGCGTCGACGTCCGTCTTCTGTTCACCATGGTGTTCGGGCTCGGCGCCATGCTCGCCGCTTTCGCCGGCGGGCTGGCCGGGCCGCTCATCTCGGTCGATACCGGGATGGGCGATTCCGTGCTTATTCTGGCGCTGGTGGTCATCGTCATCGGCGGCATCGGTTCGATCCGTGGCTCGTTCATCGCGGCGCTGGTCATTGGCCTCGTGGACACCCTCGGCCGCGCCTTCCTGCCGGGGCTGTTCGCGATGTTTCTGTCGCCGCCGTTCGCCGATGCGATCGGACCGGCGGTCGGTTCGATGCTGATCTATATCCTCATGGCCGTGGTGCTGTTCTTCCGGCCGCAGGGGCTGTTGCCGGCGCGAAGCGGTTGAGCGATGCGCAGATCGCAGGAGCTTATCGCCGGTGCGGTGCTGATGCTGGCGCTCGCCCTGGTGCCGCCACTCGCGAACGCCGCGGGCGATGCCTATTTCGCCCAGATCATCGCGCGCGCGATGATCTTCGGTATCGCCGCCGCGGGCCTCAATTTTGCGCTCGGCTTCGGCGGCATGGTGAGCTTCGGCCATGCCGCCTTTATCGGCCTTGGCGCTTATGCCGTGGGCATGCTGATGGATTCCGGCATTACCAATGGCTACCTGCAGGTCGCCGTCCTGCTCACGGTCGGCGGCGCGGCGGCGCTGGTGATCGGCGCCATCTGCCTGCGGACAAGTGGCCTCTACTTCATCATGATCACCCTGGCCTTCGCTCAGCTCTTCTATTTTGTCGGCGTCGGCCTCAAGCCTTATGGCGGCGATGATGGCTTCACGTTCCGCGGGCGCAGTGATTTCGGTGCCTGGCTCAACCTCGGCAACGACACCGTCTTCTATTATTTCGTCTGGGCGGTGCTGGCGCTCTCGCTGTTCCTCATCTATCGCTTCGTCAATGCGCGCTTCGGCCTGGCGCTCATCGGCACCGCTTCCAACGAACGGCGAATGCGCTCGATCGGGCTGCCGACCTATCGCTACAAGCTCACCGCTTTCGTTATTTCGGGCGCATTCTGCACGATCGCGGGCGGACTGCTCGCCAACCTAACGCAGTTCGTCAGCCCGGATTACATGCATTGGACGCGCTCGGGCGACCTCCTCGTCATGGCGATCATCGGCGGCATGTCGAGCGTCGTCGGTCCCGTGCTGGGCGCGATCGTTTTTCTCCTTCTAGAACAGGTCCTGGGTGACGCCACCGAGCACTGGCAGGCGATCATGGGCCCCATCCTCATTCTCATCGTTCTCTTCGCGCGCTACGGCCTGATGGGGGCCCTCGCAATGCGGCGTCGCGGCGTCCGTCGTGTCTGAGCCGCTGCTCGCCGCCTCCGGGCTCGTCAAGCGCTATGGCGGACTCCTTGCGATCGATGATCTGTCGATCGACGTCCGCCAGGGCGAGACTCATGCGCTGATTGGGCCGAATGGCGCCGGCAAGACCACGCTCATCGGCCAGCTTACCGGCGAGAGCCGACCCGATGCCGGCCGGGTGTGGTTCGACGGGCGTGACATCACCGCCATGCCGGCGTTTCGGCGCGCCCGCCTCGGCCTGGCGCGCTCGTTCCAGATCACGTCGATCTTCCCGATGCTGACGGTTCTCGACAATGTTGCGCTGGCGGTGCAAGTACATGCCGGTCATTCCTTCGGGTTCTGGCGATCGGCCCGCAACGATGGGCGATTGCGCGCTCCGGCGCGCCAAGCGCTGCGCCAAGTCGATCTCGACGGCCGTGCCGACACGGTCGCCGGCCATCTGAGCCATGGCGAGCATCGCCAGCTCGAGATCGCGATTGCGATCGCGACCGAACCGCGAATGCTGCTCCTCGACGAGCCGATGGCCGGCATGGCACCGGAAGAGGGCCGGCGCCTCGTCGCGCTCCTCGGCCAGTTGAAGGGAAGCCTCGCCATGCTGCTTGTCGAGCACGACATGGAGGCCGTCTATGCTCTCGCCGACCGCATTTCGGTCATGGTCTATGGCCGCATCATCGCCTCGGGCGATGCCGACAGCATTCGCGGCGACGCCGAGGTGCGGCGCGCCTATCTCGGCGATCGGGACCGGCGGCCATGACCGAACCGCTGCTCGAGGTTGAAGGCCTCACGACCTTCTACGATCAGAGCCAGGTGCTGTTCGGCATCGATCTCGCCGTCGGCACGGGCGAGGTGGTGACGCTGATGGGGCGCAACGGGATGGGCAAGACCACGACGCTGCGCTCGATCATGGGGCTGAAGCGTGCCGCGCGGGGTTCGGTGCGGTTCCTCGCGCGCGAAATGCGCGGCCGTGCCGCGTTCCAAATCGCCCGCGCCGGCATCGCCATTGTCCCGGAGGGGCGGCAAATATTCCCCAATCTGACGGTCGCCGAGAATCTCGCCGTCGCCTTCGCCAACCGCGCCGGCCACGCGGCGCCGTGGACGCCGCGCCGCATCGTCGAGCTGTTTCCGCGTCTCGCCGAGCGCGGCGGCAACATGGGCTCGGAGCTCTCTGGCGGCGAGCAACAGATGCTGGCGATCGGCCGCGCGCTCGTCACCAATCCGCGACTGCTCCTATTCGATGAGGCGACCGAAGGGTTGGCGCCGCTGATGCGCGACGATATCTGGCACTGCCTCGAAACGCTGAAAGAGGCGGGACAGGCGATCCTGGTGGTCGACAAGAACGTCGACGCGTTGCTGCGCATCGCCGACCGCCATGTCATCATCGAAAAGGGCCGGGTCGTCTGGACCGGCTCATCCGCCGCGCTCGCATCGCAGCCGGACGTGCAGCAGCGTTATCTCGGCGTCTAACGAATGGGTGTTGCGCGATGGTCGATCGCATAGAGACGGGTGTTCTCATCGTCGGGGCCGGGCCGGTCGGGCTGACGCTCGCCATGGACCTCGCCTGGCGCGGCATCGAGGTGACGGTCGCCGAAAAGCGCCAGCGCGGCGAGCCGCCGGAGGTGAAGTGCAACCACGTTGCGGCCCGCTCGATGGAAATCTTCCGGCGCCTCGGGATCGTCGATCGGGTCCGCGATGCGGGGTTGCCCGCCGACTATCCCAACGACGTCGCCTATCGCACGACGACGACCGGCCTCGAGTTGGCCCGCATTCCGATCCCAGCGCGAAACCGGCGCTATTCGGCGACGGGCGGACCCGACACTTGGTGGCCGACGCCCGAGCCGCCGCACCGGATCAACCAGATTTTCCTCGAACCGATCCTCGTCGAAAGCGCGGCGGCGATGGCCAATATCCGCCTCATCAACCGCGTCGAGGTGACCGACTTCACCCAGGGCGACGGCCACGTCACGGCCACCGCCCGGCATCTCGGCGGCGGCACCTCTCTTTCGATCCGCGCGGCCTATATGGTCGGCTGCGACGGCGGGCGATCGGGGGTACGCAAGGCGATCGGCGGCAAGCTCCGGGGCGACGCCGTCATCCAGCGCGTCCAGTCGACCTATTTCCGGGCGCCGGCGCTCATCCACCTGCTGCAGGCGCCACCCGCCTGGGGGACGTTCTCGCTCAATCCGCGGCGCAGCGGCAACGTCTATGCCATCGACGGCCGGGAGACGTGGCTTCTCCACAACTATCTGAAGGACGACGAGCCCAACTTCGATTCGGTCGATCGCGACTGGTCAATCCGCCAGATTCTCGGCGTCGGCGACGATTTCGCCTACGAGATCATCAGCAACGAGGATTGGTATGGCCGCCGGCTCGTGGTCGACAAGCTGCGCGAGGGCCGCGTCTTCATTTGCGGCGATGCCGCGCATCTCTGGGTTCCTTATGCCGGCTATGGCATGAACGCCGGCATCGCCGACGCCGAGAACCTCGCCTGGATGCTGGCGGCGCGCCTGGCGGGATGGGCGCCGGCTTCCATCCTCGACGCGCACGAGGCGGAACGTCTGCCGATTACCGAGCAGGTCAGCCGCTTCGCCATGGACCACGCGCATGCCATGGCGAGCCAGCGCGGCGCGGTTCCGGACCGGATCGAGGAGGCGAGTGCCGAGGGGCGACGGCTGCGGGCCGAGGTCGGCCGGAGGGCCTATGATCTCAACGTCCAGCAATACTGCGCCGGCGGCCTCAATTTCGGCTACTACTATGACGCCTCGCCGATCATCGCCTACGATGCCGGGCGCCAGCCCGACTACACGATGGCCGACTTCACGCCCTCGACCGTGCCGGGCTGCAGGACGCCGCACATCTGGCTACCCGACGGAACCTCCCTTTACGACCGCCTCGGCCGGGACTTCACGCTGTTGCGTCTCGATGCGGCGGTCGACGTCGCGCCGCTGATCGCGGCCGCGGCGCGGGCGGGCGTTCCGCTGAAGGTCGTTGACGTTCCGGCCGGCGCCGACGCGGCGGCGATCTATCGCGAAAAACTGGTGCTATCGCGTCCCGACCGGCATGTGGCGTGGCGCGGCGACGCGGCGCCCGTTAATCCGGCCGCTCTCGTCGATCGCATCCGCGGCGCTGGTTCCCGCGTGAGGCAAATGGAACCGAAGATGTAGGTCCAGAGATTGCGCGGCGCCTACGGCCGCGCGCCGCGCCATGCCTATAAGTCGCGCCCGTGAACCGCGCTGCAGGACGCTTTGCGCCGAGACGCGTCGACCCTTTCCTTCTGGATGCGAAACTTTCGTCAATGCCATTCAATCGCCATCGCCATCCAAATCGAATTTCGCCAAAGCCAGCAGGGCATGAATTAACGCCAGATGGCTGAGCGCCTGGGGGTAGTTGCCGGTCAGCCGCCGGCCGGCCACATCGTATTCTTCGGACAACAGTCCGAGTTCGCTGCGGATCGCCAGCGCGCGGCTGATGGTCTCAACCGCGTCGGCCCTCCGGCCTTGCAATAACTGGCATTCCGCCAACCAGAAGGAACAGGCGACGAAGGCACCTTCCGGAACCAAATCGGGCATGAGATGCCGGCGAACGAGGCCATCGACCACCAACGTCTTCTCGATCAGCGCGATGGTTCCGCGCATCCGCACGTCGTCCGCCGGCAGAAACCCGACCTCCGGCAGCAACAGCAGCGAGGCATCAACCTCGTGACCGCCGAAATAGGTGGTGAACGAACCCAGCCCGGGGTCAAATCCCTCCCGGCAGGTCACCTCGTGAATCTCGTCGCGCAACGCCACCATTCGCCGGCGGCCAGCATCGGAAATCTCGTCGCCGCCCTTGCCGCCGAGAAACCGATCGAGGGCGACCCACGCCATGACCTTCGAATAGGTGTAGTGACGCGGCTCGCCGCGGCTTTCCCAGAGGCCCTGATCCGGCTCGACCCAGACCCGTTCCACATGCTCGACGATGGCGCGCTCGAGGCGGCTCGTCTGTTCGGTGCGCCGGATGCCAGCTTGCTCGGCCGCATGGAGCGTCCGGATCAGTTCGCCATAGACGTCGAGCTGCAACTGGCCGGCCGCGGCGTTGCCGACGCGAACCGGGCGGGCGAAGCGATAGCCCGGCAGCCATGACAGCTCCGCCTCGTCGAGGCGCCGCGCGCCGTCGACGCGGTAGGCGATCTGCATCTTGTCGGGGGCGCCAGCGACGGCGCGCAGGATCCAGTCGCGCCATGCCGCCGCTTCCTCGAGATAGCCGCAATCGACGAGGGCGCTGAGGGTGAAGGTGGCGTCCCGCAGCCAGCAATAGCGATAGTCCCAATTCATCGCGCCGCCCGGCTGTTCGGGGAGCGACGTCGTCGCCGCGGCGACAAGGCCGCCGGTCGGCCGGTGAATCAGCGCCTTCAGCGTCAAGAGGGAGCGGCGGACAGCCGCCGCACGCTCGATCGGCTGGTCGAAGCGGCCGATCCAGTCGTGCCAATAATCCTGCGTCTGCGCCAGAGCCGCCTCGGCATCGACGGCCTCGGGCGTCGGGGCATGCGACGCTGCATAGGTTTGAATGAAGGCGTGCTGGCTTCCTTCCTCGACTCGGAAGCGCGATCGAATCACGCCCTTCTCGATCTCGAAATCGCCAAGCCCCCTGAGCACCACCTTGTCCGGGCCGACATGCATCACCGCACCGTCTTCGATCCGGGTGATCCAAGGCGGCATATTGCCATAGTCAAAGCGCGGGGCGAGTTCGAGACAGGCGGTGATGCTGCCCGAAACGCCCGTCACCATGCGAATCAAGGTCGGATCACCGTCGCGGATGGGCATGAAATCGGTCAGCCGGATCGTGCCGTCGGCCGTGGTGAGGTCGGTCTCGAGAACGAGCGTGCCCGGCTGGTAGCGATGCGCCGCCCGCTCGAGCGGCGCTTCCGGCGCGATGGACCAGCGGCCATGCTCACCGGTCCCGAGGATCGCCGCAAAACAGGCGGGGGAATCGAAGCGTGGCAGGCACAGCCAATCGATCGATCCCTGGCGGGAAATCAGCGCCGCAGTCTCCCCGTCGCCGATCATGGCATAGTCCTCGAGCGGGGTCGTCATCCCAATCCGATCCGTCTCTCAGCGCAAGTGTCAGCGCCGACGGCGCGACAGGAGCGCCTTGAAAATCAGCACACCGACAACGGCTATACCGGCGAGCACCGCGTCGCGGTGCCGGTCAGTGAACATCTCCCAACTCGTCGCCGTCGCCTCGGCATCGAAGCGTCCGTGCGCCGAGCGAGGCCCCGGGACGGGATGAAACAAGTTCGCGGGGGCGTCGGCGGCCAGCGGCGTGTCCGCAAGCTGTCCGCTATATCCCTTGGTCGCCAGGATGCGGTCGAGGATTCCGGGCGCGATGCGATTGGCGATGATGGCCTGGACCGTCGAATAACCGACCCAGACTTCTCGCCGGCGATGCGTCGCCGCAAAATGGATCGCCCGGGCGGCGACTTCGGGCTCGAAGATCGGCGGAATCGGCTGCGCCATCCGCATTGTCTTGTTGAGGGCCCAATCGAACTGCGGCGTGTTCACCGCCGGCAGGTGAACCATCGTCAGCCGAATACCGAGACCGTCATGGATGATCTCGGACCGCAGCGAATCGGTGAAACCGCGGATCGCGGCCTTGGCCCCGCAATAGACCGATTGCAGCGGCACCGAGCGATAAGCGAGAGCGGAGCCGACATTGACGATGGTACCGCGTCGGCGGATCCGCATCCGCTTCAACGCGGCCATCATGCCGTGAACCTGGCCGAGATAAGTGACCTCGGTAGCCCGAAGAACCTCTGCCGGCGTCAGGTCGGCGACCGGCGCAAACACCGTCGCCATCGCGACGTTCACCCAGACCTCGATCGCGCCGAGTTCGCCCTCCACCCGGGCCGCGGCGGCCTCGACCTGATCGGCATCCGCGACGTCGGTCGGGATCGGCAGTGCGCGCCGTCCTTCCGCCCGGACCGCCTCGGCGATCGCTTCCAGCCGGTCCCGATCGCGCGATAGGAGCGCGACATCAAAGCCGTTCCGGGCGAACTCCAACGCCGTCGCCCATCCGACACCCGCACCCGCACCCGTAACTACTGCGATTCTTGCCATGGCAATCCCTAAAATCTGCAACCGGACGCCCGGCCGCCTTCCTCCGTCGCGCGAAGCTAGGAGGCAGGAAAGCAATGACTCGAGGGACGGCGTCACGGCCTCACTGGGCGACAAACAAAACACGTCAGACGGGCGCCAAGTTCCCACAAATGCGGGGCGCCCGCGCGGATTGGCGCCAGAGGCCGTGTCTGGTCAGCCGCCTGTCGCGAAGCCCGGATAGAGCGTCATGCCGCCGTCGACGAACAGCGTCGCCCCCGTGACGTAGTCGGCCGCGTCCGACGCCAGCCATACCGCAGCCTGGGCGATATCGTCCGGTTCGCCGATGCGCTTGTAGGGCACCAGGGTCATGAGGCCGGCATAGGCCGTGTCGGTGTCCCACGCCGCGGTGTTGATCGGCGTGCGGATCGCACCCGGCGCGATGCTGTTCACCCGGATGAAATGTGGGGCGAGTTCCTGGGCGATGCTTTTCATCAGCATCATGATGCCGCCCTTCGACGCGGCGTAGTTGGCGTGCCCAGCCCAGGGGATCACCTGATGGACCGAGCTCATGCAGATGATCTTTCCGGCGGCCTGGGAGACGGCGGACACCACGCCGCGACGCTTGAACTCCCGTGTCGCCGCCCGGGTACAGAGAAACTGGCCGGTGAGGTTGACCCCGATAACGGTATTCCATTGCGCCAGGGTCATTTCGTCGAAGGCCGAATCCCGCTGCAGCCCGGCATTGCTGACCGATATATGGAGGGTGCCGAAATGCGCGGTGGCGGCGGCGTACATCCGCTCGACCTCGTCCTCGTTGCTGACATCGGCCTTCAGCGTGATCGCCTTGCGGCCCATGCCCTCGATCTTATGCGCCACCTCATCGGCCGTCTCCGCGTGGATGATGTAATTTATGGCCACGTCGGCCCCGGCGCGGGCGAGGCCCAAGGCGACCGCTTCGCCGATGCCGGAATTGGCGCCGGTGACGAGCGCGGGTTGCCCGGTGAGCACCTGATGGTATGCCACATGAGGAAGACGGCTCGCATCGGGTAAGGCGGGATGGTTTGGCTTCTTGGAATCCGGTGTGTTCATGAGGATTGGCTCCAGACTGCGATCACGAGCATACTTCGCATATTCTAACGAACCGCGCACCATCGGTGTTCTAAAGCTGTTCCAATGCCGAGGCGGTGGGTGTCGCTTGACACCGAGCACGCGCCACACGCAGATCGTACCCGACTGGACCCGCCTTGATCGCGCATCTTCGCAAGCTCTTGAGTGACCTCGGGGAGAAGTTCTGGCTTCTGCCGGGCGCCATGGTCGTCGCCGGGGTGCTGGCCGCCGCGGGGCTGGTGAGCCTCGATCGGCACGGGATCGTCCCGAACTGGCTGGTCGAGAGTCCCTGGCTCTATAGCGGCGGCGGGACCGGCGCCCGAACCCTGTTGGGGGCCGTTGCCGCGTCCACGATCGGCGTCGCGGGTACGGTGTTCTCGATCACTATCGCCGCCTTGTCCCTTGCGGCGGGACAGATGGGACCGCGCCTCTTGCGTAACTTCACCCGAGATCGGGGCAACCAGTTCACGCTCGGCGTCTTCCTCGGCACATTTTCCTATGCGCTCATGGTTCTGCGGAGCGTGCGGACCGAGAGCGAGGGTGCCTTTGTCCCGCATCTGTCCCTCAGCGTCGGTATTGTCCTCGCCTTCGTTTGCGTTGGAACCCTGGTGTTTTTCGTCGGTCACATGGCCGGCCGTATCAACGTCGATACCGTGATCGCGCTGGTCAGCGACGATGTCCGGTCCGCGGTTCAGCGGCTTACCACGACGGAACGCCCGCCGCCGCCGCCCGCTGCCGCCTTCTGGCGCAACGCGGTTCCCGTGGTCGATACGCGGCGCGGCTATCTCCAGCAGCTCGACGATGCCGGCCTGGCGGATTGGGCGGCGAAAAACGGTACGGCGATCCGGCTTCTGGTCCGCCCGGGAGACTATGTCTTTCCCGGCGCGCCGATTGCCCTCATGCTTCCGGCGGTGGCCGGTGTCGATGCCGCGATTGGCAATGCCACCGCCCTCGGCCCGCAGCGCGTGAGTTCGGTCGACCTCGAATTTGCCGTTCGACAACTCGTCGAAGTGGCGGTCAGAGCGCTATCGCCCGGCATTAACGATCCGCACACGGCCATGAGTGTGGCGGACCGATTGGGGGCGGCGCTTTGCGACATCGTGCCGCTGCGATTTCCGACCGGTGTCCTCCTGCGGGACGACAGAGTCGCACTGGTCGTGCCGAGCATCGACTATGACGGCCTCGTCGATGCAATGTTCCACATGATCCGGCAGAATGCCGCCGGCAACGCGGCCGTGCTGATGCGTCTGATCGAGGTCTTGACAGCCGTCTTGAGCTGCGAGAGCGATCCCATGCGGATCGCGACGCTGCAACGTCACGCCAACCTCGTTCTTGGCGACGCGGTACGGGATGTCAAGACGCCGGCGGACCTCCACGACGTGCGCGCGCGGCATCTGCGCTTCGAGATCATGAGGCAAGTGGGGCCGCTTGGTTGCCTCGGCGGCTCATGACGTGCCACGGACCCGAACCTGCCGCACCAGTGTTAACCCTAGGCGGCGCCTCGATCTTCCGCTATCGCGTTCGCTTGTTCGAGCGGAACCGGCCGCAGGTAAGGAGCCTCGATCATCATGCCAGCCACCAACGACCATTACGACGTCATCGTCATCGGCAGCGGGCCCGGCGGCGCGTCGCTGGCCCATCGCCTCGCCGGCACCGGCAAGCGCATCCTGATGCTCGAGCGCGGCGGCTATCTGCCCCGCTCACGGAGCAATTGGAATTCGAAGACGGTGTTCGTCGATGGCGCCTATCAGGCGCCCGAAACCTGGCATGCCAGCGACGGCAGCTCGTTTCATCCCGGTCTTCACTACTATGTCGGCGGCAACTCCAAAGTCTATGGCGCGGCATTGTTCCGGCTTCGGGAGCGCGATTTCGGCGACCTGCGGCACAAGGACGGCATCTCGCCGGCCTGGCCGCTGGGCTATGACGTATTCGAGCCCTACTACACCGAGGCGGAAGCGCTCTATCATGTGCACGGCCGGCGCGGCGAGGATCCGACCGAGCCGTGGTCCAGCGCGCCCTACGCCTTCCCGCCCGTCATCCATGAACCGCGTATCCAGGGCCTCAGCGATATCCTCGCGCGGGAGGGGCTGCACCCGTTCCATCTGCCGCTCGGCATCAAGCTGGACCAGAATCCGGACGGCAGCGCCACTACCTACAGTCCCTGCATCCGGTGCGACGCCTTCGACGGCTTTCCTTGCGCGATCAACGCCAAGGCCGACGCCCAGGTGATCTGTGTCGACCCGACGCTGGCCGCGCACCCCAATTTCACCCTGTTGACCGGCGCCTATGTCAACCGGCTGGAGACGGACGCATCGGGCGGCAGCGTCAATCGTGTTCATGTCACCCGCGAAAATCGGAACGAGCAATATTCGGCCGACATCGTCGTCGTCGCCTGCGGCGCGCTAAGCTCGGCCTTGCTGCTTCTTCGCTCGTCGAGCGACGCGCATCCGAAGGGGTTGGCCAACGGATCGGACCAGGTCGGGCGCAACTACATGCGCCACAACATGTCGATCGTGATGGCGCTTCTGAAGGAACCGAACCATACGGTGTTCCAGAAGACGCTGGCGCTCAGCGACTTTTATTTCGGCGCGGACGATTGGGAATACCCCTTGGGCCTCATTCAAATGTGCGCCGTGTCGCATGGCGAGCAGATCCGGGGCGAGGCGCCGCTGCAAGGGTTAATGTCGCTGCTGCCCGAGTTGCCGTTTGAGAAGATGGCCGAGCATTCCATCGATTTCTGGATGCAGAGCGAGGATTTGCCGCGGCCCGAGAACCGCGTCTTCTATGACGGCGACCGCGTGATGCTCGACATAATGGAAGGCAATATGGAGGCCGCGGCGCGGCTTCGTGCCAAGCTCCAATCCCTGACGGCGCCGATGGGCGCCTTCCCGAGGCTGATCGACCGCGACCTCTATCTCGGCAAGGACATCCCGATCGGCGGCACCGCGCACCAGGCCGGTACCTGCCGCTTCGGCACCGACCCGGCGACGTCCGTTCTCGATGTCGACTGCAAGGCGCATGAGCTCGACAATCTCTACATCGCCGACGCCAGCTTTTTCCCCTCGATCGGCGCGGTGAACCCGACGCTGACCATCATCGCCAACGCGCTCCGGGTCGCCGACCGCATCAAGGAGCGCCTCGGCCCATGACCCCGTCGCGTATCCTGCGCGTGAGCCGGGTCGTGGCCGAGCTTGCCCGGGCAGAGGCGTTCTATCGCGACGCTCTCGCGTTTCGCACGGTCGAGCGCGGCTCGACCGACGCCACGGTGCTGGCGGTGCTCGGCGCCGGCGCGGCGGCGGAGATCGTGATGCGGTTGGGCGCGCAGGAGATCGCGCTGGTGCGCTTTGCCGCGCCGGGGCGTCCCTATCCGGCCGACAGCCACAGCAACGATCTCTGGTTCCAGCATTTGGCGATCGTGGTGGACGATATCGACGCCGCCTATGCTCACCTCGCGGCGCAATCCGGCTGGCGGCCGATCAGCGAGAACGGCCCAGAATTGCTGCCGCCGGAAACCGGCGGGGTGCGGGCGTTCAAGTTCCGCGATCCCGACGGCCATCCGCTGGAGCTGATTTGGTTCCCCGAAGGAGAGGGCCGGCCGGTCTGGCATCGGCGCGGGGCCGCAAGCCCGTTCCTCGGCATCGACCACAGTGCGCTCGCCGTCACTTCGACTTCCCGCAGCCTCGATTTCTACCGAGCCCTCGGCCTCAAGGTCGACACGCGCTCGCTGAACCAGGGCCCAGCCCAGAGCCGACTGGATGGGCTGGCCGGGACGCGGGTCCGGGTCACGGGTCTGCGCCCCGGCGCGCCCGAGAGCATGGGCCTCGAACTCCTCGCCTATCGACCGCCCGGCCGGCGGGCCGAGGCGATCGGTGCCAACGACATTCAGACCGATTGGGTGACGCTCGGCGTCGGCCCGCTAGCCGGCGGCATGCCGCAAGCCCGGCGCGATCCGGACGGCCACCTCATGATTTTGGTCGATCAATGACCCGGCACGATCGGCTCGCCGGCCCGCGGCCCGACAACATGCGTCGAGGCGAGGGGATGGAGAACGATTTCGCTAACCGGCAAGGTTCGGGGCGCCAGAACGACCAGACCAAGCCCGCCGACGAGACCGAAATTCTTCAGAAAATCCCAGAAATGGCTCAGCCCTTCACCTTCCTTGAAGCGCCAGAAATCCGGGAAGCGCCAGAATTGGTGGAACAGCACCGCCGTCACGATACAGAATCCGGCCAGGATGAAAGCCGCGAGCCGATCATGCCAGCCGATGACGATGCAGACGGGCGTCACGAATTCAATGATAATCGACAGCACCAGCATCGCGGACTTGAACGGGATGCCGGCGGCCTGCTTCATCGCGGCATTCCAGTTGAGGATTTTGTCGAGGCCGCTGAACGGAAACAGCACCACGAGGCAGATGCGCAGCAAGAGCGGCGCGTAATCGTTGATAAATGTCATCGGGTCACGCATGTCCTGAACGATGAGAGCTTGTCGTTGTTTCATCCTATCATGGAAGCAACTCATGTCTGACAATGCCGCTCCGGGGCCCAATGTCCCCTATTGGCACCTTTGGGTCGATGGCGACGGCGTCAGCCACCAGACCCGATGCAGCTTGAGCGAATTCGAGTTGAAGGGCGTCGGCAACGCCGCGCCGCAATGGAATGACAAGCAGGAACGAGGCGAGGCCACGGTCGTCTTCACCGTACAGCCGGTCGGTTGGGTCGGCGACTGGCACGAAAACCCGGCGCCGCAATGGATCGTCGTCCTGTCGGGACGCTGGTGGATCGAGGCCATGGACGGCACCCGGATCGAACAGGGACCCGGCGAATTCTCGCTGGGCGAGGATCAGGGCTGCCTCGATCGTGACGGCCGCAAGGGCCATCGCTCTGGCACGATCGGCGATGAGCCGGCGGTGCTGATGACGGTGCAGTTGCATGTGCCGCCCATCGCCAAGCCCTGCCACGCGCGCTAGACGGTCGCGAGATGGCGGGTTTCGAAATCCTCGATCCGCGCTTCAAATCCTATGTGCTGCCCAATGCGCCGTTGCAGAAGCTCGCCGACGGCTTCGCCTGGCTGGAAGGACCGGTCTGGTTCGCCGACCATGATTGCCTTCTTGTCAGCGACCTGCCGAACGATCGCATCCTGCGCTGGACCGAGAGCGGCGGGATTTCGTTATTCCGCCAGCCATCGAGTTTTGCCAACGGTCACACCCGTGACCGCGAGGGCCGTCTCGTCGGCTGTTCCCACCGGCACCGCTCGGTCACCCGGACCGAGCTGGACGGACGGATTACGGTCCTCGCCGACCGCTATGCCGGCAAGCGTCTCAATTCACCCAATGATGTCGTCTGCAAGTCGGACGGCACGATCTGGTTCAGCGACCCGCATTACGGTATCAACACCGACTATGAAGGGGGCAAGCAGCAACCGGAATTGCCGCCCATGCTCTATCGCCTTGATCCGCGGGACGGCAGCCTTCGGGTGATGGCGGACGATTTCGAGGGGCCGAACGGCCTTGCCTTCTCGTCCGACGAGCGTCTGCTTTACGTGGCGGAAAGCGGCCGTCAGTTCGCCGCCGACCCGGTCCAGCATATCCGCGTCTTCGACGTCCTCGACGAGGGCGCGCGGCTGTCACCGGGCCGCGTCTTTCACAAGGTCTCGCCCGGCTTCGCTGACGGATTCCGGCTCGACCAGGACGGCAACATCTGGACCAGCGCCGCCGACGGCGTCCACTGCATCGCGCCCGACGGCACCAAGCTGGGGCGCATCGAAGTGCCGTTCACGGTCTCCAACCTGACATTCGGCGGCCGCAACCGCGCGCGCCTTTTCATCTGCGCGTCGCAGACCCTCTATGCGGTCTATACCAACCAGCGCGGCGCTGAGCGTCCCTAATCCGGTGAGCGCTTACGAAGCGCGATGCTCGAACGCGAGGAGCAACTATAGGTGCGTAAGTAACGCCGAGTTCGGATTCCGCCCGGCGCGAGCGGCGGCGCGCAGCTCGGTCAGGCTGCGGGTCGGCGAGATGGCATCGAGATCGAAGCGGATCTCGATGAGCGCGGGCCGGCCAGCGGCGCGGGCGCGTTGGAAGGCGGGCGCGAATTCCTCGGTGCTCGCCACCGTCTCGCCAAAGGCGCCATAGGAGCGGGCGAGCGCGGCGAAATCCGGGTTGACGAGATCGGTCGCGATCGTGCGATCGGGATAGTGCATCTCCTGGTGCATGCGGATGGTGCCATAGGAATTATTGTTGAGGAGCAGAATGACGATCGGCAGCCGATACGCCATCGTGGTTGCCAGCTCCTGCCCCGTCATTAGAAAATCGCCATCGCCGGTGAAGCACACGACCGGCCGATCAGGGTGGCGCAACGCCGCCGCGACCGCCGCTGGCACGCCATAACCCATCGAGCCGCTCGCCGGCGCCAATTGCGTGCCATAGCCGCGATAGCCATGGAAGCGATGGAGCCAGGTCGCGAAATTGCCGGCGCCGTTGGTGAAGATGGTATCGGGCGGCAGATGATCGTCGAGCCAGCCCACCAGCTCTGCCATCTGCACCACGCCTGGCACCGTGACCGGTTGCCGCCAGGCAAGGTAATCGGCATGCGCGTCGGCCGTTGCCTCGGCCCAGCGCGGCGCCGCGACTGGCGGCAGGTCGGCGAGCGCCGCCGTAAAGGCGCGCGCGGTCGCATCGATCGCGAGGTAGGGGCGATAGACCCGGCCCAGTTCCGCGGGGTCGGGATAGACATGGATGAGCTTCTGCCGCGGCAACGGAACGTCAAGCCGCGAATAATCGCCGGTCGTGACCTCGCCAAGCCGGGTGCCAATCGCGATCAGGAGATCGGCATCGCAGACGCGCGTCGCGAGCTTCGGATTGATGCCGATGCCGATATCGCCGGCATAGCAGGGATGCTCATTGTCGAACCGGTCCTGGCGGCGGAAGGCGGTGCCCACGGATAGCCGGTTGGCGGCGGCGAAGTTCTCGATCTGCGCGACCGCTTCCTTCGACCAGCTCGACCCGCCGAGGATCAGGAGCGGGCGCGCCGCGGCCTCGAGCGCCGCCCGCAATTGCGCCAGCGCCTCGGGACTGGGCCAGGTCTCGACGCGGCGATAGGGCGCGCCGTCGGCAACCGCGGCTTCCTCGGTCAGCATGTCCTCCGGCAGCGCCAACACCACCGGGCCGGGCCGGCCATTGACGGCGGTATGGAAGGCGCGGCTCACCAGTTCCGGGATTTGCGCGGGATCGTCGATCTGCGCCACCCATTTCGCCACCGTGCCGAACATTTGGCGATAATCGATGCCCTGGAGGGCCTCGCGCTCCAAGGTGCCACGCGCGACCTGGCCGATGAACATGAGGAGCGGCGTCGCATCCTGGCGCGCGATGTGGAGCCCGGCGCTGCCGTTCATGGCGCCGGGCCCGCGCGAGACAAAGACGATGCCGGGCCGCCCGGTGAGCTTGCCGTCGGCATCGGCCATCATGGTGGCGCCGCCTTCCTGGCGACAGGTGACAAGTTCGATCGCGTGCGTGTCGTAGAGCGCATCGAGCGCGGCAAGATAGCTCTCCCCCGGCACGCAGAACACCCGATCGGCGCCGTGGAGGGCGAGCTGATCGATAAGGATGCGCGCGCCGGTTCGCGATGTGCCACTCATGAGGCGGTTCCTTTCAAATTCAGACGAATGCCAGGCTTTTGCCCGCGCCGGCCTTCCTGTGGCATGCTATCCTTTCGGGTGAACGGCAAGACGAGGAGAGGAAGATGGCGCACACGGTGGATTTCGCGGTCGGCGTGGGCGGCGGCCCGCGCCTTCAGAACGAGCCGATGAGCGCGGCCGAGCGCGAGGCGCGAATCGAGCTCGCGGCCGCCTATCGCCTCGCCCAGCATTACGGCTGGGACGAGATCATCTATAACCACATCTCCGCCCGCGTGCCCGACACCGAGGATCATTTCCTCATCAATCCTTATGGTCTTGCCTTCGAGGAGGTAACCGCCTCGAACCTGGTCAAGATCGACCTCGCCGGCAACATCATCGGCGATTCCGAATATCCCATCAACGGCGCCGGCTTCACCATCCACAGCGCGATCCATGGCGCGCGCCACGATGCCCAATGCGTGCTCCATCTCCATACCGAGGCCGGGGTCGCGATCTCGATGCTGAAGGAAGGCCTCCTGCCACTGTCGCAGACGGCGATGCTGTTCCATAACCGCATCGCGTTCCATGCGTATGAAGGGATCGCGCTCGATCTCGAGGAGCGCCAGCGCCTCATTGCCGATCTCGGCGACAAGTCGGTGATGATTCTGCGTAATCACGGCACCCTCGTCACCGGCCGTACCATCGGCGAGGCGTTCACCCAGATGTATCTCCTCGAAAAGGCGTGCCGCTCGCAGCTCCAGGCGATGGCCTGCAACGTCCCAATCCATGTCGCCGGCGACGGTGTCGCCGACAAGACCACGGCGATGTTCCATAACGGCATGGCGCGCTATGGCGGCGCCGACACCGCCTGGGCCGCCATGATGCGTCGGCTCGACCGCATCGACTCTTCTTATCGCGATTGACGAGAGGGGCCGAATCGGGTCACCAGATTGATCCCGTGTCCGACCATGTGATCACCGTCCCGACCATCGACCGACCGGCCCACGCCGCGGCACCGGGGCCGGAATTGTCGATCGTCGTGCCGACCTTGAACGAGCGCGACAATATCGAGCCCTTGATCCGCGAGATCGACGAGGTGTTGAAGGGCGTGCGCTGGGAGATCCTGTTCGTCGACGACGATTCGGCCGACGGCACCGCCGATCTCATCCGTGCCATCGGCCGGCGCGATGCCCGGGTGCGCTGTGTGCAGCGCGTCGGGCGGCGCGGCCTCTCCACCGCCTGCATCGAGGGCGCGCTCGCCAGCGCCTCGGCCTATATCGCGGTCACCGACGCCGATCTTCAGCATGACGAGCACCTCCTGCCGGCGATGCTGGCGAGCCTCAAGAACGAGCCGTGCGACATCGTGATCGGCAGCCGCTATGTCGGCGGCGCCGGCACCTTCGACTGGGACAAGCGCCGGGCGCAGATCAGCGGCCTTGCGACCCGCCTTTCTCGCCTCGTCTGCAAGGCCGACATCACCGACCCGATGAGCGGCTTCTTCATGATGCGGCGCGAGGTGTTCGAGGCCGCGATGCGCAAGCTCTCGGGCCAGGGCTTCAAGATCTTGCTCGACATCCTCGCCTCCTCGCCGCGGCCGCTGCGCTTGAAGGAGCTGCCTTACGAGTTCCGCCCGCGCCAGCGCGGCGATAGCAAGCTCGACACCCTCGTCGCCTGGGAATTCGGAATGCTGATCGCCGACAAGCTGATCGGCCATCTCGTCCCGGTGCGGTTTGCGCTCTTCGCCTTCATCGGCTGCATCGGCCTCGTGGTGCAGTTGTCGGTGCTGTGGATCGTGCTTCATTCCGCGACGGTGTCCTTCGCTGAGGCCCAGTCGGCCGCCGTGGTGGTGGCGATCGCGTCGAACTTCCTCCTCAACAATTTCTTCACCTATCGCGACCAGCGGCTCAAGGGTTGGCGGATCGCGCGCGGCCTTGCCACCTTCTATGTGATTTGCAGCATCGGCGCCGTGGCCAATGTCGATGTCGCGGCCTATGTCTTTCATCAACGGCCGGTCTGGTGGCTCGCCGGGATCGCCGGGGCGCTGGTCGGCTCGGTGTGGAACTACGCCGTCTCGGCAGTCTTCACCTGGAAGCGGAAATAGCTTCTATTGCCGCCGGCCGAGGCGCAGCACATAGCGGTCGCCGTTGAGGCACTCGAACAGCACTTCGATCATCGGATGGTTGATCGGGCCGTGCTCGCCGTCCGGCACCAGATTCTGCTCCGAGACATAGGCCTCGTAGGGCCCTCCCTGGGCGTTCTGGGCGAGGAGATGATAGAATGGCTGGTCCTTCGACGGCCGCCGCTCGATCGGGATCGACTGATACCATTCCTCGGTATTGGCGAAGATCGGATCGACATCATAGATGACGCCGCGAAACGGATAGAGCCGATGCCGGACGATCTGTCCCATCGCGAATTTGGCGTGCCGCTCGACATTGTGCGAAGTCACGTTGGCCCTGCCCCGATCCGGAACTGTTTCTCGCCGCCGATTCTATCGGAATTCCTTGCCGGCAATCAATCAGCGCGAATTGGGGCGTGCTCGACCACGAACCGTTCGCGCGACTGGTGGGTATCGGCGTGCAACGCAAGGCGATGGCCGAGCCGGGTTTCGAGCTCCCGAAGCGCGGCCGCCGCCTCGCCTTCAAGCGCGGCCGCAACCTCGGGCGGGACGCGAAGAATGAAGCGCGCCGCGGGCGTGGCGTGGCTGTCGCGCTGCACCTGCCGCATGGCCTCGAGGGCAACAGTGAGCGGGGTCTTGATAAGGCAGCCGCCGGCCGGCCGCTCGAACAGCAATTCCATGAGCGACGGCCGCCGCCGTGGCCGCACCAGCTCAAAATGGCCGAGCCGGGTCCAGCCGAGAAGCTCGACCTCAAGCTCGGCGAGAGAGGCGGCGATCGCTGCTTCGAGGCGCGTCCGTCGGCCGCGGTCCGCCATACCGATGAAATCGACGACGATCGGCCCCGCAAGATCGCGAAGCCGGATTTGTCGCGCGATCTCGATCACGGCGGCGAGGTTCGCATCCATGGCGCCGGCCTTGCCGCCATCGACATCGATCAGGATTGCCGCCGCTGTCGGCTCGATGGTGATGGCACCGCCCGCCGGCAAGGCGACACGCTGTTGGAGCGCCGCCGCGACGCGATCGGCGATGCCGTGAGCCTCGAACAGAGGCAAAGTGTCGCGATGAAGCGTCGCCGTGGCCTCGGCGCGATGGCGCGCAAGCCAGGCGCGCGCATCGGCCAAGGCCGCCGCATCGTCGAGGATAATCTCGGCCGCTCCGGCGCCGAATTCCCGAAGCAGTGCTATGAGCGCCGTGTCCCGGCGATGGAGCAGCAGCGGCGGCGATCCGGTGGACGTGGATTTGGCGCGGGCTTCGTCCGCGGCGTCGAGCTTTGTCGTTAGGGTCGCGGCCTTGTCGGCGCGGGCCGAACGGACCACTTTTACGATGATCGCCTCGCCCTCGCGCGGCAGCGCCGCGACATCGAGAAAGGCCGGGCGGCCGGCACCGATATCGACGAGTGCCGCGGGCAGCTCCGGCCGCAGCGCGACGACGCGGCCGAGATAGAGATCGCCGCGTCCGGGCGCGCCAAGGGTGCGGACCAGACGCAGCGCCTCGACATCCTCATCGACCGTCAGCGCCGCCCACAACTCGCCGGGCGAGACTTGAACCAGAAGTCGGGTCATCCCGGCGGCAGGCGCCGCGCCGGCGCATAGCCCGACCCCGCGAGCAGCGCCGCCGCCTCGTAGAGCGGCAGGCCGACGACATTCGAATAGGAGCCGGAAAGCGCGCGGACATAGCGCGCGGCAAGACCCTGGATGGCATAGCCGCCAGCCTTGCCGACACCCTCGCCCGCGGCCGTGTATTCCGCGATCTCCTGCGGCGAGAGGCGCTTGAACGTGACGATGGTGGTGACAAGGCGGGTGCGGCGCGCGCCCTCGGGCGTGATGAGCGCGACGCCGCCATAGACCCGGTGGCGGCGGCCCGACAGGAATTCAAGGCAGCGCCGCACCGTCGCCGCATCCCCCGCCTTAGGCAGGATGCGCCGGCCGCACGCGACCACGGTATCGGCGCCGAGGACGAAGGCGCCGGGATGGCGCGGCGCCACCCTCTCGGCCTTGGCAAGGGCGAGGCGGAGCGCGTGCGGACCCGGCAGCTCGCCCGATTGCGGCGTTTCGTCGAGATCGGCGCCCTGGATCGCATCGGGCGCAAGCGCGATCTGCGCCAAAAGCGCGCGACGGCGCGGCGAGGCCGAGGCCAGCACCAATGGCCGGTCCGACATGGGCGACGCCCGCTATTTGAAACGGAAGGTGATGCGGCCCTTGGAAAGGTCGTAGGGCGTCATCTCGACATTGACCCGGTCACCCGTTAGGACGCGGATGCGGTTCTTGCGCATCTTGCCCGAGGTATGGGCGAGCACTTCATGATTGTTGTCGAGCTTCACCCGGAACATGGCATTGGGTAGAAGTTCGGTCACGGTGCCCGAGAATTCGATGAGATCTTCCTTGGCCATTCATCATCCGTTGTCATTCGCCGCGCGGCGGCAACACCATGTTGGTAGGGTGGGCGCGGGTCAAGCCCCTTCGGCGCACTGCTCAACCCCGAATTTGTAGCACGCAGATGAGTGTAAAGAGCCGCCGCGCGGTGTCGAGATCGACGGCGACCTGGGGCGCCAAGCGCTCGCGCAGCATCTCCGACGCCTCATTGTGCATGGCCCGGCGGCCCTGGTCGATCGCCGTGATTCGGGAGAGCGGCGCGCGGCGGATGGCGTCGTTATAGCTTTCGCAGACGAGGAAATAATCCTTGATGATCGGCCGGAAATCGCCCAAGGCGAGCGAAATGCGGTCGAGCGCGGCGCCATCGGCCGAGCGGATATCGATGACGAGCCGCGTGCCTTCGACCGCGAGATGAAGACGAAACGGACCGCCTGCGCCGCCTGTCGGGTCGAAGGAATTATCTTCAAGAAGGTCGAAAATCGCGGTCGCGCGTTCATGCTCGATATCGGCGCTGCGCCGCACCACCGTATGCTCATCGAGCGTGATCTCGGCGATGCGGAGATTGCGCCCGGCCATCAGCGGCGCTGGATGTTGAGGCGGATCGCGATCGAATGGGCATGAGCGTCGAGACCTTCGGCGCGGGCCAGCGTCACCGCGGCCGGGCCAATCGCCGCGAGGCCGGCGGCATCGCATTCCAAGAGCGAGGTGCGCTTCATGAAATCGAGGACGCCGAGGCCCGAGGAAAACCGCGCGCTGCCCGAGGTCGGCAGCACATGGTTCGGGCCGCCGACATAATCGCCCACGGCCTCGGGCGTGTGGCGGCCGAGAAAGATGGCGCCGGCATTGCGGATTTGCACCGCCAGCGCCTCGGCGCCGTCGAGCGCGAGTTCGAGATGCTCGGGCGCGATGCGGTCGATGAGCGGCACCGCCTGCGCCCAGTCGCGCACAATGATGATGGCCCCGTGATGGCGCCAGCTCTCCTCGGCAATGGCGCCGCGCCGCAATGCCGCCAGCTCAGCCTCGACCGCGACCGCCACAGCGGCGGCGAAGGCGGCATCGTCGGTGATGAGGATCGCCTGCGCCGCCACATCATGCTCGGCCTGGCTCAAGAGATCGGCCGCGATCCATTGGGGATCGTTGTTGCCGTCGGCGACCACCAGTATCTCCGACGGCCCCGCGATCATGTCGATGCCGACGACGCCGAACACCCGCCGCTTCGCCGCCGCGACATAGGCATTGCCCGGGCCGACGATCTTGTCGACCGGCGCGACCGTCGCCGTGCCATAGGCAAGCGCCGCCACCGCCTGCGCCCCGCCGATGCGATAAATCTCATGGACGCCGGCGAGCCGCGCCGCCGCGAGTACCAGGGGATTAAGCCGGCCCTCCGGCGACGGCACCGCCATGACGACGCGCGGAACGCCCGCGACTCGTGCCGGGATCGCATTCATCAAGACCGAGGAGGGATAGGCCGCGGTGCCGCCCGGCACATAGAGCCCGACCGAGTGAAGCGCATTCCAGCGCGCGCCGAGGCGGATGCCGGCGGCGTCGTGATAATCGAGCGGGGCCGGCAACTGGCGGCGGTGATAATCCTCAATCCGCGCCGCCGCGAGCCGCAGCGCGGCAACGGCTTCGGGCGCGCATTCCCCGGCCGCGGCGTCGATCTCGGCCCGCGCGATGCGCATCGTCGCCGGCGTCAGATCGAACTGATCGAAGCGCCGCGTATAGTCGATCACCGCATCGTCGCCGCGCGCCCTGACATCGGCCAGGATCGCCGCGACTGCGTCATCGACGCCCGCCTCGACATGGCGCTTTTCGTCGAGGAGCGCGGCGAATTGGACCGCGAAATCCGGTGCCGCGGCATCGAGCCTAGGCGGCATAGGCGGCCTCGCGAAAGCGCGCGATCCACTGCCCGACCTCCTCGGGCCGGGTCTTCAAGACGGCGCGGTTGACGATGAGCCGCGACGTGATGTCGGCGATCTCGGCGATCTCGACCAGGTTGTTGGCCTTCAAGGTCGAGCCGGTCTGCACCAGATCGACGATCTGGCGCGACAGGCCCATGCCGGGCGCGAGCTCGACCGCGCCGTTGAGCTTGATACATTCCGCCTGGACGCCGCGCTGGGCGAAATAGCGCCGGGTGATCTCGGGATATTTCGTCGCGATGCGGATATGGCTCAACCGTTGCAGATCGTCATGGCCCTGATCCTCCGCCGGCCCGGCGACGACGAGGCGGCAACGCCCGATCTTCAAATCCAAGGGCGCATAGAGATCGGCATAGTCGAATTCCATCAGATCGTCCGCGCCGGTGATCCCGAGATGCGCCGCGCCGAAGGCGACGAAGGTCGGCACGTCGAAGCTTCGGACCCGCACGATGTCGAGGCCGTCATGATTGGTCCGGAAGCGAAGCTGGCGCTCGTCGGGATCATCGAAGGCGGCATCGATCTCGATCCCGGCACGGCGCATCAGCGGCACCGCCTCGCCGAGGATGCGCCCTTTGGGCAGAGCCAGGACCAACTGCTCGTTCGAACGCAATACCAACTCCTTGAGATGCCTTCCGCCGTCCCCGCGATGGCGGAAACCCAAGGCGAACGCACGTCGCTTGCCCTGGACCCCGGCTTGCGCCGGGGTGACGGACAGGGCCTTGGCAAGCCGGATCCCTAACCGCCCTCTACCGGGTGGCGTGGCTGCTGGCGGGTGGGCCACGGCTCGCCCAGATCCTCTAAATGGCACAGGATGCGGCCGACTTCCAGCCGCACGCCGGCACCGCCGGCAAAATCGATCCTTAAGACGTGCTCTTCCTCCGGCCGGATCGCCAGCAGCACCAGAATGCGGTCGCCATCGCGCGGGCTGAAGCGCTGGCGCCAGACCGCGACGACGTCATCGAAGTGGAGGCCGCAATGAATGCGCTGAAGCCGGCCACCCTCGGCCCCGCGGCGAAACCGGCTCACCACCAGGATGAAGCGATGCTCGTCCGGCAGCCACACCATGTCGCCGATCGCGACCAGGGCATCCTGAAGGATGGCGGACAGGACGGCGATGTCCTCGGCGTCCTCGGCGCGCAGCTTCAGGGCGGCCGCATCCTGCCCCGGCTCAGCCGCCATCCACCAGCCGCTCGATATCGGCGCCGCATTGGGCGAGCTTCTCCTCGAGCCGCTCATAGCCGCGATCTAGATGATAGACCCGGTTCACCACGGTCTCGCCAGTGGCGGCGAGCCCGGCCAGCACCAGCGATACCGAGGCCCGCAGATCCGTCGCCATCACCTCGGCGCCGGTCAGCGCCGGTACGCCACGCACCATCGCCGAAGCGCCATGGACATTGATGTTGGCGCCCATCCGACACAGCTCGGGGACGTGCATGAAGCGGTTCTCGAAGATGGTTTCGGTGATCATGGCGGCACCCTGGGCCGTGGACATCGCCGCCATCATCTGCGCCTGAAGGTCGGTCGGGAAGCCGGGATACGGCTCGGTCATGACATCGACACCGGTGAGCCGGCCATCGGCGCGGCGGACCTCGAGGCCGGTCGCGGTCTCGCCGACTGCGACCCCGGCGCCTTCGAGCACCTTGGCGACCGCGGCGATGTCCTCGTAGCGCGCGCCCACGAGCTCGACCGCGCCGCCGGTGATCGCCGTCGCGATAACATAGGTGCCGGTCTCGATCCGGTCGGGAATGACGCTGTGGGTTGCGCCGTGAAGACGGGCAACGCCACGGACGACGATGCGGTCGCTGCCGGCACCCTCGACCGCGCCGCCCATAGCGTTGAGGCAGCGGGCAAGATCGACGATCTCCGGCTCGCGCGCGGCATTGACGAGCAGCGTTTCGCCCCGCGCCAGCGACGCCGCCATCATTAGATTCTCGGTGGCGCCGACCGAGGGCTTCGCAAACACGATCTCGGCGCCGACGAGGCCCTGGGGCGCTCGCGCTTCGATATAGCCGGCTTTGATCTCCACCGTGGCGCCGAGGCGCTCCATCCCTGTGATATGGAGATCAACGGGCCGCGTGCCGATGGCGCAGCCGCCGGGCAGCGACACCCGCGCCTCGCCGCAGCGGGCAAGGAGCGGCCCCAGCACCAGCACCGAGGCGCGCATCCTGCGCACGAGATCGTAAGGCGCCGTGGTCGAGGCGATGCGGGCGGCATCGAGGGCGAGGCAATGGCCGGTCTCGCCCGCGCGCCGGGCGCCGGTCATGGTGATCGAGACACCGTGCTGAACCAAAAGATGCGACAGCGTCGTAATGTCGGCGAGGAACGGCAGATTCTCGAGCGTCAGCGGCTCGTCGGTAAGGAGCGCCGCCGTCATCAGCGGCAAGGCGGCATTCTTGGCGCCGCCGATCGATATCCTGCCCTGAAGCGGCCGGCCGCCGCGAATCCGGATACGGTCCATAAGATGCTCTTGCGCGAGACGACGGGGAACATCCCGCCGGTTCAGTGAGACACTAGTTCGCGCCCGGCTCAAGCGATTTCGCGGCGCGCGCCTCGTCGGCCGCGCGTTTCCGGGCCTGGGCCTTGCGCCGCGCCAGATTGGCCCGCAACTCGGCGCCAAGCCGCGCCAGCCGCTCGGCCGCGAGCCGGTCCGATTCCGGCGTCACATGCGGTCCCTCCCGATCGTCCCTCGTCATCGCTCCCGTCTTGCCAAGTCGTCCTCGGCACGTATATTCCGGACCCATCGCTGCCGTAGCTCAGTGGTAGAGCACCCCCTTGGTAAGGGGGAGGTCGTAAGTTCAATCCTTACCGGCAGCACCAGCCTTGCCCCCCGCCTTTGTAATCATTGGCGCGCCCTGCTGGACTCTAACCAGCGACCTGCCGCTTAGAAGGCGGCCTGGAATTGTTACCCCCTGATCAGCGCCCACTCCGATGCTGACGCAGAGATTGGCCCCGGCTCTGGCAGGAGCTTTTTGCGTGCCGACCGTCAGAGGTGGTCTAGTGTGAGGCCAGTATGCTTCGCGATTCGCGAGAGCATGCGCGGTCCAATTTCGTCACCCTCATGAAACGCGTAGTCGGGCCAGATGCCGGTCACTCTCGCCACCATACAAGCGGTGACTCGCCGGTCGCTGGTGCATCGCAAGGATGTCCGACCTTCCACCATTCAATATAGCGCCAATCATCGACGACGAAATATTTTTCGAACTGACTAATAATTGTCAGCCGATAGCTGAGTGTGTAGCCGAGCCCGAACCGCTCGGGTAGCGCCTCTTCTTCCTCCTGATTCTCAAGAATCGCCGCTCCGCTTGGCATTCTGTTATGGGCAAGCTTTGCAGTACCAACACGCCTAATGTACTTGCTCGCTGCAAGGAACGGGCACACTTGAAGCGCATACTCGGCGCACTCTAGATGCATCGGAGGATCAAAAAAGGCACCATGCTCATGCAGGAAGCACCGCAAGCCGCCGACGAACCAAAAGCCGCCATGCATCCGTTTGCCGCAGATCGCACAGAGCTTCTTCGTGATACATTTTCGAGACTTACCTTGATCGTTGATTGTGAAATGCGGCATGCCGTCCTTGCCTCGTAAAACAACGAACGGGATCGGCAGGCCCCGCGCGTCACGCGGCAGGGTCAGCATCATCTTAGGTAAGGGGATATCCGCTTGGCTACTCATTGCTTTCTCAGCCTACCAGGGTCTCGCTCGGCTTATGCTTTTAGATGCGACCAGAAATTGATTTGAGCAACCCTTCTGTGCGTTTCTGTTACCCCACTTGTTACCCGAAGCTGCGATATTCGTTATTTATTGCTGTCCCATATGCTATCGAAGTCTTTGAGATGATTGGCGCGCCCTGCTGGACTCGAACCAGCGACCTGCCGCTTAGAAGGCGGCTGCTCTATCCGCTGAGCTAAGGGCGCGCGGGAGCGATCATAGCACAACCAGCCAAACCCGCCCGACCCGGGATCAGCGCGGACGGTCGTAGCGGAAATTGTCGGCGTAGGATTTGGCTTTGAACTTCGGCTCGCGTGGCTCGATGATCGTATAATCGAGGTTGTGCCCGGCCGCGAACGCGATCGCCTCATCAAGCGTGTCGAAGCGCAGCGAGACTTCGTTCAAAGTGTCGCCGGCGCTCGACCAGCCCATCAGCGGATCGGGCAGCCGCGGGGTCGCGATCTCGTATTCGAGCGTCCATTTCTTCGTCTTGGCCCGGCCCGATTGCATCGCGGTCTTGGCCGGTCGATAGAGGCGTGCCTGCGGCATGTGCGGTCCAATCTCCTCATAAATGGTCGGGGCGAGAGGATTCGAACCTCCGGCATCCAGCTCCCAAAGCTGGCGCTCTACCAGGCTGAGCTACGCCCCGTCACCGTCACGATTTGGCCGGCTTTTATCGCGGACCCTGGAAAACTGCAAGAAAGGGCGCAAATCTGGCGCTGATCCCGCCGCCCATGAAAGGCCATGCCATGCCCCGTTCCGCCAAATCGATCGAGGATTATATCCGCGCCCATAGTTTACGCGAGCCGCCGCCGCTCGCGGCCTTGCGGCGGGAGAACGAGGCCCGGCCGCGCTTCAACATGCAATTCACCCCCGAATCGGCCCAGCTTCTTGCCATGCTGGTGAGGCTGCTGGGGGCGAAGCGCGGCATCGAGGTCGGCAGCTTCACCGGCTATAGCGGCCTTGCCATCGCCCTGGCCCTGCCGGCGAACGGCAAGCTCGTCTGCTGCGATGTTAGCGAGGAATATACCAACGTAGCGCGTCGCCATTGGGAAAAGGCGGGGGTCGCGGCGAAGATCGACCTCCGGCTCGGCCCGGCGACGGCGACGCTCGATGCGCTCATCGCCGCCGGCGAGCGCGGCGCCTTCGATTTCATGCTGATCGATGCCGACAAGACCGGCTATGACGATTATTACGAGCGCGGGCTCATCCTCCTTAAGGCAAACGGGCTCATCGCCATCGACAATGTCCTCTGGGGCGGCGCCGTGGCCGAGCCGAGCGGCGGCGGTGCCGACACAAGGGCACTTCGCGCTCTCAACGACAAGATCGCCAAGGATGACCGCGTCGATGTCGCGATGCTGCCGCTGGGCGACGGCCTCACCCTGGCACGCAAGCGCTAGCCGCGTCAGCCCCCGCCGGTGCCGAGCTGTGGCGAACGCACCATGTCGCCGATTTTGATGCCGAGCCGGTCGACGGTGCCGCCATTCAGCTCAAGCACCGCCCGCGCCGGACGCGCCGAGGGGATCAGCGCCTCCGACTGCGGTACCGCGTCTTCATGGATATCGACGATCCGCCCATCAGCCGCAATGAACAACATGTCGAGCGGGATCAGCGTGTTCTTCATCCAGAAGGTGCGCGGCGCGGTATCGTGGAAATCGAACAGCATGCCGGCATCGGGCGCGAGCCGCGGCCGATACATCAGGCCCTGTTCCTGCTGTGCCGGGGTCATGGCCAGTTCGACCCGAAAGTGGGCCGGCCCCTTCGCGGTGTCGATGACGAGGCCTGAAGTGGCGAAGGTCTGCAACTCGGCCGCGCCGGCCCCGGTGGTGAAACCGAGCGCGAGCAGGACGACCACCAAAACCAGAGGGCGGATCATGTTTCGTCTCAGGAAAAGAACAGCAGCGCCACCAGTGCGAACCAGGGGCCGGTGATCAGTATAGCAAATCCGGTATAGACGAAGAAGCTCGGCATACGCACCCCGTGGGCTTCGGCCATCGATTTCACCATGAGATTGGGCGCATTGCCGAGGTAGGAGATCGCGCCGAAATAGGACGCGGCCGCCGAGATCGCGCCCAGCGTCACCGCCAGCGAGGTGGTCAGCACCGCGGGATCGCCGCCGGCGAAATGGAAGAAGACGAGGTAGGTCGGGGTATTGTCGAGAAAGCCCGAGAGGAGGCCGGTCGCGACATAGAAGAGGAGGTTGTTCGGATGGCCGTCGCTGATGAGGGCGTGGACCAGCGGCGCCACCGGCCCATGCACCCCAGCAGCGATGATGCCGATGACCGGAATGAGGGTGATGAAGATCGCGGCGAACAGGATCGCGACCTCGACGATCGGCTCCCAATTGAAATCGTTGAGCTCTCGCGCTCGCGCCGGCGCCACCGCCAGCGACAGCAGTGCCCACGCCAGGTAGAGCAGATCGCCGACCGCCTCGGCGATGTTCCAGGGCACCCCGTCGGGATGGATGGTGGGAGCCGTCGGCCAAAAATCGTTCATCAGCACGGTCGCGACCACCAGAACCAGGAACAGAAAGTTGATCTTGCCCTGGATGCCGAATTTAGCGGTTTCCTGGGTCGTCTCCCGCGGTGGCGGCTGGTGCCGACGCATCATCAGGCTGTCGACGAAAAAGAAGGTGACGAGGAGGCCTGCGGTCAGCACGAGGGTCGGCGCCCAGAGATGCTGAAGCGGCCACAGGAACGGCACGCCGGCGAGATAGCCGACCAGCAAGGGCGGATTGCCCAGCGGCGACAAGGCGCCGCCGATATTCGCGACCAGCGGAATGAAGAAGGCGTAGAGATGCACCTGGCTGCGGCGCCCGCGATTGATGCGCATCAGCGGCCGCACCAGGAGGAGCGGCGCGCCGATGGTGCCGATCACGCTGGCGAGCAGCGTGCCGGCGGCGAGGATGCCGGTATTGAGTGCCGGGCTGGGGCGTGGACTGCCGCTGATATGAATGCCGCCGGTGACGACATAGAGCGCGAAGAGCAGCAGGATGAAGGGGAGATATTCATGGAGCACGGTACCGAGCACCATCGCCGTCATCGGGCCGATGCCATGCGCGACCGCCGCCGGCAGCAGAAACGCCGCGGTCCAGATCGCGACCCATTTCGGATAATGCCGATGCCAATGCGTCCTCGCCACCATCGGCATGAACGCGATGGTGAGCAATAGCCCGACGAACGGCACCCCCCAAAGCAGCGCCCACGCGCCGGACACGTGGAATTCCGTGACCCCGGGCATCGCCAGGACTATGCCTTGGCAGCCCCGCCGGGCTCAACCTGTTCTTGGAGGAGTGCTGAATGAAGGAAGATTCGCCGAGGGCGGAGGTCTGGCCAGCCCTCCCCTTTGCTGCCTGGCGCGACACCGCCGCCACGCTTCAGCTCTGGACCCAGATCATCGGCAAGCTGCGATTGGCCGGGACGCCGTGGCTCAATCATTCCTGGCACAGCGCGCTTTACGTAACGGTGCGCGGCCTGACCACCTCGCCGATTTACCATCCCGGCCTCGGCTATGCGGTCGAATTTGATTTCATCGCCCACCGGCTCTTGATCCGCACCGATCGCGGCGGCGAGCGAACCGTCGCGCTGCGGCCGATGCCGGTCGCCGAATTCCACGCCGAAACCATGGCGGCGCTGGCAGCGCTCGGCATCGAAACGAAGATCCATCCGATTCCGAACGAACTGCCCGACGCGATCCCGTTCGATCAGGATTTCACCCATGCCGCCTATGATGGCGACACGGCGCACCGTTTCTGGCGCGTGCTGCTCGCCGCCGACCGGGTCTTCAAGATTTTCCGCACCGGCTTCCTTGGCAAATCGAGCCCGGTGCATTTCTTTTGGGGTAGCTTCGATCTGGCCGTGACGCGGTTTTCGGGCCGCCCGGCGCCGCTTCATCCCGGCGGCGTACCGCATCTTCCCGACGCGGTGGCGCAGGAAGCCTATTCCCACGAGGTCTCAAGCGCCGGCTTCTGGCCGGGGAGCGGCGCAACCGATTTCCCAACCTTCTATTCCTATGCCTACCCGGCGCCGCCGGGCTTTGCCGACGCCCCGGTGCGGCCGGCGGCGGCGTTTTTCAGCACGGAATTGGGCGAATTCCTCTTGCCCTATGACGCCGTCCGGCTGGCGCCCGACCCGGACCGGACGCTGCTCGATTTTCTCCAAACCACCTACGAGGCGGCGGTGATGCTTGGCAACTGGGACCGCGCCGCGCTCGAATGCGAAATCGGCGTGCCAAAACGGCCGCGAGCCGTGCTTGCCGCCCGGCCGGCCGCGCGATAGGGTCCGCCACCAGCGAGACGAGAAAGGGACCGCAAGCCATGGATATGACCGGCGAATACCGGATCCCGGCG
This sequence comes from Allostellaceae bacterium, assembly GCA_050729815.1. GTDB lineage: Bacteria > Pseudomonadota > Alphaproteobacteria > ATCC43930 > CGMCC-115725 > JAATGI01. The sequence continues at coordinate 44,946 of JBOHLV010000188.1, forward strand.
CCGCGCCAGATGGTGTGGGAAGGACTCAACAGCCCCGATATCTTGAAAGCCGCGATCCCGGGCTGCGAGAGCATCGAGAAGCTGTCGGACACGGAGTTACAGGCCCGGGTCGCGGCCAAGGTTGGCCCGGTATCGGCGAAATTCTCGGGCAAGGTCACGCTTTCCGATATCGATCCGCCCAATGGCTATCGCATCTCCGGCGAAGGCACCGGCGGCGCCGCGGGCTTCGCCAAGGGCGGCGCGACCGTGACGCTCGCCGATGACGGCGCCGGCGGTACGGTCCTCAGCTATAAGGTCGATGCCCAAGTCGGCGGCAAGCTGGCGCAGATCGGCTCGCGCCTCATCGATGGCGTGTCGCGCAAAATGGCGGACGATTTCTTCCACCGCTTCAGCGACGCGGTCGTGTCGGCGGAACCGGCGCCTGCCGAAACGCTGGCCCAGCCAGCGGAACCGGTACCATCCGCCCCTGCGCCTGAACCGCCGCCGACCGCCCCGACGCCTGAACCGCCGCCGACCAAGACCATCGAACCGACACCGATGGCGCCGCCGGTGCCCTCGACGCCGCGCGGCCGGGTGCCGGCCTGGGCCTGGATTCTGGTGCTGGTCGTGATCGTGGCGATCATCCTGTGGATTTTCGTCGCCTGAGCCTTCACCGCGGCGCTTGACCGGAAGAGGCCGGTCAACGAAACTCGCGGCAACCCGCCCGGCCCGAGCCCGGGAACGCCAGATGAAAGGGGAGCGCAAGAGATGCCCACCGTAACATTGACCGTCAACGGCAAGCCCGCGACCGCCGAGGTCGAGAACCGCACGCTGCTCGTCCAGCTCCTGCGCGAACATCTCGGACTTACCGGTACCCATGTCGGCTGCGATACCAGCCAATGCGGCGCCTGCGTCGTCCATGTCGACGGCGTATCGGTAAAGAGTTGCACGCTCCTTGCGGTGCAAGCGGAGGGCGCCAACGTCCTCACCATCGAGGGCCTCGCCAACGGCAACCAGCTTCACCCGATGCAGGAAGCGTTCCGCGAGAATCACGGCCTGCAATGCGGCTTCTGCACCCCCGGCATGGTGATGAGCGCGGTGGACCTCGCCAACCGCAACAAGAACCCGTCGGAGCAGGAAATCCGCGAGTGGCTCGAAGGCAATATCTGCCGCTGCACGGGCTATCACAACATCGTCAAGGCGATCAAAGCCGGCGCGGAGGCAATGGCCGGAGGCCGCTGATGGCCGCCGAGGGGATCGGCGCCCCGGTTCGCCGCAAAGAGGATTTTCGCTTTCTCACCGGCGCCGGCAATTATGTCGACGACATCAACCGGCCCGGCCAGACCTATGCCTATATCCTGCGCAGCCCCCATGCCCATGCGAAGCTCGGCAAGATCGACACGGGCGGCGCCAAGGCCGCGCCCGGCGTCGTCGCGGTGTTCACCGGCGAGGACATCCAGGTCGGATCGCTGCCCTGCGGTTGGGCGGTGAAGTTCAAGGACGGCTCGCCCCAGCACGAGCCGCCGCATCCGGTGCTGGCCCAGGGCAAGGTTCGGCACGTCGGCGACCCGGTCGCGATCGTGATCGCCGCAAGCCTCGCCCAGGCGAAGGACGCCGCCGAGCTGATCGCGGTCGATTACACGCCGTTGCCGGCGATTGCCGCTTGTGAGGCCGCAGTGAAACCGGGCGCGCCGCTGGTACATGACAACGTCCCGGACAATGTCTGTTTCGACTGGTCGATCGGCGACGCGGCGCAGGCCGATGCCGCGATCGCCAAGGCGGCGCACGTCACCAAGGTCGACATCGTCAACAACCGGCTCATCGCCAACGCGATGGAGCCGCGCGCGGCGATTGCCGAGTACGATCGCGGCACCGGTGAACACATTCTTTGGACGACGAGCCAGAACCCGCATGCCATCAGGCTCCTTATGGGCGCCTTCGTGCTGCAACTGCCGGAGCACAAGCTGCGCGTCGTTTCGCCCGATGTCGGCGGTGGCTTCGGCTCCAAGATCTTCCTCTATTCCGAGGAATGCATCCTGGTCTGGGCCTCGGCGCAGGTTGGCCGTCCGATCAAATGGACGGCGGAGCGCGGTGAGAGCTTCGCCTCCGACGCGCAAGGCCGCGACCATGTCACCCATGCCGAACTGGCGACCGACAAGGACGGCAAGTTCCTCGCGCTCAAGGTCTCGACCATCGCCAATCTCGGCGCCTATCTCTCGACCTTCGCGCCGGCGGTGCCGACCTATCTCTATGCCACGCTCCTTGCCGGCACCTATACGACGCCGGCGATCTCTGCCGAGGTGAAGGGCGTCTTCACCAACACCGTGCCGGTCGACGCCTATCGCGGCGCCGGGCGGCCGGAGGCGAGCTTCGTCCTGGAGCGCATCGTCGATACCGCGGCGCGCGAGCTGAAGGTCGATCCCGCCGAGCTCCGCCGCCGCAATTTCATTCCGACCGACGCCTATCCCTATCAGACGCCGGTGGCGCTCGCCTATGACAGCGGCGATTATTTCACCACCCTCGACATGGCGCTCAAAGCCGCCGATTACGCCGGCTTCGAGAAGCGCCGGGCGGAGGCCGGCAAGCGCGGCCGGCTGCGCGGCATCGGCATCGCCACCTATATCGAAGCCTGCGGCGTCGCCCCTTCGGCGGTGGCGGGCTCGCTCGGCGCGCGGGCCGGGCTTTATGAAGTCGCGGCGGTGCGCGTCAACCCGACCGGCAGCGTCACCGTCCTCACCGGGACGCACAGCCA
>JBOHLV010000189.1:0-2444 GCA_050729815.1 Allostellaceae bacterium
CCGGCGCGGATGGTGAACGAGTTCGTCTATTGCCCGCGGCTCGCCTATCTCATGTGGACACAAAGCGAATGGGCGGAGACCGGCGACACGGTCGAAGGCAATCGCGTCCACGCCCGGGTCGATCGGCCCAGCGCGCCGCTGCCGGCGCCGGAAGCGCTCGCGGATAAGGCGGCCACGGCCGCGGACAAGATCGTCAGCCGGTCGCTAACCCTCTCTTCGCCGAACCTCGGCGTCATCGCCAAGCTCGACATCGCCGAGGCCGAGGACGGCTTCGTCACGCCGGTCGATTACAAGCGCGGCCGCCGCCCACATCTCGCCCAGGGCGTCTATGAGCCGGAGCGGGTGCAGCTTTGCCTTCAGGCGCTGCTCTTGGAAGAGCATGGCTATCGCGTCGCCGAGGGCGCGATCTATTACGCCGCGAGCCGGGAGCGGGTGCGCGTCCTGTTCGACGAGGCGCTGCGCGCCGCTGCCCAGGCGGCCGTCAGCGATCTGCGCCTCACCGTCGCACAGGGGCGGATTCCGCCACCGCTTCAGGACAGTCCCAAATGTCCGCGTTGTGCCCTCGTGACCGTATGCCTGCCCGACGAGGTGCGCAGCCTCACTGGCTCGTCGCTGGCGCCGCGGATGATCGCGGTGCCGCCGGACGAGGCGCTGCCGCTCATCGTCCAGTCGCAGCGCGCCCGCATCGGCAAGGATGGCGAGACCCTGAAGATCACCGACGAGGATGAGGGCGAGACACAGGTTCGCTTCATCGATATTTCGGATGTCGCCCTATTCGGCAATGTGTCGATCACGACGCCGGCGTTGGGGGCTTTGCTCGATCGCGATATCCCCGTCACCTTTCACAGCCATGGCGGCTGGTTTCGCGGCGTCGCGCATGGCATCGGTCACCGCAATATCGAGGTGCGCACGGCACAATACCGGCTCAGCTTCGACGAGGCCGCTTGTTTGCGGTTCGCGAAAGAACTGGTGGCGGCAAAAATCGCGAACCAGCGGACGATCCTGCGGCGCAATTGGCGCGGGAGCCCGGAAGAGCGCCAAGCCGCGCTCGACCGCCTCGCCGCCGCGCGCAAATCCGCCGATGGCGCCGCGATGCTTGCCCATCTCCTGGGCGTCGAGGGGGATGCCGCTGCTGTCTATTTCCGCGCCTTCGCCGGCCTGTTGAAGCCGCCGGATGATAAAGAGACCGCCGGCGATCTGGCGCCGTTCCGTTTCGAGGCACGCAATCGCCGGCCGCCGACCGATCCGGTCAACGCCATGCTGTCATTGGCCTATGCGATGTTGACCCGGCATCTGACGATTACCTTGGCCTCGGTCGGGCTTGATCCCTATCGCGGCTTCTATCACGCGCCGCGCTATGGACGGCCGGCGCTGGCGCTCGATATCATGGAGCCGTTCCGTGCCATCATCGCCGATTCCGTGGTGCTGTCGGTGGTCAATACGGGCGAAGTCGGCGTGAGCGACTTCATCGTAGCGGTAACGGGTACGGGACTGACGCAGGCGGGGCGCCGTCGCTTCGTCGCGGCCTTCGAACGCCGCTTGTCCCAGGAAACCACGCATCCGGTTTTCGGCTATCAGGTCAGTATGCGCCGCATGCTTCTGGTGCAGGCGCGGTTGCTGTCGCGGTTTCTGTTGGGAGAGTTGCCGAGTTATCCCCACTATCTGCCGCGTTGAGACAAGCCCGATGAATGACGAACGCCTGTTTATCGTTACTTACGATATCTCTGATCAAAAGCGGTGGCGCCAAGTGTTCAAAGTCATGCACGGATATGGCGACTGGATTCAGCTTTCCGTTTTCCAGTGCCGCCTGTCGCGGCGCCGCCGGGCCGAGCTCGAAACGGTGTTACGCGAATTGGTGAAGAATGGGGAGGACCATGTCCTCCTGATCGATGTCGGGCCGGCAGACAAAATCGAGTTGGCCATGGAAAGTATCGGCAAGAATTTCTCGAAAATCGAACGCCAAGCCACCGTCATATAGTATGATGGCCGCCTTGATTTACGTGTCTCTCGGATCGCCGGGGACTTTCGAGCGGCCTCGTGCCGTGCGGAACCCCACTACTGCTCGAATTCCGATAGACTCTTGAAATCCAAGGCTCTTTGATATGGTGAATAAAACTGCGAGCAGAATGTGGCCGACAATGCCGGTCACAAGAGACAGCCGCTCGAAAACGGGTCGAGATTGTCTTGATTCACAAATAGTTATAGGGTGGCTGCATCCGGGGTGCACGCGCCCCGGCCTCATTGAAGCGCGACAATGGGAGCGGCTGTCATCTTTAGCACACCTTGGCATCCGGGGTGCACGCGCCCCGGCCTCATTGAAGCATCACCAAAAAATGCATCTCTAAAGGATATGTAAGAGCATCCGGGGTGCACGCGCCCCGGCCTCATTGAAGCCCGCGATGGGGGAAGGCTTCGACGCAATTTTAGTTGAGGCATCCGGGGTG
>JBOHLV010000190.1:0-10705 GCA_050729815.1 Allostellaceae bacterium
GATTTCGCCCGTACCGATGTGACGTCGGCTTATACCGCATCCCGATGAGCGTGACTCGTCAGGATGCGGTATCGCGAGCAAGTGCGAGCGCGCGCCCGATGGCGCGGATCCAAGCGCGCGGATGCGAGCGCCGGCGATTGAGGTCCCGCGGAGCCGAACCACCGGTTCGGATCAGCGGGATTTGGTATTAGGCGGGTGCGCCATGCGCATTTTGACCGGGACAGCACGCGGCGGCTTATATTAGAAGCATCGCTGAGGGCGGGCCGAGGCGCCGACGCCTCGGACGGAAGAGATAGGGAGAGCAAACCATGTACAACGGAACCAAGGTCCTCGACATTCACGGCCATTATTCGGCGCCGGTGAACGGCAGTGCGGCGGTCGGCCTGATGCTGGCCAGCAACACCCCCTTGAAGGACGATCCGCGCAAGGACATTCCGCGGCTCGGCTTCACCGAGCAGGCTTGGCATGCCGCGATGAAGCGGCATATCGACATGATGGACGACCACAATATCGATGCGCAGCTCATCGGGCCGCGGCCGTTCCTGATGCTCGGCTGGATGCAGAACCATCTGCTGCCGAGCTGGTGCCGCTTCATCAACCACATGATCGCGCGCCAGGTCACCGCCCATCCAACCCGGTTCTCGGGCGCCGCCTGCCTGCCGCAGAATCCGAAGGCCGATGATCTGAAGCATTGCCTCGCCGAGCTCGAATATTGCCATAAGGAGCTCGGCTTTACCGCCGCCTATCTGACGCCTGACCCGGCCGGCGACCGCAGCGCGCCCGGCATGGACGAGGAATATTGGGACCCGGTCTATGCCTATTGCGAGAAGAACAATCTGCCGATCGTCGTCCACGGCACCAACTGCACCGATCCGCGCCTGAAGACGATCCCCCAGAACTATCAGATCGGTTTCGTCTGGGAGCAGTATCTCGCAACCCAGCTTCTCTCCCATGGCGACGTGTTCAAGCGCTTCCCCGGCCTCAGGGTGGTGGTGTGCCATTGCGGCGGCGCGCTCGACCGCTTCATCAAGTCCGACTACCATCTGGCGCAAAAGGACCTGTCCAAGAACCTGTTCTTCGACACCTGCGCCCACGATCCGGATTATCTCGAGGCCGCGATCAAGCAGCGCACCGTGAAGCAGACGCTGTTCGGCACCGAGGCGCCCGGATCGGGCAGCGCGATCCGCCCGGAGACCGGCAAGCAGGTCGACGATCTGGTGCCGATCATCGGCGCCATGAAGTTCCTCAGCGAGGAGCAGAAGCTCGATATCTTCCACAACAACTGCAAGCATGTGGCACCGGCCTTCGCCAAGCTCGGATAGCGGCCGAAATTGAACCACGAAGACGCTAAGACACCAGGAAAGGGGGCTTTTTTCTCGCTTCCTGGTGTTCTGGCGGTTCGGTTTTCTCGATGATTCTGGTCGCGCCGCATACCGACCAGCGCCGGGCGGCGGATGGCGCGGCGTCGATCTGGGTGGCGGCCTCGGCCGGCACCGGCAAGACCAAAGTTCTGACCGACCGGGTGCTGGCGCTGTTGCTGCGCGGCGCCGTGCCGCGGCGCATCCTCTGTCTCACCTTCACCAAGGCGGCGGCGGCGGAAATGTCGATCCGCCTCGGCGCGCGGTTGAGCCGCTGGTCGATCGCGGATGACGGCGGGCTTGCAACCCAGATCGAAGAGATTACCGGCGCGCCGCCCAAGAGGGAGACGATCGACGAGGCGCGCCGCCTCTTCGCCCGGCTGCTCGACACGCCGGGCGGCATGCGCATCGACACCATCCACGCCTTTTGCCAAGGCGTGCTGCGCCGCTTTCCGATCGAAGCTGGTATCGCGCCGCATTTCACCGTGCTCGACGAGGGCAGCGCCGCCGAGGTCCTGATCGAGACCCGTGGCGCCATTCTGGGGCAGCCGGACCTCGCGCCCGCCATCGCCGAAATCGCACGCCACATCGGCGAAGGCGGCTTCGATGATCTCATCGGGACGCTGGCCGATGAGCGGGCGCGGCTTGAACCGCTCTTGGCCGATGGTGTCGCGCCGGTGCTGGCAAGGTTGCGCGACCAACTGAGCCTCGATCCCGGCGAGACGGCGGACGGCCTCGTCGCCGCCGCCTGTCGTGATTTCGACGATGGCATGGTGATGGGCGCCGCCCGCGCCCTGCTCGACAGCGGCCGCATCACCGACCGGGACCGCGGCGCCACGATGCTGCGCTGGCTCGAGGCGCCGGCCGAGCGTGCCTCGCGGTTCGACGGTTATCTCGGCTGCTACGTGACGATGACCGGGGATCGTCGCAAGGCGATCTACACCAAGAGCTTCCTCGATGGCGAACCGCAAGAGGCGGCGATTCTCGATGCCGAGGCCGATCGCGTCATCGCGGCCGATGCGCGCCGTCGCGCCGCCGCGCTTCACGCCGCGACCGTGGCGCTCCTCGTCATTGCCGAGGCGCTGCTGCGCAGCTATGCCCGGTACAAGGAGCGCCGGGCACTCCTCGATTACGACGACCTGATCCTCAAGACGCGGGATCTCTTGAGCCGGCCCAATGTCGCGCCCTGGGTGTTGTTCAAGCTCGATGGCGGGCTCGACCACATCCTCATCGACGAGGCGCAGGACACCAACCCCGAGCAATGGCAGGTGATCGCGACCCTGGCCGAGGAATTCTTCGCCGGCGAGGGCGCCCGCGATACCGACCGCACCGTGTTCGCCGTCGGCGACGTCAAGCAATCGATCTTCAGCTTTCAAGGCGCCGATCCCGCCGCCTTCCCCAAAATGCGCGATCATTTTGCGAGGCGCGTGGCGGCCGCCGGCAAGGTTTGGCGCCCGGTCGAGCTTGATGTCTCCTTCCGCTCGGTCCCGGCGGTGCTGATGACGGTCGATGCGGTGTTCGCCCGACCCGAAGCGGCGGCGGGCGTCGTGCCGGCGGGGACGCAGATGCGCCATCGTCCGCATCGTGCCGGGATGGCGGGTCTCGTCGAGATCTGGCCGACGCTCTCGCCCGATGATGCGATCGCCGAACCGGCCTGGACGCCGCCGACCGGGCGCCAGGCGCGGCAGCCGCCGGCATCGCGCCTCGCCCGCCTTCTCGCCGCCCGGATCAAGGGTTGGATCGAGGCGCCGGAGATGCTGCCGGCCCGCGGCCGGCCGGTGACCGCCGGGGACATTCTGGTGCTGGTGCGACGGCGGGGCGCCTTTGCCGTGGAGCTGGTGCGTGCCTTGAAGGAGGGGGGCGTGCCGGTGGCCGGCGCCGACCGGATGCGCCTTACCGAGCAACTCGCGGTCGAGGATCTGATCGCGCTCGGCAATTTTCTGCTCCTGCCGGAAGACGATCTGACGCTCGCCACCATCTTGAAGAGCCCGCTCTATGATTGGGACGACGCACGGCTCTACGACCTCGCCTGGCCGCGCGGCGCGCGGTCGCTCTGGGCCGAGCTGTGGCGCCGCCGCGAGGAACCGCCTTTCGCCCGGGCCGCGGCGGAATTGTCGGCGCTGCTCGCCGAGGCCGATTTCGCACCCCCTTACGAGCTTTATGCCGAGCTGCTCGGCGCGCGTGGTGGGCGGCGGGCGATGCTGCGCCGGCTCGGCCCCGACGCCGCCGACCCGATCGAGGAATTCCTTGGGGCCGCGCTGGCCTACGAGCGGATCCACGGCGCCTCGCTCCAAGGCTTCCTCGCCTGGATCGCCGCCGGCGAGGCCGAGGTGAAGCGCGATCTCGATCAGCGCGGCCGTGACGAGGTGCGGATCATGACGGTGCATGGCGCCAAGGGGTTGCAAGCGCCGATCGTGATCCTGCCCGACACGCGTCAGATGCCGACGAAACTACCGACTTTGCTATGGAGTGCCGACGGCCTGCCGCTGTGGTGCGGGCGGGACGGCGCCGCACCGGCCTTCGATGCGGCCAAGGAGGCGGCGGCCGGGCGCCGCGATGCCGAATATCGCCGCCTCCTCTATGTCGCGCTGACCCGCGCCGAGGACCGGCTCTATGTCTGCGGCTGGGAGACCCGAAAGGCGGCGCCGGCCGGCAACTGGTACGATCTGGTGCGCGACGGGATCGCCGACCTCGCCGAGACCGAACGCGTCGAGATTCCCCTTGCCGGGACCGAGAGCGGCGCCGGCCTTCGCCTCCACCTGCCGCAAACCGCGGCGCCGGCGCGGGAAGCATCGGCCGCCGCGACCCCTTTGCCGAACGAGGCGGCGCCATCCTGGCTCACGACGCCGCCGGCGCCGGAACCGACCCCGCCGCGGCCGCTGGCACCATCGCGGCCCGCCACGTCCGATCCGCCGGTGCGCTCGCCACTCACCGCCGATGGCAGCGACCGTTTCCGCCGTGGCCGCCTCGTCCATCGCCTGCTCCAGAGCCTGCCCGAATTGCCGGCCGACGCCCGGGAAGCGGCGGCGCGGCGCTATCTCGGCCTTGCCGTTCACGACCTCGACCCGATCGAGCAGGAGGAAATCCTGGCCGAGACGCTGGCGGTATTGGCGCGGCCGGATTTCGCCCCGCTGTTCGGCCCGGATTCGAAAGCCGAGGTTCCGGTGGTCGCGGTGATCGGCGAGCGTGCCATCTCGGGCCAGATCGACCGCCTCCTGGTGACGGCGGAGCGGGTGCTGATCCTCGATTACAAAACGCTGCGCCCGGCGCCGCGAGACCCCCAATCGGTGCCGCAATCCTACCTTCAGCAACTGGCCGCCTATCGCGCCGCGATCCAGGCCATCTATCCCGGCCATGCCGTCGAGGCGGCGATCCTGTGGACCGACGGGCCGGTGCTGATGGCGATTCCAGCGGCGCTTCTCACCCTGTCAAGCGCCTTCCCGGAAGCCAGCCTTGCGTCAGCCGCAACCACCCTATCTTGACGTGCTCGACGCCCAACCCCTAATCTTGGGGGTGCGATAAAAGGAGTCACCATGTCCGCCAACACCACCCAAACCAACGACAAATCGTTTGAAACCGATGTCCTCAAAGCGCCGGGCCCGGTGCTGGTGGATTTCTGGGCGGAATGGTGCGGGCCGTGCAAGATGATCGCGCCCTATCTCGACGACATCGCCGGCGAGATGAAGGGCGAGGTCACGGTGGCGAAGCTCAATATCGACGAGAATCCGCAGACACCGATGAAATATGGCGTGCGCGGCATTCCGACCCTGATCCTGTTCAAGGGCGGCCAAGTGGCCGGGATGAAGGTCGGCGCGCTGCCCAAGAGCAAGCTCGCGGAATGGGTCCGCTCGGTGATCTAGGCCTATTTTAGCTCGGCCAGCGCCACCTCGGCGCGGCGCTCGAACAGGGTGGCGCCTTGTCGCCGGGAGGCCTCGCGCGCCAACACGAAGGCTTGCCGCGCCGCGTCCTTGTTGGCGCGGTCGAGCGCCAACAGACACAGCCCGCGCAAGCGGTGGATCTCGGCGAGATAAAAGCCGACATCGCGCTCTTCGTTGGCGTCGATGCCGCGATCGAGATAGGCGAGCGCCTCGCGGTAACGGCCGCTGCTCATCATCACTTCGCCGGCGATGCCGAGATATTGCTGCGCCGTCGGCCCGACGGCAACGGTTTGCTCGATCGAGCGCTCGACAAACGCGATCGCGTCGGAGCTTTCCGTGGTGGCACCGGCCCAGGCCCGTATGATCCGCGCGCCAGAGAGGTAGGACTGAAAGCCATATTTTTCGGCGAGCGCGATCATTCGCCCGGCTATTTCTTCAGCGCCTTGGCGATCGCCGCCGACCTGGTGCATTGAGGCCGTGTTGTAGAGGGCGTGCGCCAGGCTGAATGGATGGTCGAGCGCTTCGCCGAGCATCACCGCCTGGGCCGCGCTTGCCTGCGCCTGGTCGCGTTCGCCGGCAATCATGAGCGCCTGCGCACTGCAGGCGTGGGCGCAGACGCCGGGGTCGTGGCCGCCGAACGCCGGCCCAAGATGGCGATGCCGCGCCATGTCGTAGGTTTCGATACCGATACGGCCCCAATCCTGCGTGGTGGCGAGGTCACCGCGGAACCAGGCGGTGGACCAGCCGCAATGGTAGCCTTCAAGCAATAACTCGCCGTCGTTTGATTGTCGGGCGAGGTCGATCAACTCCTCGGCTCGGTCGCGCGCCTGCGCGGTCTTGCGGCCAAGATTGGCGTTGAGCCACAGACCCCATTTCGCCCGGTAGGTCGCGCGGTCGTCGTGCAGCGCGGCGCCGATTTCGGCGGCGCGGCGATAGACCCGCTCGCAGTCCGGACTTTGCGCGCCCGCGACCACGGTATAGGGGGGGCCGAGCTTGAGCAGCAGCGCCAATTGTCGACGCTTCGAATCATCCGCGTCGGGCAGTTTCTCCGCCTCGGCGATGCCGGCGCTATAATGCGCGATCGCCTCCAGATACGCCGACCCGCGGGCGGCGCGGTCGCCGGCCTTGAGGCGGTAATCGCAGGCTTGCACCATCATTCCCGCCTCGGCAAAATGGTGGGCGAGCAATTCCGGCTCGCTCGCCGCGATCTCGGGAAAATGCTCTTCCAGGGCACGGGCGATGCGTTGGTGCCAGTCGCGGCGGCGCGACAGCAACAGGCTTTCATAGGCGGCGTCGCGCACCAGCGCGTGCTTGAAACTGTAGGCGCGATCCTGACTGCGCCCCTGCGGAAAGACGATACCCGCCGCGACCAGGCCGGCGAGCGAGGTTTCAAGCTCGGCTTCGTCCTTGTCGGTCGCCGCGCGCAACAGCGCGAACGGGAACTCGCGGCCGATCACGGCGGCGATCTGCGCCAACTCGCGCGCCGGGCCAAGCCGGTCGAGCCGCGCCATCAACGAATCCTGCAAGGTCGCCGGCACCGCCGCGCCGTCGCCCCCGGCCTGCTCGATGACGCTACGGGTCAGTTCCTCGACGAACAGCGGCACGCCGTCGGTCTTGGCAACGATCGCGGCCACCGTTTCGGCGGTGAGGCCGTGCGCCGCCGCGACATCGGCGACGAGTTGCGTGCAGTCCGAGCGGGCAAGCCGACCCAGGGTCAGCAGCGTCGCGTGCGGTCGGGTTTGCCAAGGCGGCGTAAAATCCGGCCGCGCCGTCACCAGCGCCAGCACACGCGCCGAACCGATACTGTCGGCAAGCCGCGTCATCAGGTCGAGCGTGGTGGCGTCGATCCAATGCGCGTCCTCGAGGATCAGCAGCACCGGATCGGTCCCGCTCAAAGGCATGATCCGATCGATCAGGAACGCGATGATGGCATCCTTGCGCTGCGCCGGCGTCAAGGGCGATGGCGCGGTCGGCAGCGACATCAACTCCGCCGCCAGCGGCATCGCCTCGGCGGGGAACACCGTCGCGAGCTTCGCGAGTTTGGTCTCGGCCGAATCCTCGGGCGCGAAGCGCGCGCGGCGGGCAAGGCCGTGGATCATCGGATAGAGCGCGCTGTCGGTGTGATAGGGGGAGCATTGCAAATGGATGCGGCCATGCGGCTCGGCGCCAAGCTGTTCCTGCAACGACTCGACGAGACGCGACTTGCCGATCCCGGCCTCACCGACCACGGTGACGATCTGGCCCTCGCCCGAACGCGCGAGGCGCCAGCGGTCGAGCATCAGCCCCATCTCATGCGCGCGGCCGATGAGCGGCAGGCCGGCGCCGGCGCGGCTCGCGGCGAAGCGGGTGTCGATCGCGGCTTCGCCGATGACCCGCCACGCCGGCACCGGCCGCGCGATGCCCTTGAGCGAATGCGGACCGGTGACTTCAAGGAGGAACAGGCCGCCGAGAAGATGCCGGGTCGCCTCGCTCAAAAGGATGGTGTCGGGCGCGGCCAGCGCCTGCAGCCGCGCCGCGAGATTGGGCGTCTCGCCGATGATGGTACGCTCTTGCGCCAGGCCGGTGCCGATCAATTCGCCGACCACGACGAGGCCGGTAGCGATGCCGATCCGCGCCTGAACATACGTCCCATCCGGCAGGGCGATACGGCCGGTCTCGGCGAGAATATCCATCGCGGCACGGACCGCGCGCTCGGCGGCATCCTCGAAGGCATGGGGAAAGCCGAAATAGGCGAGCACACCGTCGCCCATGAATTTCGCGACGAAGCCGCCGAAACGCCCGATGGCACCCGCCGCCGCATCCTGATAGCGCCGGATGAGAGCGCCGAGGATTTCGGGATCGGTCTTGGTCGCGAGCGCGGTCGAGCCGGCGAGATCGCAGAACAGCACCGTGACCTGGCGGCGCTCCGCTTCGGCGCCGGTTTCGGGTGCGGCTGGCGCCGGTGTCGCGCCGCGCTCGGAAATCGCCTTCAGGAGCCGGCGGCGATTGCCGAGCGACAGGCCGAGTTGTATCAAATCGGCCTCGGTCAAGTCGGGCAGTATGTCGAGGTCGATATCGGCGGCCTCCAGCGCATCGGCGCAATTCTCGAGCTTGTTGGCCTTGAGCCATTGGCGCAGCGCGCTCATCGCGTCAAGTCCAGGCAAATCTTGCCGAAATGCCGGCCCTCTTTTAGGACGCGGAGCGCCTCCGCCACTTCGCCGAAGGCGTAGACATGATCGTCGATGGCGGGCTTGATGCCGTGCCGGTCGATGGCCCGGACCAGCGCCTCGAACATGTCGCGATTACCGGAGGTCGCGGCGACGAGGCGGATCGCCTGGGTCGCGATCCGGCCGAGCGCCAAGGGCGCGGTGCCGCCGCCCAAAACGCCGATTAGGGCGACCGTGCCGCTCGCCCGGACCGCCCGCACCGATTGGTCGAGGGTCGCGGCGCCGCCGAGATCGACGACCAGATCGGCGCCACGGCCGATCGCCTTCCGCACTTCCCGCGCCCATTCGGGATGGGTCTTGTAGTTGATGGCGATATCGGCGCCCATCCTCTTTGCCCGATCGAGCTTTTGATCGCTTGACGAGGTGATGATTAGCGTGGCGCCGGCTAGCTTTGCGAATTGCAGGACGAAGAGCGAGACGCCGCCCGTCCCCTCCGTCACCACGACATCGCCCGGCCTGGTGCCGTTGCCGATGACGGCGTTCCAGGCGGTGACGGCGGCACAAGGCAGGGTCGCGGCTTCAAGCGCGCTCCAGCCTTCCGGCGCCGTGACGAGGCCGCTTTCGGGAAAGACGCCGAATTCGCGGATCACGCCGTCGATGCCGCCGCCCATGATGCCGCCGCGATAATCCTCGCGATAAGGCCCGCTCAACCAGCCCTGAACGAAGATCGGTGAAACGAGATCGCCCGTGCGGCAGCGCGTGACGCCCGACCCGGTTTCGACCACCCGGCCGGCGCCATCCGACACCAGGATCAAAGGCAGGGCGCCGAGACCGCCGCCATAGCCATGTTCCGCCATCACGAGGTCGCGGTAATTGAGCGATGCCGCCTCGAATCGGACCAGCACCTCGCCGGGGCCGGGCGGCGCCGGATCGGGCCGGGTGCCGGGGACGAGGAAATCGAGCCCCCAGCCGTCCCGCATCTCCATCACCTTCATCGCGCGCCTCTCGCTTGCGTTCGGCCCGAAGGGTCGTTCGCCATCACCTTCGCGTCAATGGGGCGCGTCAATGGGGCTGTACGAAGCCCCCCACCATCCTTAGATTTAAGGGTAGGAGATTTAAGGGCAGGAGGTGGCACATGTGGAATTTCCGCAGGAAGAGTGAGATGCCGACGCCGAAGACGGCGCTGCCCGGCCGGGGGAGCCAGATGCCGCTCGCCAACCGGCATTTCGTCAACGGCCATCTTCTGAAGCCGCCATTTCCGGCCGGTCTCGAGACCGCGATCTTCGGCATGGGCTGTTTCTGGGGCGCCGAGCAGTTGTTCTGGGAAACGCCAGGGGTCTATTCGACGGCCGCGGGCTATGCCGGCGGCTTCACGCCCAATCCGACCTACGAAGAGGTCTGTTCCGGCATGACCGGCCATACCGAAGTCGTGCTGGTGGTCTATGACCCGAAAGTGGTCCTCTATGACGCGCTCCTCAAGATTTTCTGGGAAAGCCACGACCCGACCCAGGGCATGCGCCAGGGGAACGATGCCGGCACGCAATACCGCTCCGCCGTCTATGCCGTGACGCCGGACCAGAAGGTCGCGGCCGAAAAATCGCGCGACGCCTACGGCAAGGCGCTCAGCGATGACGGCTTCCGCGACCCGATCACGACGGAGATCGCCGACGCCCCGCCCTTCTATTACGCCGAGGAGTATCACCAGCAATATCTCGGCAAGAACCCCGACGGCTATTGCGGCCTCGCCGGCACCGGCGTCACCTGTCCGGTCTCGGCCAGGGTCGCGGCGGAATAGCCTTCAAAGAAAACTATAGGGATCTATATCGACCTGCGCGCGGACGTTGGATGGCAGTTTGACGCGCACGAGCCATTCCTTCATCACCGCCTGGATTTTGACGCCGCGCCGCGCCTTGACGAGGAACCGCCGGCGATGGCGACCGCGCAGGATGGCGAGCGGCGCCGGCGCCGGGCCGAACACCTCGACGCCCGGCAGATGCGGCGACGAGCGGGCATAGGCGCGCGAAGCGAACTCGGCGGCGTCCTCGCTGTCGCCGGACACGATCAGCGCCGCCATGCGCCCGAAAGGGGGGTTGCCGTGACGCTCGCGCTCGTCGGCCTCGACCCGCAGGAACCGGTCGCGATCGTCGGCGATCAGCGCCCGCATCACCGGATTGTCGGGATGAAACGTCTGGACCAGGACGAGGCCCGGCTGCTCGGCGCGGCCGGCGCGGCCCGCGACCTGATGCAGCAACTGGAAACTGCGCTCGCTCGCGCGCAGATCGCCGCCCTCGAGGCCGAGATCGGCGTCGACCACGCCGACCAG
>JBOHLV010000191.1:0-1977 GCA_050729815.1 Allostellaceae bacterium
CGCGACAGCGCGCCCTTGATGCGCGTCATCATCATGCCGCGGCCCACGCCGCCGCCGCTTTTTAACACGGTGACGAGCCGCCCGCCTTCGGCGAGTTGGCGCGCGATCACATCCGGCACGAGACCGATCGCCCCCTCGATCAGGATCACATCGTAGGGCGCCCCGTCGGCATGACCGGCGGCAAGCGGCGACTTGACGACTTTGGCATGTAGCACGCCGAGTTCGGCAAGGCGCGCCCGGGCCGCGGCGGCAAGCGCGGAATCCTCCTCGACCGCGACCACCTGCTTTGCCAGCCGCGACAGGATCGCGGCCGCATAGCCGGTGGCACAGCCAATATCGAGCACCTTGTCCTCGCTCCGCACCTCCGCTTCCTGAAGAAGGCGGCCGAGGATCATCGGCTCGAGCAGCATCCGACCATTGCCGAGCGGCAGGTCGTCGTCGAAATAGGCGGCATCGTGGAACGCAACCGGGACAAACCGTTCGCGCGGAATGGCAAGAAATGCGTCGAGGAGCCGTCGGTCCATCACCCGATTGGTACGCAACTGCGAGTCCACCATGTTAAGGCGGGCGGCGGCGAAATCCATGGCAGGAACGAGACCCTTACGTCTTGATTTTTTGAACGCGTCGCGAAAACGACTTATAAGCGGGCGCGCCCTGGCTGACAATGGCGGAACTGAGGCAGCGCCATCAGTTGAACCGAACATAGGGATAATCGAAGCCGAGATCGTTAATGCCGCGCTCCGGCGGGGCAATCCAGCCGGCAAATCGACCGGGCTCGACGATCCGCCCCATGAGGCTCGCGACAAACACCCGATCCTCCGGACTCGGGAGCCATCGATCGAGATTCTTGGCATCGGCATCAGACCCAGCGAGTCGCCCTTCGGGATCGACCTGCTGACCCGCCCAGACGCCAATGGTGCGGCGGAAATGCGGGCTCGGCAGGGTGAGACGCTGATCGACGCCGGCAGCGGCGATGGTCCGGTTCCAACGCTCGACCCCGGCGGCGCATTCCTTGACATAGGCCTGGCGCGTCACCTCGTTCATGGCGTTGCGGAGCGGAATTTCCTCGGTCGCGATCCCGCCCGCGCCATCGGGCCGCTCAACCGTGATCGCGCCGTCGCGGCAGAGATGGTCCGGAAATCGCGTCTCGTCCGGCCGGCCCTTGATGCCGGCGGCAAAATAGGCGGCCGCGTTCGACGAGCTCTCGGCGCCGAAGAGATCGAGCGAGGAAGAGAACCAGAAATTTAGATAGCGCTGGATGGTCGCAAGGTCGATCGCGCCGGCGCGGCGCACGGCGTCGGGATCGTCGCCCACCTCCCTCATGATCTGGACCGTGCGGCGGAGCACCCGGGCGATACCGGTGTCGCCAACGAACATATGATGCCCCTCTTCCGTCAGCATGAAGCGCGTGGTGCGCGCCAGGGGATCAAAACCGCTCTCGGCAAAGCTCTTCAATTGGAACTTGCCGTCGCGGTCGGTGAAGTAGGTGAACATGAAAAAGCTGAGCCAATCCTCGACCGGCTCATTGAAGGTCGAGAGAATCCTGGGCTTGTCGCGATCGCCGGAATGGCGCTCCAGCAGCGCTTCGGCCTCCTCCCGCCCGTCGCGGCCGAAATAGGCGTGAAGCAGATAGACCATCGCCCAAAGATGCCGGCCCTCCTCGACATTGATCTGGAAGAGGCTGCGCAAATCGTAGAGCGAGGGCGCGGTATGGCCGAGGCGCCGCTGTTGCTCAACCGAGGCGGGCTCGGTATCGCCCTGGGTGACGATAAGACGCCGCAGCGTCGAGCGCAGTTCCCCCGGCACCTGCTGCCACACCGGCTTGCCGAATTCGTCGCCGAAGCCGATGCGGCGGTCCGGCTCCGGCTCGGCAAGGAAAATGCCCCAGCGATAATCCGGCATTTTGACATGGCCGAAGGTCGCCCAGCCGGCACGATCGACCGACACCGCCGTGCGCAAATACGGCTCCGTTTCGAG
>JBOHLV010000192.1:0-2431 GCA_050729815.1 Allostellaceae bacterium
ACATTGGCGCCGATGCCGGTGCAGTCGAAGACGCACGGCACCGCCGGCAGCTCGGCCCCCGGAAGTTCGTCATAGGTGAGGGCATGGCTAGCGCCATGGGCGAGGGCGAGCCTACGCTTGCCGGCACTGCCTGTCAGGGCGATCACCGGCCCCGAAAAGCTCGCCGCCAGCACCTGGATCAGGATGAGGCCGAGCGCGCCGAGCCCCGCCACCGCCGCGCCGTCGCCGACCGTCAGCGCCGAGCGATGAACCGCATGAAGCGCGGTCGCGGTGAGCGCGATGGCGACCGCATCCTCGTCCGCGACATGATCCGGAAGCGGCAGCCACAGATCGTCGGCCGTCATGGTCGCGTGGGAGCCGTGCGGCTTCATCGCGAAGATGCGGGCGCCCGGCGCCGCGCCGAGCCATCCCGGGTCGGCCGCGACAACGCGTCCCACCAGCGCATAGCCGGGGCGATAGGGATAGCCACGTCGGCCGGAGGCGAGCGCGCCAGCCGAGCCGTCGAGCCACATCCCTTCGGTCCCGGCGCTGATCCCGGTGAGGATGGTCTCGACCACCGCTTCGCCGGCGCGCGGCCGCGGCACGGGCGCAGGCGTCAGGATTGCCCGATATGGCCGGGTGAATTCGATATAGGCCCGCATCCCGCCGCTCCCCCCGGCGATGGATCATCTTCCAGCCACGGCCGTTGCGGGGACAATGGCGCGACCGCATTCGATATGTCTCAAAATAGCAATCAATCGGGCCGCGGTGTCAATCGCCCGCCGGGCGATGGGCGCGCTTTTTCACACCGTCGGCTTGGTCGTCGCGCCGAGCCGGTGGAGCAGGGCGCCGAGATCGCGCTTGCGGCTCATGGCGGTGGCGCCGGCATCGAGGATCGCGGCGGTCGCGCGGTCGATCGCTTCGGTGGGATGCGCTGCGGAGAGGACGAAGCGGAGCCGTGCCGTGCGCGCCGGCACCGCCGGCGGGATGATCGGCTCGGCCTGGACGAAGCGGCGGAAGAGGGCATCGCCGAGCCGCGCGGCGGCCGGCGCGCCGCCGATGATCAGCGGCACGATCGCGAAGCCGCCGGAGGCGCCGGTATCCATCCCCTTTGCCCGCAACGCATCGCGCAATCGCCGGGCATGGGCGTTGACGCGGATGACCCGTTCCGGCTCGGCCCGCAGCACCTCGATCGCGGCGAGCGCGGCGGCGGCGAGCGGCGGCGCGAGGCCGGACCGATCGGCGAAGACCGGCGCGGTGCGATGCAGATGGAGGATCAACTCGCGCCGCGCCGCGACATAGCCGCCACTTGACGCCAGCGCGTTGCCGAGGCTGCCGAGCCACAGATCGACCTCGTCCGGGTCGATGCCGAAATGTTCGGCGAGACCGCGGCCGTGCGGGCCGAGCACGCCCACGGCATGGGAATCGTCGACGAGGAGGTGCGCGCGATGGCGCCGCGCCACCGCGATGAAGGCGGGCAGGTCGGCGACATCACCGGCGAGGCGCGAATGGCCCTCGATCAGGATCCCGGCATGGCGATGGCCGGCGCGGCGCTCGGTCAGGATCGCCGCCGCCGCCGCCGCATCGTTATGGGCAAAGCTCGCACGCCGCGCGCCGCCTTCGACCAGCCGGCTCGGGATCAGCGCATCGTGCAGGATCAAATCCTTGGCCCCGAAGAGATGGCCGGCGACGCCGGCAAAGGCTTCGGCCTCGCCGACGCAGGCGAGCGCGTCGCCGGTGCCGTGAAGCGCGGCAAGCGCGCGTTCGAGCTGGCGCTGAAGCCGCGGCTCGCCCGCGTCACGGCGGCTTGCCGCGGTGCCATAGCGGTCGATCGCCGCCTTTGCCGCATCGGCGATCCGGCGGTCGCCGTTGAGGCCGAGATAATCGTCCGCGGCGAAATTGAGATAGCGCTTGCCGTCGATGACGATCTCGGCGCCGGCGATGCCGTCATGTTGGCGCCGGGGGCGATCGCCGAGACCCGGCAGATCCGCTTCGCCGTCCCGGTGAAAATCCGGATCGATCAGCGCCAGAGCATCGTCCCGGCGCGGTGCCGGTCGCGGCGGCGCCGGCATGGGGGGACGCGCCGGCCTCGACGGCGACGGCGGTTTGGCACTCGCCGGTGGCGGCGCCGGCACGGCCGGTGTCGCGGCATCATCCCGCTGCCGCCGGCGGGCGGCGGCGGCGCGCGACCGCAATCGGCGGAGCAGCCGCGCTCGTTCATCGGGGGAGAGATCGAAGGTGCGATCCTCGCTCATCGGCGCGGGTCCGCGATTGCCGCCCCTTGGGTGCGCCACGATTCGAGTCTCGCCGTGCCACCTGCCTTCGGCAATAATGTCTCCCGTTGCGAGGATTCATAGGGCGGCCTGCCGCATTGCACAAGCGCAACGGGTTAATGTCGGTTAATGGATTCAGCGGTCTTGGCGCCGGGCGGCGCCTTTTGCCATACTCCCCT
>JBOHLV010000193.1:0-7459 GCA_050729815.1 Allostellaceae bacterium
TTCGCCTTCGCCCATCACGGCGAGGAGGGGCTGGCATCGATCGAGGCCGATCCCGCGATCGACCTCATCCTCCTCGACATCAACATGCCGGTGATGGACGGCCTCACCATGCTGGCGCGGTTGAAGGAGCAGCCGGGCGCGCCGCGCGCGATCATCGTCTCGGCCTATGGTGACATGGCCAATCTGCGCACCGCGATGAACCGCGGCGCCTATGATTTCGTGACCAAGCCCGTCGATCTCAACGATCTCGAAATCACCATCGCGAAGACCCTGGCCGAGATCGCCGCGCGCCGCGACATCGAGCGCCAGCGCGCCGCCGCCGAGCGGGCGCGGCATAATCTCTCGCGCTATTTCTCGCCCAATATCGTCGAGATGCTGGCGGCGCAGGACGAGCCGCTGGGCGGTGCGGCGCGAGACGATCGCCGTCCTCTTCGCCGACATCGTCGGCTTCACCGGCATGGCGGAGACGATGCCGCCCGAGGCGGTGATGACGATGCTGCGGGTTTTCCATGAGCGCATGACGGCGCAGATCTTCCAATGCGGCGGCACGGTCGATAAATATATCGGCGATGCCATCGTCGCCGTCTTCGGCGTGCCGACGCCGAGCGCGGATGATGCGCTGAACGCGCTCAGCTGCGCCGATCTCATGCTGAAGGCGCTCGACGGTTGGAACGAGGAGCGCGCGGGCGCGGGCGAGGCACCGCTCGCGATCGGTATCGGCCTCAATTACGGCCCGGCGGTCCTCGGCGATGTCGGCAGCGCGCACAGCATGGCCTTCACCGTGATCGGCGATACCGTCAACACGGCGAGCCGGCTCCAGGAGCTGACTCGCATCCTCGAGACGCCGCTGGTCGTCGGCCAGCCGCTCCTCGATGCGCTCGGCGCGGGATCGCCCGCCGCCACATTGGCGGCGCAATTGCAAGACCATGGCAAGCAGGCGTTGCGCGGGCGCGCCGGGGGCCTGCGCATCTGGACCCGCCCCGCCGGTTGAGGCCCGGACTATGTGCGTCGCTTCATACCTGGCGAATGACCGCTATCCGCGCCACCTCGTTTTTGTTTTCCGCCCCGAGGAACGGCCGGAATCGGCGCATCGTCGCCATTCGATGCCGGGCGTGCTCTCCACCCCGCTCAACAACTATTCGTTGAGTCGACGCGCAATAACAGCATCGGCGTCGGAATCTCCGATTCGGCGACATTGTGGTCGATCTTCTCTTCCTCCGAAGGCGGTCGCATATGCGACTTCTCGTCACCGCGGCCCGGGACCATCCTCAAGCTCGTTGGCCGGCGGCCCTGGGTGACGGTGCGGCCATTCGCCAGCGACCCACATGATCGACGAAGGCTTGCGCGTCCGCGACGGCAATGAAGTCGAACAGCAACGTATCGGGCAACGGCGGCATGCGCTCGCCGGCGAACCAGTACCGGCCCGGCTCGATGGTCGCGTCGAGCCAGCGGCGCATGTCGTCATACTGGCGGTCACGGCCGAATTGGTCGCGCGTGACCGTGATCCGCACGGCGGAGTGTCGCTCGGCATCGCGTCTTGGCGTGATGAAGGTTGGCATGCAGCAGAGCCATGGAATATGAGGGGGTTCCGGTGACGCGCGACCTGTTGGGGATCTAGGAGCCGGGACCGGAGGCCCGTCGCCCACCGCAGCGCGCAAATGGGTCTTGCAAGGACCTTTGTTAGCCGGAACGTTAGCCCAGAGCAATTTAAGCCATTCATTGCCTAACTTGGATGACGATAAGCCGTTGAAAAGATTGGCGTCCCCGGGGTGACTCGAACACCCGACCTACGGTTTAGGAAACCGTTGCTCTATCCGGCTGAGCTACGGGGACATCGACATCGATGACTCTAATTGTTCAGGCCGCTGATTGGCCTCCGCCGTCGTCTGGTTCAATCGGTGCATACTCATGGCAGACCCGTGCACTGTTGCGCAAGGGCCAGCGATGCCCCGAAATCCCTCTACGCTAACTTTGAGACGCAAGGCTGGACGGCGGTATTGCGACAGGCTGCGACAGATCGGCGAAGAGGTTCTTCATCGCGCGCTTGATGCTTTCGGGATAGCTGAACGCGCTTCCATCCTTGCCAAAGGGCTTTCTTGAGGGAGGAATCGCTCTGGAGCACGCACGAGCGTCATCCGACAGAATGTTCGTCTTGCCATGCCGCCGCCACGGCGCGGCGCGAGCGCGCATCCACCGACCGAAGCAATACCAACAGGAATGTTCCGACGACCATTGCCGCCGCCGCCAGGTAAAGGCCCGGCAGATAACCGCCCAGACGCGTTGCCAACCAACCGGTCGCGGCCGGAGCGATCGCCTGCGCCGTGCCGTAGGCCAGCGTCATCTTTCCCATCATCTTGGCCGGGCGCGTCGGGTAGTACCGCCCCGCCATCGTCAGCACGAGGTTCACGATGCCGATGAACGTGGCGCCGAACAGAAACGCGCCGATGAGGGCGGGGAACAGTCCACCCCCCAGCACCGGCAGGAGGATGCCGGCGATCTGCAGCAGGGCGGCGAGAATAAGGGCGTTGAGTTCGCCCGTGCGTCGGGCGATCAGGTCCCAGACCATGCAGGCCGGCGCGGCGCTCAGACCGATGACAAGAAACACCAAGGTTCCGTGTCCGCCCAATCCTGGCAGGTTGTCGACGATAGCGACGATGAAGGTCGCGCTCACCACATAGCCGACGCCGGCACAAAAATAAGCGGCCATGAAGAGGCGCAGAAACGTCCGACCGGGCGGTGCATCCCGCATCGCTTGGCCGGAGCGCGTTACGACGCTGCGATCGGGCGCCGGCAACCAGCCTAATGCCGGCAGCAACAAGACACACGCGGCGGCACTGAAGACGTACCATTGTTGATGCCAATCGAGTTGCCATCGGTTCATCAAGGCGGCGCCCGCCGCGCTACCGGCAATTCCAAGACCGATGCCGGCGAAATGGATGCCCAGTTCGGCGCGATCGTCGTGGCGAATGAGCCAATTGAGAATGAGGCCGGTGCCGAGCAGCATGCCGGCGGTGCTGCTCAGCCCCGCTATATAGCGCGAGACGGCCCAAACGATCGGGTTCGTGGTCATCCCCATCGTCGCGGTGGTGAGCACCGCGACGATCATACCAATCCGGTAGAGGCGATCCTTGAGCACCAGGTCGCCGATCAGAGACACGACCACCGCGCCGCTGAGATAGCCGACGTAATTGATCGCCGCCAGCCAGCCAGCCTCGGCGACGCCAAGTCCCGCTTGCTGCCGCATGAGCGGCAGCAATGGCGTGTACGCGAACCGGGCGATGCCCATCGCGAGGATGAGGCTGGAAATGCCGGCGCCGAGAACTTTGTAGCGATCCATGGTTACGATTTTATCGTCGCCGCCACGGGCGATGATGCCGACCGTTCCGATGCGAACAGCAGCGCATCGTCGAGGCGGTCGTTGCCCCAGAACATGTCGATCGCCCTATCGCCGGCACGCAATTCATCGACGGTGACGGGACGGTGTGCCGGGATCATCGATACAATCGCGCCTTTCCTCGCACCAACAATGGCGACAAGCGATCGACGCGACAAAGGAGAAGATTTTGACGACAGGTGAAGGATTTTCACCTGTCGTCGGCGAAGGCCTCGGCTTCCTTAAGCAGCCACCGTTTGAAGCGGAGGAGGTCGGGCCGATGGTCCGCGCTCTCCGAACTCACCAGCCAATAGGCGGTCTCGGCGACGATCGCGTCCGGGCTTATTTCGACGAGCGCCTTGGTGGCGAGATCGCGATCGACCAGCGGCCGCCTCCCGAGCGCGATGCCAAGGCCCATGATCGCGGCCTCGAAAGCCAGTTGGATCGTGTCGAAACGCAAGCCCGATGTCGGGTCGAATCCGGGGACGCCACTCTTGTCGAACCACGCTCGCCAATCCTCGCTCGCGGACGTGACATGAAGGAATGTCGCGCGGCGAAGATCGACGGTTCCCGCGGCATCGACCAATATGTCGCGGTAGGCCGGGCTGCAAACCGGGACCAATCGTTCGCCGAACAGTCTGGTCCACGCCGTTCCGGCGACCGGCGCGCGGCTCATCCGGATTGCGAAATCGAAGCCGTCGACGGGAAAGCCGACCTGCCGCCGCGAGGTATCGACCGTCACGCCCATGTTCGGCCATTTTTGGCTGAAATTATGGAGTCGCGGCAACAGCCACCGCGACGCCAGCGTCGGCGCGCAACTCACCACGATGGAGCGATTTGCCCGATTGTGCGGCAGCCGCTCCGTCGCGATTGCGATGAGGGAAAGCGCTTCTGAAATGTAGGGCAAATAATCCGTGCCGTCCGATGTCAGCGACAATCCTCGCGGCTCGCGGACGAACAGATCGACACCGAGCGCCCGCTCCAGCCCGACGATCCCATGACTCACCGCGCTTGCCGTCACGTTCAATTCTTCGGCGGCGAGCTTGAAGCTCCGAAGCCTGCCGGCCGCTTCAAAGAAGCGAAGCGACGAGAGCGGCGGCAGACGAAGCGGCATCACGCATCCCCGATAGCTGGCGGCGCGCTATTCACCGGTTCCGCAACCGCGAGGGCCAGTCGCTATTTCCGACGTGGGCGCACCGATATTCAAGATTGTGCCCCAAAACCCTAATCTGTCGGGGGTGCGCTCGCAACGGTTGCCGGAAACGCGACGGAGCCATAACACCGCGCCGCTTGACGGCGCCCGCGCCGCGCGCCAAAGATTCTCCTAAATAAGGTAAGGAGACGCGCCATGACGGATAATCTCGTGAAACACAAGCGCGACGAGGGCACCGGCTATGGCCGGGCGCCACAACATAGCGACGAGGATCTGGTCCGGGTCGGCCCCGGCACGCCGATGGGCGAGCTGATGCGGCGCTACTGGCATCCGGTGGCGTTGTCGGATGGGGCGACCACCCGGCCGACGAAGGTCCGCATCCTCGGCGAGGATTTGATCCTGTTCCGGGACCGGAAGGGCCGGCCGGGCCTCGTCTATCCGCGCTGCATGCATCGCGGCACCAACCTCTTCTATGGCAAGGTCGAGGATGAAGGCATCCGCTGCTGCTATCATGGCTGGCTGTTCGCCGTGGACGGCACCTGCCTCGATCAGCCGTGCGAGCCGGAGCATGGGCTTCACCGCGACATCGCGCGTCAGCCCTGGTATCCGGTCGAGGAGCGCTATGGCCTCGTCTTCGCCTATCTCGGGCCGCCGGAAAAGAAGCCGGTGCTGCCGCGTTATGACATCTTGGAAGAGTTGGAGCCCGATCAGGCCGTGATGGCGCGGCAGATGGGGGCCCAGACCGGCGATGGCAGCCTGCCGGTCGCGCCCTATAGCTGGATCCATCTCAACGACAATGTCATGGACCCCTATCACGTCTATGTCCTGCACTCGACCTTCTCGAACGTGCAGTTCTCGCATCAATTCATCGTCAAGCCGCACCAGGTCGATTTCTTCCAATCCGATTATGGCGTGTGCTATTCGGCGGTGCGCGACATGGGCGACGGCCGCCTTCTCGACCGCGTGTCGTCCTTCCTGATGCCGTGCATCATGAGCGTGCCCGACACCCGGGGCGATCTTCAGCATCGCCGCTCCTCGCGGATCAGCTGGATCGTGCCGATGGACGATGAGAGCTTTACAACCTTCAATGCCGGCACGGTGAAGAAGGATGAGAAGGAGCTGTTCACGCCCTTGGACTTCAATGGCAAGACCTGGGCTGAGATGAATGAGGTTGAGCATCAGGAGACCCCCGGCGATTTCGAGGCGCAGGCCGGCCAGGGCACGATCAGCCTTCATTCCGAGGAGCATCTGGCGCAGTCGGATCGTGGCATCGTGATGATGCGGCGCCTCTTGAGGGAGCAGATGAAGCTGGTCGCCGAGGGCGGCGATCCGATCGGCGTCGCTTATGACGAGGCGAAGGCGGTCGTCAAGGTGCCGTCGGGCAATTTCTTCCGCAAGGCCGAAGCGGCGGAATAATCCCGGTCCGGGGTCAGGCCCTGTCGGCGAGCCTCGGCCGCTCGATATCGATGAGCTGAGCCGGCGCCGCCGCATGCTCGGCCGGCACGAGGCCGTGCCGCGGCGGTGCCTTCCAGACGAGACTGCCGAATTCGTGGCAGTGGGGGCAGCGCGCCGACCATTCCGGCGTCTCGGCGCCGCAGGCCTCGCAGAGATAGGCGGGATCGGAAGTCTGCGACCGCGCCGCGCGCTCGAGCCAGCCATGCGCCGCGGCCTCGTCCTGGTGCTCGCCGGTCTCGACCTCGGCCATGAGCCGGCAAAGCCGCGGGGAGGGATCGGCGGCATCGGCGCCCGCGGTCGCAAGATGCCGCCTCGCCTCGCCCCAGAGCTTCGCCTTCAAGGCGGCTTCGGCCATGACGAGGCTGCTGTCGCGGTGGCCCGGATTGGCGGCGGCGAGGCTGGCGAACCGCTTCACCCGCTGGGTCGGCGTCTCGTCTTTGAAGATGGCGCCATAGGCCTCGGCGATCGCCGGCTGCGGCGCCGCACGCCAGGCGCGCAACAGCGTACGAATCGCGCGGCGCGGTCGGCTTTGTGCCCGTTGCAATTCGGCAAGGCGCACCGGCGCCGGCGCCAAGGTGGCATCGGCCGCCACCGCCTTTTCCGTCAACGCCATTGCCCGGCCGGGATCGCCCGAGGCTTCGGCGGTGCGGCTTTCCTCGATGAGGATGGTGGCGCGATGGCGCTGTCCCGTCGCCTCATCGACGGCCTTGCGCGCGATCGCGGCGGTGAGGGTCGCGGCTGCCTCGGGCCATTTCCCCGCCCGTGCCTCGAGCCGATAGAGCCGGGCGAGGACCCAGGGCGTGCGCGGCCGCAATTCCTTGGCGCGCTCGACGAGCCGCAGGGCCGTCACCTCGTCGCCGGCATGGAGCGCCTGCATCAGCAACCCGCGCAGGCCCAGAAACTCGGTCTCCTTGCGCTCCAGCATGGCGGAGAAATAGCGTCGCGCCGCGTCCTGGTCGCCGTTCAACTGTGCCGCCTGGGCCGATAACAGCAGGGTCAGCGGCGGTTCGGCCAGGAGCGCGTCGGCGCGGCGGGCATGGCGTTGCGCCTCATCGGCGTCGCCCGCCGCGATCGCGACCATACCCTGGGTCAGCGCCCGAAATCCCGCCTCGCGCCGCCGCTCGCGCCGCCAGCGCAGGAAGGCGAAGGGCGACATGATGAACTTGCGCAAAAGATGAAACGCCGCCGCCGCGAGCGCGCCGATGAGCATCATGCCTAGCACCACCACGGCGACGCTGGTATCGATCTCCCAACCCTGCCATTGCAGCTCGATCGTGCCCGGCCGGTCGGCGACGAACACGGCGACGGCGATCAGGATGATGACGACGATCAGCGCCGGCAGCGCCCGGATCACGGCTTGCTCCCGGCCGGCCGATCTGCGGCGGCGAGGCGTGCGGTCTCGGCCCGCCACAGCTTGTCGAGCGCGGCTTCGGCCGCGACCCGGCGGCGCGCATCCTTGAGCCACGGCGCGGCGGCGG
>JBOHLV010000194.1:0-29523 GCA_050729815.1 Allostellaceae bacterium
GAAGAAGGTGATACGGTTATCTTCTCATCCAGAATTATACCTGGGAACGAACGTGCGATTGGCCGCTTGCAGAACAAGCTTGCGGCCCTCGGCGCCCGCATCATCACCGAGCATGACGCGCCGGTCCATGTTTCCGGCCATCCGGCGCGGGACGAGCTTTTGCGCATGTATCAGACGGTGCGGCCGCGGATCGCGGTCCCCGTCCATGGCGAGACGCGGCATTTGATGGCGCAAGCGCGGCTCGCCGGAGAATGCCAGGTGCCGCAGACCGTGGTGACGCGAAATGGCGAGATGGTGAAGCTCGCGCCCGGCCCGGCGGCGGTCATCGGCGAGGTGCCGGTGGGCCGGCTCGTCATCGACGGGACGCAACTCATCGCGGCGTCGAGCGAGGCATTGAAGGCCCGCTCCCGCATGGTGTCCAACGGCACGGCGCTGGCCTCGCTGGTGCTGGATCGCGCCGGTAAGCTGGTGGCAGCGCCGCAGGTCACGGTGCAAGGCGTCGAGGCCGGTGAGGCGGCGGCGCTCGGCCCACGGCTCGGCGCGCGCATCGCCGAGGCCTTGGACGAGCTCAGCCCGAAGGAGCGCCGCGACGATGACGCGGTGCGCGAGGCGGCGCGGCTCGCGCTGCGCCGCTCCGTGCGCGCCTGGCACGGCAAGCGCCCGGTCATCGAAATCCATCTGGTCCGCATTTAAGCCAGCGGCGGGGACGATATGGCGACCACCTATTGCGACTTCGCGCCAGGGCATCCCTTTCACGGCCCCTATCACGCCACAGAATACGGCTTTCCGGCGCGTGACGATGCCGTGCTGTTCGAGCGGCTGGTGCTGGAGATCAACCAGGCCGGGCTCTCGTGGCTCACCATCCTGAAGAAGCGCGCGGATTTTCAGGCGGCGTTCCGCGGTTTCGACATCGATCGCGTCGCCTCTTTCACGGTGCAGGACGAGGTGCGGCTCATGGCGGATGCCGGCATCATCCGCAACCGCCTCAAGATCGCAGCGGCGATCGAGAACGCGAAACGCCTCCAAAAAATCCGCGACGAGGAGGGCGGCTTCGCCGCTTGGCTTGATCGCCATCACCCGATGGATAAAGACGGTTGGGTGAAACTGTTCAAAGAAAACTTCCGCTTCACCGGCGGCGAGATCGTGGGGGAATTTCTGATGAGCCTCGGCTATTTGCCGGGCGCGCATGATGCGAGCTGCCCCGTTTATGCCGAAATCCTGGCGTGCGATCCGCCCTGGGCGCGCGCGGTCCCCAATTCCGGCAGGGGGCGTTCCAGCAAAAAAGGCAAGATCACGCCGTGATCTTGCCTTTTCTAATCAGCCTCATAACGTTCCAAGCAGCCCCCCGGCTACCTGGCTGAAGTTCCTCCCCAAACTTGGGCCTCTCGGCTCACCCGAAAGTGAGCCTTTGGTAACGAGTCGGGACTATAGCGGCGTGGTTTGCCCAGGTCACGAAAATTGTGGGCCTAGCCGCGGATTTTTACCGATTATTTCGTATTTGCTGCGGCCGAATGGCCAGATCCAACCGGTCATGGACAGAGCGTCCGGCGCTGCCTACAGTCGCGGCCGCGGGTGACGGGTGAGGTCCCATGCGACTGTCGAGCTTCTTTTTGCCACTGTTGCGCGAAAATCCTGCCGAGGCACAGATCGTGTCGCATCGGCTGATGTTGCGCGCCGGCATGATCCGGCAATCGAGCGCCGGGATTTATTCCTGGCTGCCGCTGGGCCTACGTGTCTTACGCCGGATCGAGGCCATCGTCCGCGCCGAGGAGGACGCCGCCGGGGCGCAGGAATTGCTGATGCCGACCATCCAGCCGGCGGAGTTGTGGCGCGAAAGCGGCCGCTATGACGATTATGGCGAAGAGATGCTGCGCATCCGCGACCGGCACGATCGCGACATGCTCTATGGCCCGACCAATGAGGAGCAGATCACCGACATCTTCCGCCATGCCGTCAAGAGCTATCGCGACCTGCCGAAAAACCTCTATCACATCCAGTGGAAATTCCGCGACGAGGTGCGGCCGCGCTTCGGCGTCATGCGCGGTCGCGAGTTCCTGATGAAGGACGCCTATTCCTTCGATCTCGATCTTGCCGGGGCGCGGCGATCCTATAACCGCATGTTCCTCGCCTATTTGCGCACCTTTGCGCGGATGGGTTTAAGGGCGATCCCGATGCGCGCCGAGACCGGCCCCATCGGCGGCGATCTCTCTCATGAATTCCACATCCTGGCCGAGACCGGCGAGAGCCAGGTCTATTGCGATAAAGCCTGGCTCGATGCCGATATCCTGGCGAGCGCGGCCGGCTACGACGACGATCTCGAACCCTTCTTCCGGCAATGGACCAGCCTTTATGCCGCGACCGAGGAAAAGCATGATGCCGCGAGCTGCCCCGTGCCGGCCGATCGTCTCCTCGCCGCGCGCGGCATCGAGGTCGGCCAGATTTTCTATCTCGGCACCAAATATTCAAAGCCGATGAATGCCGTCGTCACTGGCCCCGATGGCGAGAGCATTTTCCCCGAGATGGGCTGTTATGGCATCGGCGTATCACGGCTCGTCGGCGCCATCATCGAGGCGAGCCATGACGAGGCCGGCATCATCTGGCCCGCGAGCGTGGCGCCCTTCGCCGCCGGCCTCATCAATCTGCGTGCCAGCGATGCCGCCTGTGCCGCCGCCGCCGACCGGCTTTATGCCGGCCTCGGCAATGCCGGCATCGACACGCTCTATGACGACCGCGATGAATCGCCCGGAGCCAAATTCGCGGCAATGGATCTGATCGGCCTGCCATGGCAGATCGTAATCGGCCCGCGCGGCCTGAAAAACGGCGTCGTCGAGGTGAAGGAGCGCGCCACCGGCCGGCGCGAGGAACTCTCGCCCGAGGCCGCGCTGACGAAGCTCAAGGCGGCGCGGTGATCTTCGGCAGTTTCGAGCGCATGGTCGCGTTCCGCTATTTGCGGGCGCGGCGCGCGGAAGGCTTCGTCTCCGTCATCGCGATCTTCTCGCTGCTCGGCATCACGCTCGGCGTCGCGACGCTGATCATCGTGATGTCGGTGATGAATGGCTTCCGCATCGATTTCGTTCAGCACATCCTCGGCATCGAGGGGCAATTGTCGGTCTATTCCGATACCGGCGCCCTTAATAATTTCACGGCCATCGATAAGAAGATTCGCGCGGCGCCCGCGATCGTCGCGGCC
Organism: Allostellaceae bacterium; assembly: GCA_050729815.1. GTDB lineage: Bacteria > Pseudomonadota > Alphaproteobacteria > ATCC43930 > CGMCC-115725 > JAATGI01. Next base: position 3,191 of record JBOHLV010000194.1, read on the forward strand.
CGGCCTCAGGTTGAGGGCGAGGTGCTGGCGAGCGCACCAGGCGGCTCGACCGGCGTCCTCGTGCGCGGCATGCGCGCCCACGACATCGCGGCCCAGAAGATGCTCGCGAAAGCCGTCGATCCTTCGGTGCTGGCGCGCTTCAAGGGCGACAATGTCATTCTCGGCGATCGGCTGGCGGCGCGGCTCGGCGCCATTCCGGGCGGCGAGGTGACGCTGCTCGCGCCCAACGGCAACGTCACCGCCTTCGGCACCATGCCGCGGATCAAGACCTATCATGTCGCCGGGGTGTTCGATCTCGGCATGTATCAATACGACAACAACATGATCCTGATGCCGCTAGCCGCGGCACGGCTCTTCTTCAATACCGGCAAAGGCGTCACCTCCATCGAGATTTTCACTCACGACCCGGAACATCTCGGGGCCGCGAAGCGCGCCATCGCCGCGATCCTCGGCCCCGGCACCCGCATCGTCGATTGGCAGCAGACACAATCCGCCTATCTCAACGCCATCGATATCGAGCGCAGCGTCATGTTCCTGATCCTGACGCTGATCATCCTGGTCGCCGCGTTCAACATCATCAGCGGCATGATCATGATGGTGAAGGACAAGGGCCGCGACATCGCGATCCTGCGCACCATGGGCGCGACTCGCGGCATGATCCTGCGTATCTTCATTCTGTCCGGGGCGTCGATCGGCCTCATCGGCACCTTTCTCGGCTTCGTCATCGGGGTCGAGTTCGCGCTCCATATCGAGGCGATCCGCGAATTCGTCCAGAACATCCTGGGCGTCAATCTGTTCTCGGCGGAAATCTATTTCTTCACCCGAATTCCGGCGCGGGTCTATGCCTCCGACGTCATCTCGGTCGTGGCGATGGCGTTCGCGCTGTCCTTGCTCGCGACGCTCTATCCCGCCTGGCGGGCGGCGCGGCTCGATCCGGTGGAAGCCTTGCGCTATGAGTGAGGCGGCGCCGGCGCTCGAATTGCGCCGGGTGGAGCGGATCTTTCGTCAAGGCGGCACCGCGCTGCCGGTGCTGCGCGGCGTCGGGCTTGCGCTTCAGGCGGGCGAGGTGGTGGCGCTGGTTGGCCCGTCGGGGTCCGGGAAATCGACCCTGCTTCATGTCGCGGGCCTCTTGGAGCGGCCGGATAGCGGCGAGGTGCTGCTCGACGGCCGCGAATGCGGCCGGCTCGGCGATGGCGAGCGCACGGCACTGCGCCGCCGCCATCTCGGCTTCGTCTATCAGTTCCATCATCTCCTGCCGGAATTCTCGGCGATCGAGAATGTCATGCTGCCGCAGATGATCGCCGGCAAGGGCAGGGCCGCGGCGCGGCGCCATGCGATGGAGCTGCTCGGCCTCGTCGGCCTCGAAGCCCGCGCGTCGCATCGCCCGGCGCGGCTTTCGGGCGGCGAGCAGCAGCGCGTCGCCATCCTGCGCGCGCTCGCCAACGGTCCGCGCCTCCTTCTCGGCGACGAGCCGACCGGCAATCTCGATGAGCACACGGCGGAGGAGGTGACGCGCGTCCTGCTCGATCTCGTGCGCCGCACCGGCCTCGCCGCCCTCATCGCGACCCACAATCTCGATCTTGCCCGGCGGCTCGACCGCGTCTTCGTGCTCGAGGAGGGCCGCGTCCTCGAACAGCGGATATGACCCCCGCCCGCGGCGCAATTTCTTCGGTCGTCCGGTGGTGATAGAACCGGTCACCGCAAGTGGCAAACAATCTGGGAGGGGTCTGTCATGGCTACGGGCATGGAAGACAGTTACGATCTCGTGGTCCTGGGCTGCGGCGCCGCGGGCCTGTCGGCGGCGGTGAGCCATGCTGCCGCGGCGAAGGCGCAAGGGCGCGAGGCGCGCATCGCTGTCTTGGAGCGCGCGCCCAAGGAGGGCCGCGGCGGTGCCACGCGCTGGACCAGTTCCTGGTTCCGCATCACGGCGGATCGCCGGCTCGATCCCGAATTCACCGACCGCATGCCGGCGGTGTCGAAAGGCAAGGCCGATCTCGATTATTGCCGCACTTTGGGGCGCGAGGTGACGCCGACCTTGGCCTTTCTGGAACAGAACGAAGTCGAGCTCACCTATTTCCCGCAGCCCTTCGCCAATAGCAATACCGGCGGCGGGCTCGGCATGCCGACCAAGGGCGGCGTCGGCATCGTCGATGGCCTTGCCGGAATGGTCGATCGCACCCAGGGTTCCGACATCCTCTATGGCACCGAGGCGGTGCGCCTCAGCCTCTCGGCCGAGGGCCGGATCGACGGCGTCATGGTGCGCGGGCCGGACGGCTTGCTGCGCAAGCTCGCGGCGCCTTCGGTGGTCATCGCCTGCGGCGGCTTTGAGGGCAGCCGCGAGATGCTAACGCAGTATCTGGGGCCACGCGGCGGCGAGTTGCCGCTGATCGCACCGACCCTGAAGAACAATCGCGGCGACGGCTTGCGCATGGCGATGGAGATCGGCGCTGACACGGCGGGGCAGTTCGACATGTTCCATGGCGAGCCCTTGGACGCGCGCTCCTCGAAGCCCGATGCCGTCATCTATGCCTATCCCTTCGGCATCGTCGTCAATGAAGCGGCGCGGCGTTTCTTCGATGAGGGCCAGGACAGTTTCGATTCCACGTTCGAGGCGCTGTCCGTCGAAATCTGGAAGAACCAGAACCAGACCGCGTTTTTTATCGGCGATGCGACCACCGCCGCGATCGAGCCGGTACAGGCGATCATCCTGACCGAGCTGCCGCCGATCACGGCGCCGAGCCTTGCCGAGCTGGCGGCGGCGCTGGGGCTCGACCCCAGCGCGCTCGAAGAGACGGTCGGGGGCTACAATGCCGCGATCGGTCCCGGCGAATTCAATCCGCGCATCCGTGACGGCAAGGCGGCGAAGGGTCTCACCCCGCCCAAATCCAACTGGGCCTTCCCCTTGGAGAAGCCGCCCTTCATGGCCTATCCCTTGACCTGCGCCATCACCTTCACCTTCGGCGGCGTGCGCACCGATTCGTCGGCGCGGGTGCTGACCCCGGCCGGCACGGTCATCCCCGGGCTTTATGCGGCCGGCGAGGTGACGGGCCTGTATTACTACAAATATCCAGTTGGCACGTCGGTTTTGCGCGCCGCCACCTTCGGCCGCATCGCCGGCGCCCACGCGGCCGCCAACCGCAACCTCTGACGGGCCGGCGGGGGTGGCCCGGGTGAAATCCGGGCGTGTTATTGTGCCGGTTTTGTTCTATTCAATTGGGCGTTTGGAGAAGGCCTCCAAAAAGTCTAGATATAGATAGGGCTGGCTGCTGATCCCCTGCAAAAGCAGCTAACGCCTACCAGATATCGGAAGGCTCGATGTCGTACGCCGATTTCGTCCATCTCCACGCCCATTCCGCCTATTCGCTCTCGACCGGGGCGATCAAGGTCAAGGCGTTGACCGGCCTCTCTAAATTCCACCACATGCCGGCGCTGGCCTTGACCGACAGCGGCAACCTCTTCGGGGCGCTCGAATTCGCGCTCACTGCCCGCGACGACGGCATACAGCCGATCATGGGCACGGAACTGGCGATTCGCCGGGTCGATCAGGATCGCCATGGCCGGCTCGGCCGGCCCATGCCGCCGGAGCCGGTGGTGCTGTTGGTCCAGGACGAGGCCGGCTGGCGCAACCTCCTGGCGCTGGTGAGCGCCGCCTATCTCGACAGCGACGGCACCGAGGCGCCGCAGGTCGCTCTCGACAAGCTGGCGCAACACAGCAACGGCCTCATCCTCTTGACCGGCGGGCCGGCGGGTCCGGTCGGCCGCTTGCTTGGCGACGGGCAGGGCGAGGCTGCCGGCGCGCTCCTCGATCGCCTCGCCCAAATGTTCCCGGGCCGGGTCTATATCGAACTGATGCGCCACGGCTTGACGGCGGAGGACCGGATCGAGGCAGCGCTGATCGATCTTGCCTATGACCGGAACCTGCCGCTCGTCGCCACTAACGACGTCTATTTCGATGCCCCCGACTTCTATGCGGCGCATGACGTGCTGCTCGCCATTTCGGAAGGCACCACGATCGGCAATTCCGACCGCAAACGCCTATCGCCACAGCATTATTTCAGATCGCCGGCGGAGATGCGCGCACTCTTCGCCGACCTCCCCGAAGCCTGCGACAACACCCTCGTCATCGCCCGGCGCTGCGCCTATATGCCAGAGCCGAAGAAGCCCATCCTGCCGCCGTTCCCGACTGCGGCCGGCGACGAGAATGAGGCGTTGCGGGCGGCCGCGGAGGCGGGTCTCGACCGGCGCCTCAAGGCCCAGCTTTACACCCCGGCGATGATCGAGGCCGAGCGGGAAGCGATCGCTGCACCCTATCACGACCGCATGAAGTATGAGCTGGAAGTCATTGAACAGATGGGGTTTGCCGGTTATTTTTTGATCGTTTCCGAATTCATCCAATGGGCCAAGGGCGAGGCTATTCCGGTCGGGCCCGGGCGCGGCTCGGGCGCCGGCTCGGTGGTCGCCTGGGCGCTCACCATCACCGATCTCGACCCGTTGCGCTTCGGCCTCCTCTTCGAGCGTTTTCTCAATCCCGAGCGGGTGTCGATGCCGGATTTCGACATCGATTTCTGCCAGGACCGACGCGACGAGGTAATTCGCCATGTGCAGGAGCGCTATGGCGCCGACCGGGTGGCGCAGATCATTACCTTCGGCACCCTCCAGGCGCGGGCCGTCCTGCGCGATGTCGGCCGCGTCCTCGAAATGCCCTATGGCCAGGTCGATCGCCTCTGCAAGCTGGTGCCCTACAACCCCGCCGCGCCGGTCAAGCTGCAACAGGCGATCGAGGCCGAACCCTTGCTTCAGGAGCTGCGCGACAAGGACGAGACCGTCGCACGACTCATTGAAATCGCGACAAAATTGGAAGGGCTCTATCGCCACGCCTCGACCCATGCCGCCGGCGTCGTGATCGGCGACCGGCCGCTTCAGGAGTTGGTGCCGCTCTATCGCGATCCGCGCTCGCCCTTACCGGCGACGCAGTACAACCTCAAATTCGTCGAGACGGCCGGCCTCGTGAAGTTCGACTTCCTCGGTCTCACGACCTTGACGATCCTGGCGAAGGCGCTGGCGTTATTGAAAAATCGCGGGATCGATCTCGATCTCGCCCAGCTCCCGCTCGATGACCGGCCTACCTTTGATCTGATGGCGCGTGGCGACACGGTAGGCGTGTTCCAGCTCGAAAGCGCCGGGATGCGCGATGCGCTGAAGAAGCTGCGCCCCGATCGGTTCGAGGACGTCATCGCGATCAACGCCCTCTACCGGCCCGGCCCGATGGAAAACATTCCCCGCTATATCGCGACCAAGCATGGCGAGGAAGCGCCGGATTACCTCCATCCATCGCTGGAGCCGATCCTTGCCGAGACCCACGGCATCATGATCTATCAGGAGCAGGTGATGCAGATCGCCCAGGTGCTGTCGGGCTATTCGCTCGGCGGCGCCGACCTGCTGCGCCGCGCCATGGGCAAGAAGATCAAGAGCGAGATGGAGGCCCAGCGTAAGGCCTTCATCGACGGCGCCGTCGCGGGCGGCGTCTCGGCCCGGCTCGCCGAGCACGTCTTCGAGCAGGTCGCGAAGTTCGCCGGTTACGGCTTCAATAAGAGCCACGCCGCGGCCTATGCCCTTATCGCCTATCAAACTGCTTATTTTAAAGCAAATTATCCGGTCGAATATCTCGCGGCTCTGATGACCTATGCGATCGGCAACACCGACAAGCTCAATGTCTTCCGCCAGGAGCTCGACCGGCTCGGCATCGTCCTCCTGCCGCCCGACATCAACCATTCCGAGGTCGGCTTCGCCGTCGAGGAGGGGACAAAAGGGCCGGCGATCCGCTATGCCCTGGCCGCGGTGAAGGGTGTCGGCGCCCAGGCCATGGTCGCGCTGGTCGCGGAGCGAGAAAAGAATGGTCCTTTCAAGGATTTATTCGACTTTGCCCAGCGCCTCGACGTCAAGAGCTTCAACAAGCGCCAGGGCGAGAGCCTAGCCAAGGCCGGCGCGTTCGATGCCGTGAACCCAAACCGCGCCCAGACCTTCGCGGCGGCGGAGTTGGTGATGCGCCATGCCGCCGCCGCGACCGAGGAACGGGTGAGCCAACAGGTCAATCTCTTCGGCGATGCCGCGGCGACCGTCGGCGGCGGTCTCGCGCTGCCCGTTATCGCCGACTGGCTGCCGGTCGAACGGCTGCACCAGGAATTCGAAGCGATCGGCTTTTATCTCTCCGCCCATCCGCTTGAGGCTTATGGCAAAAGCTTGGAGCGGCTCGGCGTCGTCAGGGCCGCGGATCTCGCCGTGCTGGTGGCCGCGGGCGGGCCGACCCGGTTCAAGCTCGCCGGTATCGTGGTCGGCAAGAAGGAGCGCAATTCAGCGCGCGGCAACCGCTTCGCCTTCGTCCAGCTTTCGGACCAGAGCGGGATGTTCGAGGCGACCCTATTCTCGGATCAACTTTCCCAGGCGCGGCCCTATCTCGATTCAGGCTCGGCGCTCCTCATCACCGTCGATGTCCGCGAGGATGGCGAGTCCCTGCGCCTCACCGCCCAGGGCGTCGAGCCGCTCGACGAGGCGGTCGTCCATGCCGCCGCAGGCCTCCGGATCCGGCTCGGCGACGCGGCTGCGGTGCCGATGCTGGCGACGGTGATGGGTCGCGAGGCGGGCGGCAAGGGTCGGGTCTCATTCGTGGTGCCGGTCGGCGCGGCGCGCGAGGTCGAAATCGTGCTTCCCGGCGGCTTCCGCGTTGGGCCGGGTGTTCGCGGTCAGGTCGCGGCGATGCCCGGCGTGCTCGATGTCGTCGATATCTAATACCGCCTCCCGATGAGGAACATTCATCGGGAGGCGGTATCGCGAGCAAGTGCGAGCGCGCGCCGCATGGCGCGAAGCCAAACGAGCGGACGCGAGCGCCGGCGATTGAGGTTCCGCTGGGCCGAACCGTCGGTTCGGATCAGCGGGATTTGGTTTAAGGCGCGCGGCGCAGGGTCGGGATCACCTCGCGGCCATAGAGGGCATAGAGCTCGCCGAGCTGCTCCGGCGTCTGGGCACGGTCGAAGATCATGGCGAAATGGCCGGCGCCGGCATCGCGGCATTGGGTGATGATCTGTTCGGCGACGCTTGGCGGCGCGCCGGTGATGAATTCCGCCTCGCCGATCGAGAAGGCATGGGCGGTCGGGGTGTCGAGCACCGCCTTGCGGCCGGGCAGATCGACCCGCGGATCGATGATGATGAAGTCGCGGAACGCCTTGGCGCGGTGCTCATGGATCTCCCGCGCCGCGGCCTCGTTCGGCGCGATCGTGACCTGGCGGCGGATGCAGAGATCGTCGGGGCCGACACGGCGGCCCTCCTTGTCGGCTTCGTCGCGATAGGCGTCGAAGATCGCCTCAACCTTGTCCTTGGGATGAAAGCCGGTACAGATTTTGGCGCCCCGCCGCGCCGCCTTCCGGGCCGAGCTTTCGCTTACCACCGTTACCCAGCGCGGCGGCATCGGCTGCTGCAATGGCCGCGGCGTCAGGCGCAGATTGTCGAAGTTCCAGAATTTGCCGTGATGGGAGATGACCGGGTTGGCGAGCGCCTTGTCGATTACCTCGATCGCTTCGTCGTTGCGGGCCCGCGCCTCGTCGGGGCTGAGCCCGACCTGTGCCATCTCCTGGGGGATGCCCGCGGCGGTGCCGATCTCGAGCCGCCCGCCCGTTAGATGGTCGAGCATGCCGATCTCCTCGACGAGCTGCCACGGCGCATGGTAGGGCGCGACCATGCCCATGACGCCAAGCCGGATGTGCTTCGTCTTCAAGGCCATTTGGGCGATGAGGAGGTTCGGGGCCGGCGAATAGGCGACGCCGAAATGGTGCTCGCTGAAGAAGATGCCGTCGAAACCCAATGGCTCGGTCGCAGCCCAGCTATCGAGAAAGGCGCTGAAATACCGCGCCGATTGCGCGGGATCGAAGCGCTCCGCCAATTCGTGCGGCGCCGGGAAAAACTCGAACAGCCAGGATTTGATCACGACGTTTCCTCCGGTGGATTTGCCTCAGCATGCCGGGTGGAGGGGGGCGCCGCAAGGCGCGGCTGGGCGCGCCCCGCGGGGTTGCGCCGGTTGGGCCTCGTCTCTAAGCAATTCATCGAGGTCCAGGGGCAGAATAGCGGCAACATATCAAACATGATCATGACGCGCTTCCACCAACGGATCGCCGTAGGCGATAAGATCGGTCGCGGCTATAGCAACGACGATCACGGCTATTTCGGCGCCGAGAATTATCGCGGGCGGTCGGGCGGGACCCATGGAACTGCCCTCCGGCTATACCCACACCTGGCACAATGACAAAGGTGAGTACGTCATGTCGAACAATCCCTCCCATGATCCCAATGTCGGCTCCGAAGAAACCTGGCAGTCGCTGGGCCGACCGCTGAACCCGCGCCAGAATTCGATCCAGTGAGGGCGTCGGCGGCGTTCCGGGTCGTTTGCCGGTGGTGAGTGGCTCTACCCAAATGGGTGTGGCGGCCGAGGTCGCCGGAACCGGCAATGGGCCGTCCTATGGACGGCTTCTCGGGCTCTCCTGGGCGCATTTCCTCAATGACGGCGTCGCCAACTACCTGCCGGGCGTGCTGCCGGCAGTCCTGATCGCGATGGGGTTGCCGGTGTCGTTCGGCGGCGTGCTGATGGCGGCATTGCTGGTGGGGCAGGGGGTACAACCGTTAATCGGGATCGTCTGCGACCGAGTCGGCGGGCGCGCCTTCGTCATCGCGGGGCTGGCCGGCTCGTCACTGTGCGGCGCGCTCGTCGGGTTCGCGCCGAGCGCCTGGACCTTGATCCCGCTCCTCATCGTGATCGGCCTCTCCAGCTCGATGTTCCATCCCCAGGCGCTGGTCGCGATCCGCGGCCTCGCGGGACGCCGGCACGGCTCGGCGATGTCGATCTTCCTGGTCGGCGGCGAGATCGGCCGTGGGCTGTGGCCGGTCCTGGCGAGCTGGGTCGTCACCGTTGCGGGGTTGCCCTTCCTCTGGGTGCTGGGCGTGCCGGCGGTGCTGACGCTCATCGCGATGCCGATGTTCGTGCCGCGGGTGCCGCCGCGCCGAAGCGATGCCGCGCGGATCCGCTGGCGTACGCATCTGAAGCCGCTGGGCGTGCTGGTCGCGTTTTCCGCCCTGCGTTCGCTGCTGGTAATCGCCATCTCGACCTTCGTGCCGCTGCGCTGGCACGCCATGGGCGGCTCGCTGACCACCGGCGCGACGTTCATCGCGACACTTCTTGTGGTCGGCATTATCGGCAATCTTGCGGGTGGCCGATTGAGCGACCGCATGGGGCGGCGGCGCCTCGTCATCGGCGGCATGACGCTGGGCGTCGGCACGCTGGTGCTGTTCATGTTCGCCGGCGGATTATGGTCCTGGATGCTGATCGGCCTCGCCGGCATTTTCCTCTTCGCCACCTTTCCGCTGACGATCCTCATGGGCCAGGATTTGGTGCCGGAGAACCCGTCCTTCGGCTCCGGTGTCGCGCTGGGATTCGCCAATGCGTTGGGCGCGCTCGGCATGATCGTGCTGGGACCGGTGGCCGGCGCGTGGAATTCGACGACGGCGCTGTGGGTCGCGGTCGGCTGCGGCGCGGTCGCGGCGGCACTGGCGGTCCGCCTGCCGAGGGACGGCGGCCCTCAACATTAGCGGTCGGGGGTGAATATCGCCTGCCTCACGTCCTCTCCGCGCCGCCGGCACCCTTGCCATTCCACTCCTTTCCCCCTATCTATCCAGCCTTCGACAACCCACACGCGGGGATGCGCGGGGCCTGATGCACGGGTCTTAGCGCTCCGGTGTCGCGATTTGCGACGAACCCTCGCGGCGGCTCAACCGGAAAAGGAATTCGAAATGGCGGTCCCTGACTTCACCATGCGCCAGCTTTTGGAAGCGGGCGTGCATTTCGGGCATCACACAAGGCGCTGGAACCCCGAAATGGGGCCCTATATCTTCGGCGTCCGTAACAGCGTCCACATCATCGATCTCGAGCAGACGGTGCCGATGCTGCATCGCGGGCTGATGGCGATCCGCGATGTTGCGGCGGGCGGCGGCCGGATTCTCTTCGTCGGTACCAAGCGCCAGGCGCAGGAAGAGATCGCGGCGGCGGCGCAGCGGTGCGGCCAGTATTTCGTCAATCATCGCTGGCTCGGCGGCATGCTGACCAACTTCAAGACCATCTCGCAATCGATCAAGCGGTTGAAGGAGCTCGAGGACCGCATCGTCGAGCCGGGCGCGGGCCTCACCAAGCGCGAGCTTCTGGAGCTGACACGCGACCGCGACAAGCTTGAACACGCCTTGGGTGGCATCAAGGAGATGGGCGGCCTGCCCGACATTCTCTTTGTGATCGACACCAACAAGGAGGCGATCGCGGTGGAGGAGGCGAACAAGCTCAAGATCCCGGTGGTCGCGGTCCTGGACAGCAATTCCTCCCCTCACGGCATAGCCTATCCGATCCCGGGCAATGACGATGCGATGCGGGCGATCCATCTCTATTGCGAGTTCGTCTCGGGCGCGGTGCTCGACGGCTTGCAGGCCGAGATGGCGGCCTCGGGCATCGATCTTGGCGAGCGGGAAGAGACCCCGGTCGAGCCGGCCCTCGCCGCCGCCGAGATGGAACCAGGCGCGGCCGCCGGCGACCAGGCGCCATCCAACTGACGACGGAAAGAGAAACCGACATGGCCGAAATTACCGCCACCTTGGTGAAGGATTTGCGGGAGAAGACCGGCGCCGGCATGATGGATTGCAAGCGCGCGCTCACCGAGACCGGGGGCGAAATCGAAGACGCGGTCGATTGGGTGCGCAAGAAGGGCCTCGCGGCGGCGGCGAAGAAGGCCGGCCGGGTCGCGGCGGAGGGGCTGGTCGGAGCGGTGACCAGGGACCATGTCGGCGCCCTGGTCGAGGTCAATGCCGAGACCGATTTCGTTGCCCGCAACGAACTGTTCCAGGGCTTTGTCAGGACCGTATCCGAACTGGCGCTGTCGGTCGGCGCGCTTGATGCGCTCACCGCCGCGCCCTATCCCGGCACTGGGCACAGCGTCGGCGACGAATTGACCCAGCTCATCGCCACGGTCGGCGAGAACATGACTCTGCGCCGGGCGGTGCGGCTTGAAGTTTCGTCCGGTACGGTGGTTTTCTACGTGCACAATGCGCTGGCGCCGGGTCTCGGCAAGATTGGGGTGCTGGTCGCGCTCGAATCGAGCGCCGATCAGGTGAAACTCGCGGAATTGGCCAAGACGCTCGCGCTTCACGTCGCCGCCGCCAATCCGCTCTATCTCGACATCGCCGCGGTCGATCCTGCCGCCCTCGATCGCGAGCGTGATGTCTTGAAGGAGCAGGCTCGCGCCTCCGGCAAGCCCGATGCCATCATCGACAAGATGGTCGAGGGACGGCTCAAGAAATTCTATGAGGAGACCGTGCTCCTCGAACAAATTTTTGTGATCGACGGCGAAGCCAGGATCACCAAGGTGCTGGAGCAGGCGGCATCAGCGCTGGGCGCGCCGGTCCGGGTCGCCGCCTTCGCCCGTTACGCGCTCGGCGAAGGCATCGACAAGGGGGGCAACGATTTCGCCGCCGAGGTCGCGGCGCAGGCAAAGCGCTAGCGCGCGTCTCGATCGGTAGCGTTTTTGCGAAAATCCGATCGATCCCGGGGTTGAAGGGGGGGAGACGGGCGGAACGGAAATGATGTATAAGATGGGAAAGTCGCCGTCCCGATCGGCGACGTCTCCTATCCTTAACGCTGAAGCGATGGCGCAGGTCCCGATCCGATACCGCCGCATCTTGTTGAAGCTGTCGGGCGAAGCGTTGATGGGCGAACAGGGCTTCGGCCTCGATGCCGACATGATCGCCCGCGTCGCCGCCGAGGCCAAGATGGTGCATGCGCTCGGAACCGAGATTTGTCTCGTGATCGGCGGCGGCAACATTTTTCGCGGCCTCACCGGTGCGGCCGCCGGCATGGAGCGGGCTCAGGCCGATTACATGGGCATGCTGGCGACGGTGATCAATTCGCTCGCCATGCAATCGGCGCTGGAGCGCGTCGACGTGCCGACCCGGGTGCAGTCGGCGATCTCGATGCAGGCAGTGTGCGAGCCCTATATCCGCCGCCGCGCGATCCGCCACATGGAAAAGGGCCGGGTGGTGATCTTCGCCGCCGGGACCGGCAATCCGTTTTTCACGACTGACACCGCAGCGGCGCTGCGCGCCTCGGAGATGGGGTGTGACGCGCTCTTGAAGGCGACCAAGGTCGATGGCGTCTATGCCGCCGATCCGAAGCTCTATCCCGCGGCCGAGCGGTTTGAGCGATTGAGCTATCTCGATGTGCTGTCGCGCGACCTTCAGGTGATGGATGCCGCCGCGGTTTCGCTGGCACGGGAAAATCGAATACCGATTCTGATATTTTCCATTGTTGAAGCCGGCGGTCTGGCCCAAATCATTCGCGGCGAAGGCCGCTTCACCATCATCAGTGAATGAGGGAGCGAGATTGAGCGACGATCCCGTCATCAACGACCTGCGCCGCCGCATGGACAGCGCCCAGGAGATCTTGCGCAAGGAGTTCGCCGGCCTGCGCACCGGGCGCGCTTCGACCGCGCTGCTCGATCCGATCCACCTCGAGGCCTATGGTGCCAACATGCCCTTGAAGGAGGTCGGCACGGTTAGCGTGCCGGAGCCGCGCCTCCTTGTCGTCAACATCTGGGATCGCGCCGTCGTCAAAGCGGCGGAAAAGGCGATCCGCGATGCCGGGCTCGGCCTCAATCCCCAGACCGAGGGCCAGACCATCCGGGTGCCGGTCCCGGAGCTCAGCGAGGAGCGCCGCAAGGAGTTGGCCCGGGTCGCGGGCAAATATGCCGAGGCGGCGCGGGTGTCGGTGCGCAATGTCCGCCGCGACGGGCTCGACTCGCTGAAGCGTAAGGAAAAATCAAGCGAAATCACCGAGGATCAGCATCGGCGACTGGAAAAAGAGGTGCAGACGCTGACCGATGCCGGGATCAACAACATCGACACGATGTTGGCGCAGAAGGACAAGGAAATCCTGCAGGTTTGATACATGACGAAGGTTGATCTGCTTCCCGCGTTGCCGTCACACATCGCAATCATCATGGACGGCAATGGCCGCTGGGCGAAGACGCGCGGCCTGCCACGCTATGCCGGGCACCGCCGCGGCGTTGAGGCGGTGCGCCGCACGGTCGATGCCGCGACCGAGTTCGGCATCCGCTACCTGACGCTCTATGGCTTCTCATCGGAAAACTGGAAGCGCCCTGCCAACGAGATCTATGATCTGATGGGCTTGTTGCGCCATTATTTGCGCGCCGAGATCGCCGAACTGCATCGCAATGGCGTGCGTCTTCGGATCATCGGCGATCGCGCCCGGCTCAGCCGCGACATCAACACGCTCATCGACAAGGGCGAGGAGCTGACCCGTGACAATGACCGCCTTAACCTGACGATCGCGTTATCCTATGGTGGTCGCGCCGAGATGACCGAGGCGGCACGCCGGCTCGCGCGGCTGGCGGCGGCGGGCGACATTTCGCCCGAAGAGATCGACGAGCGCGCGGTGGCGAGCCGGCTCCTCACCGCCGACCTGCCCGATCCCGACCTCGTCATCCGCACCGGCGGCGAGCAGCGCATCAGCAACTTCCTGTTGTGGCAATCGGCCTATGCCGAGTTGATCTTCAGCCCGACTTACTGGCCGGATTTCGGCAAGCCCGATCTCGAACGCGCGATTAACGATTTCTGCGGTCGCGAACGCCGCTTCGGCGCCGTCGTCGAATCGCGCGGATGATGCCGCCGCAGGCGGGGCCGGGGCGCAGCGCGCTCAGGTTGCGCGTTGTCTCGGCCGCGATTCTGGTGCCGCCGGTGCTGGCCGCGGTGTGGTTCGGGCCGCCCTATCTCTCGGCGCTGGCGGCGGCGGCCGGGCTCGGCATGGCCTGGGAGTGGGGTCGCCTTACAGGCGGGGGTGGCTTCGGCGCCCGCCAGGGATTGGTGATCGTCACCGTGGTCGCGGCCATCGTGCTGGCCGCTGACCGGCGCTTCCTCTGGGGGTGCGGCATCGCCGTCCTCGGCATGGTGGCGGCGGCGCTGGCGGCGCCCCGGGCGCGTTCTTGGACCGCGCTCGGGACCTTGTGGATCGCGCTTGGCGCCATCGCCTTCCTATGGCTCGCTGGGCCGCCGATGGGCGGACGAGCCACCCTGTTCTGGCTCCTAGGGGTTGTCTGGGCTAGTGACATTTTCGCGTATCTTGTCGGCCGAATGGTCGGCGGCCGGCGCCTTGCCCCGCGCTGGAGCCCGAACAAGACCTGGGCTGGCGCCGGTGGCGGTGTTGTCGGCGCCGCCGCCATCGGGGCGATCGCGGCGGCAGCGGGCGCGGCCCGACCCGGCCTCGCCGTGCCGGCCAGCATCGCGCTCGGTCTGGCCAGTCAGGCGGGCGATCTGGCCGAATCGGTGGCCAAGCGTCATTTTTCCGTTAAGGACACGAGCCGGCTCATTCCAGGCCATGGCGGGGTGCTGGACCGGCTCGACGGCCTCTTGGCGGCGGCGGTCCTGGCCGCCTTGCTGACGCTGATTTTCGGCACCGGCATCCTGGGCATGGGTTAGCGGGGCCACAATTTTGCCAAAGAGTATCGCCAGTTTCCTGCTAAACTGGTGTAATTAAGGACGGCCAAGCTAACGAGGGAGCGTGCTGGCACCATGGGATTGTTGAACGGGATCATTGATTATCTTGTGCCGTTCGTTGTCGTGCTGACGGTGCTGGTGTTCGTCCACGAACTGGGCCACTACCTCATCGCGCGCTGGAACAAGGTCCGGGTCGAGGTATTCTCGATCGGCTTCGGGCCGGAGCTGTTCGGCTGGAACGATCGCGCCGGCACCCGCTGGAAGGTGAGCGCGCTGCCGTTGGGCGGTTATGTCCGCATGTTCGGCGAGGGCGATCCCGTCGCCGATGAGCGCGACGGTGCAGCCACGCTCAGCGCCGAAGAGCGCGCGGTGTCGTTCAAGCACAAGCGCCTCATGCAGCGCGTCGCCGTGGTGGTGGCGGGACCAGCGGCCAATTTCATCTTTGCCGTCCTCGCCTTCGCCGTGGTCTTCGCGACCGTGGGCCAGAGTGTGACCACGCCCGTCGTCGGCAAGGTGATGCCGCATTCCGTGGCCGCCGCGGCCGGGTTCCAGCCGGGTGATCGCTTCGTCTCGGTCGCGGGTACGCCGATCAGCCGGTTCGAGCAGATTCAGCAGATCATCGGTCTCAATACCGGAACGCCGGTGACCATCGTCCTCGACCGCCACGGCCACGACGTGCGGCTGACGGCGACGCCGCGGATGGTGACCGAGACCGACCGCTTCGGCAATCGTCATCACACCGCGCTGCTTGGCGTTCAGGCGCGGGCTGGTAGCCTGGTCCGGCTCGGTCCGGCCACCGCGCTCTGGCATGGCGTGCGCCAGACCTGGGCCGTCACCGCCGGCACCCTCGAAGCGTTGGGCCAGATGATCGACGGCCGCCGCTCGGGCGCGGGTTTGAGCGGGCCGGTCGGCATCGTGCGCATGTCGGGCGAGGTGGCGGAAAGCGGGATTGCCGCCCTCATCGGATTCATGGCGGTGTTGTCGATTAATCTCGGGCTCGTCAATCTGTTTCCGATCCCGATCCTTGACGGCGGCCATCTGCTGTTTTATGCCGCTGAGGCGGTTAGAGGAAAACCGCTCGGCCATCGCGCACAGGAGTATGGCTTTCGTCTCGGTCTCGCGCTGGTGCTAACGCTCATGGTGTTCGCAACCTGGAACGATCTTACCCGGCTGCACATCGTCGAGTTCATCAAAGGGCTGATGACCTGAATCGTATAGGGTAGGCGCAGTTTTTCACCGCGGGGGATTGTTTTGCGACAGACTTGGGCCATCGTGGCGATTTGCGCCGCCATCCTTGCCGTTGCGATCGTTGTCGTCGTCACCCTGCCGCCCGCTGGCTATGCCCAGGTCACGGAGGGCGGCACGATCGCGGCCGTCCGCATCGAGGGCACCCAGCGCATCGATCCCGCCACCGTCAAATCCTACATGACGGTGCAGCCCGGCGATCACTTCACTACCGAGGCGCTCAACCGCACCGTGAAGGCGCTATTCGCGACCGGTCTCTTTGCCGACGTGCGGTTGCGCCGCGAAGGCGACACCCTCATCGTCAAGGTGGTCGAGAATCCGATCATCAATCGCGTCGCCTTCGAGGGCAATCACAAGCTCTCGGACAGCACGCTACGCAAAGAGGTCCAGGAGAAGCCGCGCGAGACCTTCACCCGCACCCGGGTCGGGCAGGATGTTCGCCGCGTCCTCGAACTCTATCGTCGCAGCGGCCGCTTTGCCGCGACCGTCGTTCCCCAGATCATCCGCCTGCCGCAGAACCGCGTCGATTTGATCTTTGATATCAGCGAAGGCGCGGTCACCGAGGTGAACGGCATTAGCTTCGTTGGCAATCACCATTTCAGCGCGGGCACGCTGCGCGGCGTCATCTCCACCAAGGAATCGCGCTGGTGGCGCTTTCTGTCGACCGACGACACCTATGATCCCGATCGCGTCACCTATGACCGCGAACTGTTGCGCAAATTCTATTTGAGCCAGGGCTATGCCGACTTCCGCGTCGTCTCCGCGGTGGCGGAACTGACCCCGGCCGAGAACGGTTTCCTCATCACCTACACCCTCGATGAGGGGGCACGGTATAAATTCGGTCGGATCCTCATCCACAGCACCTTCAAGGACGTGCCGAAGGCGGCGATCCGCGCCGTCATCCCGGTAAGCCTGGGGCACTGGTACAATGCCGACCTGATCGAGAAATCGATCACCAACATCACCGATCTCCTGGGCAATCACGGTTATGCCTTCGTCCAGGTGTTGCCGCGGATTCATCGCGATCCGAAGAAGCACACCATCGCCGTGATTTTCAACATCACCGAAGGGCCGCATGTCTATGTCGAGCGCATCAACATTCACGGCAATGTGCGTACGCTCGACAAGGTGATCCGGCGCGAGTTCGAACTGGTGGAAGGCGACGCCTTCAACAGCACCAAGCTGAAACGCTCCGAGCAGCGCATCAAGAATCTTGGCTTCTTCAAGAAGGTCAATGTCACGACCAAACGCGGCAGCGCGCCCGACAAGGTGGTGCTCGACGTCAATGTGCAGGAGCAATCGACCGGCGAATTCTCGGTCGGGCTCGGCTATTCCACCGCGGAAGGCCCGCTCACCAACATCGGCATCCGCGAGCGCAACCTGCTTGGCACCGGTGACGACATCCGGCTCGACACGTTGATCGCCTATCTGACCCAGCAAGCCGATTTCAGCTTCACCGAGCCGTATTTCCTCGGCCGCAATCTCGCCGCGGGCTTCGACATCTTCGCGATGAACAACGATTATCAATATTTCGCGCAATACAATCAGATGTCCTATGGCGCCGTGCTGCGCGCCGGGTATCAGATCGACGAACATCTGCGCCAGACCCTGCGCTACACGCTGCGCTCCGACACCATCAACGACATCCTGTCGACCGCCTCGCCCTACATTCGAGAGGAGGCCGGCACCCGCATCACCTCGGCGATCGGCCAGACCCTGCTCTATGACCGCCGCGACAACCGGCTGCAGCCGACCAAGGGCTATTATCTGTCGCTATCGACGGATCTCGCCGGGCTCGGCTTCGATACCCGCTATCTGCGCGCGGTGGTGAAGGGCGGCTACTATTATCCGATCGCGCCGAAATGGATACTCAGCCTGACCGGCGAGGCCGGTACCATCTACGGCATTGGTCAACCGGTGCGGCTCGAAGACCGCTTCTTCGTCGGCGGCAGCAACCTGCGTGGCTTCGAGGTCGGTGGCGTCGGGCCGCACGACATCGTGACCGGTGATTCGCTCGGCGCCGACAATTATTATACCGGCACGCTCAATCTCGATTATCCGCTGGGCTTGCCGGCGGAATTGGGCGTTCGCGGCCATGCCTTTATCGATTTTGGCTCCGCCTGGGGCGTACAGGAGAACGCCACCACCGATCCGATCGGTGATGCGGCGTCGATCCGGGTCTCGCCCGGCATCGGCGTCGCCTGGAAATCGCCCTTGGGGCCGATCAATCTCGATGTCGCGTATCCGATCGTCAAGGAATCCTACGACCACACGCAATTGTTTTGGGTCAGCTTCGGAACGAGGTTCTAGCAATGTCAATGCCGTTACCGGGCGCCATTCGGCGCGCGCTTCTGATCGCCGCTTGCGCCGCGTTGATGGCGCCGAGTGCGATCGCGGCGCCAGCCGTTCAGAAGGCTCTGGCGCCGACGATCCTGATCGTCGATCTGCCCGCGGTCCTTCACGATTCCACGGCCGGCAAGGGCGTCCAGGAGACGCTGACGCGGGAATCGCGGAATTATTCGCGTGAAGTCGCGCGCCAGGAGGACAGCCTGCAAAAGATGCGCTCGGAACTCGAGCGGCAACGCACGGTGCTGTCGAGCAATGCGTTCGACGTCAAGGCCAAGCAGTTCCAGCGGCATTACCGCGCGCTCGACCACGAGGTTCAGCAGAAGCGCCTGTCGCTGCAGCACGCCTACAACAGCGCCATGATCCAGGTGGAAAAGAAGGCGCTCGACATCATCAAGAAATTGGCCAAGGAACGCGGCGCCAATCTGGTGCTGGCGAAGCAGGCCACCATCCTTCAGGCCGAAGGGATCGATGTCACCACGGAGGTGGTGGCGCGTCTCGACAAAACCCTGCCCTCGGTGTCGGTCTCGCTCGGTAGCAGCGCCACGAAATCGAGGGCGCATCATCGGGGCCGGCACCATCGCCGCTAGCGCGGCGGGGCGGTGAGGGCATGGCCGATCCGCGCTTCTTCGCCGTCGCGGGCCCGTTCAGCGTCGCCGAGATCGCGGACCGCGTTGGTGCCGTCATCGCCGGTGCCGCAGCGCCGGCGCTGCTCTTGCGCGATGTCGCGCCGCTCGATGCGGCCGGAGCAGACCAGCTTGCCTTTCTCGACAATCGCAAATATCTCGCGGCGTTTCGCGCGACGAAGGCGGGGGCCGTGCTGGTGCATCCCGCGCTTGCGGGCGAGGCGCCGGCCGGCCTTTGCCTCTTGGTGACCGAGCGGCCCTATCGGGCCTATGCGCTCGCGGCCCAGGCCTTCTTTCCCGAGCCGCCGCCCGAGCCTGGGATCGCGCCGAGCGCGGTGATCGATCCCTCGGCCCGGATCGGCGACGGCACCCGGATCGAGGCCCATGCCGTGATTGGCGCCCATGCCGAACTCGGCCGGCAATGCCATATCGGTCCCGGCGTCGTGATCGGCGCCGCCGTCGTGCTGGGCGATGAAGCCCGCGTCGGCGCCAACGCCTCGATCAGCCATGCGCTGATCGGCGCGCGCGTGCGCATCTATCCGGGCGCGCGCATCGGCCAGGACGGCTTCGGCTTCTCCGCCGAGGCCGATGGCTTCGTCAAGGTGCCGCAATTGGGCCGGGTCGTCATCGGCGACGATGTCGAGATCGGCGCCAACGTCACCATCGATCGCGGCGCCGGTCCCGACACCGTGATCGGCAATGGCAGCATGATCGACAATCTCGTCCAAATCGGGCACAACGTCCGGATCGGCCGGAATTGCGTGCTGGTGGCGCAAGTCGGGATTTCCGGCAGCACACAGCTCGGCGATTACGTCATGATCGGAGGACAGGGCGGTTTGACGGGACATCTCACGATCGGCGACGGCGCCAGGATCGCGGCACAGTCCGGGGTCGCGCACGATGTTCCCGCCGGCACCGCGGTGATGGGCTCGCCTGCCGTCCCGATCAAGCTGCACCACCGCCAGGTCGCGGCGCTGAAGCGCCTGGCGGTGAAAAAGGGCGGCTGACAATGGCGGTGCATCCCGCCGGCGCCGGGAGCGAGCTCGATCTCGAGCGGATCAAGGAGATGATCCCGCACCGCGACCCGTTTCTGTTCATCGAGCGCGTGACCGATCTCGTCTCCGGCACCACCGCCGTTGGGGTCAAGAGGGTGACGGGCGAGGAGGATTTCTTCCGCGGCCATTTCCCGAGCCGCAAGGTGATGCCGGGCGTGCTCATCATCGAGACCATGGCCCAGACCGCGGCGGTGCTCGTTGTCCATACCCTGGGGCCAAGCTTCGAGGGCAAGCTCGTCTATTTCATGAGCGTCGAGAAGGCGCGGTTCCGCAAACCGGTGATGCCGGGCGCCCTGCTCAAGGTCAAGGTCGATTGCATCCATCATCGCAGGTCGGTATGGAAGTTCGAAGGCGTCGCCACGGTCGGCGAGCAGCGCGTTGCCGAGGCCACCTTCACCGCGATGATCCTCGATGAGTGAGCGCCGCGCCCCGGCGGCGCAGATCCACTCCACCGCCCTCATCGAGGCCGGCGCCGAGCTCGGTCCCGGCGTCCGGATCGGGCCTTATTGCCATGTCGGGCCGAAAGTGGTTCTGGGCGAGGCGGTCGAACTCGTCTCCCACGTCGTCATTGCCGGCCGGACCCGGATCGGGCCGCGAACGCGCCTGTTCCCGTTCGCTTCGATCGGCCAGCCGCCCCAGGATTTGAAATACCAGGGAGAGGAATCGCACCTCATTATCGGTGCCGACAATACCATCCGCGAATATGTCACGATGCAACCGGGCACCAGGGGCGGCGGCATGGAAACGCGGGTCGGCGATCTTTGTCTCTTCATGGCGAGCAGCCATGTCGCCCATGACTGCCGGCTCGGTGACCATATCATCATGGCGAACAATGTCGCGCTCGGCGGCCATATTGTGATCGGCGACTATGCCTTTCTCGGCGGCCAGTCGGCGGTACATCAATTCGTCCGCATCGGCGCGCATGCGATGATCGGCGGTCTGACGGGGGTCGAGCGCGACGTCATTCCCTACGGCATGGTGGTGGGCGACCGCGCGCGCTTGACCGGCCTCAATATCGTCGG
Source organism: Allostellaceae bacterium (assembly GCA_050729815.1). Classification (GTDB taxonomy): domain Bacteria; phylum Pseudomonadota; class Alphaproteobacteria; order ATCC43930; family CGMCC-115725; genus JAATGI01. Next base: position 24,071 of record JBOHLV010000194.1, read on the forward strand.
GCTCCAGCGCCGTGGCTTTTCGCGCGACGATATTCAGGCGTTGCGCACGGCCTATCAGATGCTGTTCGGCGAGGCAGCGGCGCCGGGCACGCTGGCCGAACGCGCGGCCGCCATGGCGGCGCGGTTCCCGGGTGTCGCGCCGGTGCGCGAGGTGGCCGCTTTCATCGAGGCCGATTCGAGCCGCGGTCTGGTGCAGCCCAAGGGCGCGAATGGCGACTAGGCTCGGCGTCGTCGCCGGGGCCGGCGATTTGCCGAAACGCGTCGTGGCGGCGGCGAGCGGCGCCGGTCGGCCCGTCTTCGTCATCGCCTTGAAGGAGGCGGCCGATCCGGCTTGGCTCGTCGGCACGCACCATGCCTGGATTCGGCTCGGCGAGCTCGGGAAGGGGATCGCCCTCTGTCATGAAAACGACGTCACCGAAATCGTTCTTGCCGGCGGTGTCAAGCGGCCGTCGCTGTTGTCGCTGCGGCCCGACTGGCGCGCGACCCGGTTCCTCGCCAAGGTTGGCGCGCGCGCCTTGGGCGATGACGGTCTTCTCGCCGCGCTCATCCGCGAGCTCGAAGAAAGCGAAGGCTTCCGTGTCATCGGCGCCGATGCGGTACTGGGCTCCCTCCTCGTGCCGGAAGGGCCGCTCGGCCGATTGGCGCCGGACGATCTCGCCCGATCCGATATCGATTATGGCATCCGCGCGGTGCGGGCGCTCGGTGCGCTCGACATCGGCCAGGGGGCGGTGGTGCAGCAGGGCGTGATCCTCGGCGTTGAGGCGGCGGAAGGCACCGATGCGCTGCTCGCGCGCTGCCGCACCTTAGCGAAGGACGGTCCCGGCGGAATCCTCGTCAAGCTGGCGAAGCCGGGGCAGGAGCGGCGCGCCGATTTGCCGACCATCGGGCCGGTGACGGTGGCGGGTGCCCAGGCGGCGGGCTTGCGCGGCATCGCGATCGAGGCCGGGGCGGCGCTGCTACTCGACCGAGAGGCGACGGTCAAGGCGGCGGACGAGGCCGGCCTGTTTTTGCTTGGCGTCAAGGCGCCGTGAGCGAACCGCCGCTTCTCTATCTCATCGCCGGCGAGCCTTCGGGCGACATTCTGGGCGCGCGGCTGATGGCAGCCCTCAAGGAAGAGACCGGCGGCGCCATTCGCTTTGCCGGCGTCGGCGGCGAGCGCATGGCGGCCGAAGGCCTCACGAGCCTCGTCCCGATCGGCGAGCTTGCGGTCATGGGCTTTGCCGAGGTGCTGCCCCATGCGCCGCGGCTCTTGCGCCGCATCAAGGAAACGGTGGCCGACATCCGCGCCCGCCGGCCCGCCGCCGTGGTGACGATCGACAGTTCGGGGTTCACCTGGCGCGTCGCCAGGCGCTTGCGCGCCGCGGGCGACCGGGTGCGGCTTATCCATTATGTCGCACCGATGGTCTGGGCGTGGCGCGCCGGCAGGGCGAAGGAGATCGCGCGCTGGTGTGACCAACTCCTGGTGTTGCTGCCGTTCGAGCCGCCTTATTTTGAGAAGGTCGGCCTGCCGGCGACCTTTGTCGGCCATCCGGTGATCGAAGGCGGGGCCGATCGCGGCGACGGGCCGGGCTTCCGCGCCCGCTTCGGCATCGACCCCAGGGCGCCGCTGGTGGCGATATTGCCGGGCAGCCGGCGCGGTGAGGCGCGCCATCTCCTGCCGCTTTTCGGCGCGGCGGCACGGCTGCTCGCGGCCGGCCATCCGGGCTTGCGTATCGTCGTGCCGACGCTCGGCACCGTCGCAGCGATGGTGCGGGCGGCGGCCGCTTCCTGGCCCGGGGCGCCCGTCATCCTTGAAAACGACGACGACAAGTTCGACGCCTTCGCCGCCGCCGATGTCGCGCTTGCGGCGTCGGGCACCGTCGCCCTCGAATTGGCGATGGCGCATCTCCCCGCCATCATCGCCTACCGGGTCAATGGATTGACCGCGGCGATCGTGCGGCGCATGGTCAAGGTGCGTTACGTCAATCTCGTCAATCTGTTGTTGGATCGCGCCGCCGTGCCCGAGTTCATCCATTATGACTGTACCCCGGCGCGGCTGGCCGCCGCGGTGGCGCGGCTTCTGGCGCATGCCGATGAGCGGGCCGCGCAAATTGCGGCCTATGACGAGGCGCTGGCGCTGCTCGGCCGTGGCACGCTCGCACCGTCGCGCCGAGCCGCGCGTCAGGTTCTGGCCATGATGAACGGCTGAAAGGAGGCTTCGATGGATACGCGAACCGCGACCGACGACCGGACTGGATTGGGCGATGCCCGGCTCTTGCACACCATGATCCGGGTCTTCGATCTCGACAAATCGGTCGATTTCTATACCCGGCTCATGGGTATGAAACTGTTGCGCAAGCGCGATGTCGAGGCCGGGCGCTACACTCTCGCCTTCGTCGGCTATGACGATGAGGATCGCGCCGCCGTGGTCGAGCTCACCTATAATTGGGACCAGAAGGAGCCTTATGCGATCGGCACCGGCTATGGCCATATGGCGATCGGCGTCACGGACGCCTATGCGCTGTGTGACCGCCTCGCCGCGGCGGGCGTCAAGATTCCGCCCGCGCCCGGCCCCTTGAAGTTCGGCACCGCCGTGATCGCCTTCATCGAGGATCCCGACGGCTACAAGATCGAATTGATCCAGCGCGGCTAGCCGGGCACCGGCGCAGCGGTATATCATCGCGCCCCCATCAACTAACACGCGGAGCGAGACACCATGAAGACCGAGACCATCGAATATCGTTCCGGCGCAACCGTGATGCGGGGCTACCTCTCCTATGACGAGACCCGGGCGGGTAAGCGGCCGGGCATCCTCGTCTGTCATGACGTGTTCGGCCTCGGCAGCGATCCGAAGCACCGCGCCGACATGCTGGCCGGACTCGGCTATGTCGCCTTCGCGCTCGACGTCTATGGCAATGCCAAGCAGCCGAAAGACATCGAGGAAGGCATGAACCTGCTGATGGGGCTGATGAACGACCGCGGCGAACTGCGCCGCCGCGTCAATGCCGCGCGCGAGGCGCTGGCGGCGCGGCCCGAGGTTGATAGCGGCCGGCTCGCCGCCATCGGCTATTGCTTCGGCGGCGCGGTGGTGCTGGAACTGGCCCGCAGCGGCGCCCCGGTGAAAGGCGTGGTCAGCTTCCATGGCGCGCTCAGCGCCGGCGATCCCGCCGATGCCAAGAATATCAAGGGAAAGGTGCTGGTCTGCCACGGCGCCGAGGACCCGATCGTCCCGCCGACCGAGGTCGCCGCCTTCATCAAGGAGATGCAGGACGGCGGTTGCGATTGGGAACTCATCCATTACGGCAACACCGTCCATGCCTTCACCAATCCGGCGAATGACGGCGCCGTCAATCCCGCCGCCAAATTCAATGCGCAATCGGACGCGCGTTCGTGGCAGCGGATGCGCAATTTCTTCGACGAAATCTTCGCGGGTTGAGCGGTCGTGACCTTGCGTTTCGATAACCGTGTCGCGATCGTGACCGGTGCCGGCGGCGGTTTGGGGCGGGCGCACGCGCTCGCCCTGGCGGCGCGCGGCGCCAAGGTGGTGGTCAATGATTTCGGCGGCGCGCTCGATGGCACGGGCGGCGGCGTTACGCCGGCGCAAAAGGTCGCGGCGGAGATCAAGGCGATGGGCGGCGACGCGATCGCCAATGCCGCTTCGGTCACCGATTTCGCCGCGGTCGAGGCGATGGTCGCCGAGGCCAAGGCGAAATGGGGCCGGGTCGATATCCTGGTCTGCAACGCCGGCATTTTGCGCGACAAGACGTTTGCCAAGATGGAGATCGCCGATTTTCGGGCGGTGATCGAGGTTCATCTCATGGGCGCGGTCAATTGCTGCAAGGCGGTATGGGAGATTATGCGCGAGCAGAATTATGGCCGGATCGTGCTGACCTCGTCATCGTCTGGCCTGTTCGGCAATTTCGGCCAATCCAATTACGCCGCGGCGAAGATGGGGCTCGTCGGCCTTATGAACGCGCTCGGTCTTGAGGGTGCGAAATATAACGTCCATGTCAATTGCCTCGCGCCGACCGCGGCGACCCGCATGACCGAGGAGTTGATGCCGGCCGACGCGCTCGCGGCCCTGACGCCCGAGGCGGTGTCGCCGGCGGTGCTCGCGCTCGCCCATGATGCGGCGCCGAACCGCGCCATCCTCAATGCCGGCGCCGGCGGTTTTGAGCGTACCTATGTCGCGATGACGCGCGGCGTCCATATCCCGCTGTCGCCCGACGCACCCGACGAGGTGGTTCGGCGCTTCGACGAGTTGTCGCGCCGCGACGACGATCTCCTGCCACAGAATGCCGGTGGGCAGGGCGCGGTCGAACTGGCGAAGGCCGGGGTCAAGACCGGCACAAGATAGCATCAACAAAGGAGGAAGCCATGCGCAGCGCCGTCATCGTCTCGACCGCGCGGACCCCGATCGGCAAGGCCTATCGCGGTGCCTTCAACAACACCCCGGCGCAACAGCTTGGCGGCCATGCGATCGCCGCGGCGGTGGCGCGGGCCAAGGTCGACCCCGCCGAAATCGGGGATGTCGTCATGGGCGCGGCATTGCAACAGGGCTATCAGGGCTCCAATGTCGCGCGGCAGTCGGCGCTCCGGGCCGGGTTGCCGGTGACGGTGGCGGGGATGAGCGTCGACCGGCAATGCGCCTCGGGGCTGATGGCGATCGCGACGGCCGCCAAGGAGATCATCGATGACGGGATGGAGATCGCCGTCGGCGGCGGGCTCGAATCGATCTCGCTGGTCCAGACCAAGGCGCTCAACATGGCGCAGGACCCGTGGCTCGTCGAGCATCGGCCGGCGCTCTATATGGCGATGATCGAGACGGCGGAGATCGTCGCCGACCGCTATGGCGTCTCGCGCGAGGCGCAGGACCAATACGCCTTCCAGTCGCAGCGCCGCACGGCGGAGGCCCAGGCCGCCGGCAGGTTCAATGACGAGATCGTGCCGCTCGCCTCGACCATGCTGTTCCAGGACAAGGCGACCGGCGCCGTGACGAAGCGCGAGGTGCGACTTGAAAAGGACGAGGGCAACCGCGCCGACACCACGGCGGCGGGCCTCGCCGGGCTGAAGCCGGTGTTTCAGAACGGCCAAGTGGTGACGGAAGGCAAATACATTACCGCCGGCAACGCCTCGCAGCTTTCGGATGGCGCCTCGGCTGCGATCCTGATGGAAGAGAAGGAGGCCGAGAGACGCGGCCTCGAACCCTTGGGGCGTTATCGCGGCATGGCGGTCGCCGGCTGTGCCCCGGACGAGATGGGGATCGGTCCGGTGTTCGCGGTGCCAAAGCTGCTCGCCATCCACGGAATCGGGATCGACGATATCGATCTTTGGGAATTGAATGAGGCGTTCGCGAGCCAGGTCATTTATTGTCGCGACCGCCTCCACATCCCCGACGACAAGCTCAATGTCGATGGCGGCGCGATCTCGATCGGCCATCCTTACGGCATGTCGGGCGCGCGCATGGTCGGCCA
>JBOHLV010000195.1:0-12120 GCA_050729815.1 Allostellaceae bacterium
GGCGGCCTGTTCGCGTCAGGGAGCGCCGCGGTCAATCATCGCTTTGCAACGCTGCTCCGCCGTGTCGGCGAGGAACTCAATACCGTCAAGGGCAAGCTCCTAGTCGTCGGCTATACCGACAGTACGCCGATTCACACGCTGCGCTTTCCGTCGAATTATGAATTGTCGCTGGCCCGCGCGAACGCCGTGAAGACCTTCATAAGTCGGATCCTGAAGACGCCGGGTCGTATGTCGGCCGAGGGTCGTGGTGCTACCGATCCGATCGCGTCGAACGCAACACGTGACGGCCGCGCCGAGAATCGGCGAATCGATATCATCCTTATCAAGCCTGGAGCGACCGACTGATGGGTCGATTCTTCCGCTTTCTGGGTACGCGTTGGTTTATCACGCTGATCGGCGCGATCGCGCTATCGCTGCTCATCTGGTTCTTGGGGCCGCTACTGGCGTTCGGCGGCAATCACTTTCTCGGGAGCGACGCGGTCCGCCTCGTGGTCGTCATGATCATCCTCGTCGCGTGGGGCGTGATCAATATCGTCTCTTGGCACAAGGCGTCCAAAACCAACGATGAGATGGTCAAGGCGTTGACGGAAACGCCCGAGGACGCCAACGCCGCTGAATCGACCGCGGAAATAGCCGCGCTGCGCAAGCGCCTGGAGGAAGCGCTTATCCTCCTGCGCAGGAGTTCTGGCGCGAAAGGTCGGCGGCGCGGGCCCCGCTATCTTTACGAACTGCCGTGGTACATGTTCATCGGCCCGCCAGGTTCTGGAAAAACAACCGCGCTGCGGAATTCGGGATTGAACTTCCCCACGGCCGAGAAATTCGGCAGCAGTTCGGTGACAGGGGTCGGTGGCACCCGCAATTGTGACTGGCTATTGACCGACCAGGCGGTGTTGCTCGACACGGCGGGCCGCTATACGACGCAGGACAGCAATACCGCGGTCGATCAGGGAGCCTGGAAAGGCTTCCTCGAGTTGCTCAAGCGCTATCGCCCCAGGCAGCCGATCAATGGCGCGCTGGTGGCGATGGGCATCTCCGATATAGCGTTGCTCTCGCCGGAGGAACGCTCCGCGCATGCCCGGGCCATTCGTAAACGTCTCCTGGAACTGCGCGACGAGTTCGACGTCCGGTTCCCGATCTATTTCTTGTTGACCAAGGCCGATCTGATGGCGGGATTCGTCGAGTTCTTTGACGACATCGGCCGAGAGGATCGCGAACAGGTCTGGGGCGTCACTCTTCCGTTTGACAGCGGCGAGGAAACCGCCGAGCCCGCGATCGCCAACATTGGCGGGGAATTTGATGCGTTGGTGCAACGGCTTGGCGACCGAGTCCTCGAAAGGTTGCAGCGTGAGACGGATGTTCTGAAACGCGCGCAGATTTTTGGGTTTCCGACGCAGGTCGCCTCGATCAAGGAGCCGCTGCTGCAGTTCCTCAACGAAATCTTCGTACCCAATCGCTATGAAGGTCGGCTACTGCTGCGGGGAGTGTATTTCACCAGCGGCACGCAGGAGGGAACGCCCTTCGACCGCCTGATGGGCGCGATGGCGGCAAGCTTCGGAGTCGAGCGCCAGCGGCTGCCTTCCTTCAGCGGCAGCGGCCGCAGCTATTTTCTCGGACGGCTTTTCCGCGACGTCATTTTTGGTGAAGCGAATGTCGTCAGCGCCAACCCGAAGCTGGAGCGGCGACAAAAGCTGATCCGCCGGTTCGCATATGGTGCGATCGCGGTGGTGTTCCTCGGTCTTACCGCCGCCTGGACGGTAAGCTATTTTGGCAACCAGCAACTCATCGCGACGGTCGAGCGGCGTATCGACGTCTACCGGAAGCTGGTAGCGCCCTTCACGGCCGGGACGGTTGACGACGCCAATGTCCGGGCGACGGTGCCCGTGCTGACCGACCTGCGCGACTTTCCCGTCGGCTATGCCGACCGGGATAAGGGAGAACCGCTTCTGCTCGACTTCGGTCTCTATCAGGGAGCCAAGCTCGGGGCGGAAGCGCAGGTGGCTTATGACGACGCTCTCAACAAGATCTTTCTGCCGCGGCTGCTAATCCGTCTCGGCCATCATATCGACACCCATCTCACGCGCCTCGATGTCGTTGAAGAGGATTTGAGGGTATATCTGATGTTGGGGGGCGAGGGCCCCATGAATACGGGCGAAATAAGATCCTGGATGGTGCGTGATTGGGCAAAGACCTATCCGGGTTCCGCCGATCAAGGCCTGCGGCAGAGTTTGGTTGATCATCTTGATGCGATGCTTGCGCAGCCGCTGCAGCAGATCGCGCTCGACGGTCGCGTCATCGGGGAAGCACGACAGGCGCTTGAGCGCCAACCGCTGGCCCAACGAGTTTACAGTGAAATCAAATCGAAGGCGGCCGATGGATCGGTCGGCGACTGGCGGATCGTGGATAACGCCGGACCAAATGCCGATCGTGTTATCGCCCTGAAATCAGGCAAACCCCTGACTTCGGGTGTTCCCGGCCTTTATACCAAAAAAGGATATTACGAAGAATTCCTCCCGCAACTGACCTTGACGGCGCACCAGGCTGCCAAGGAATCCTGGGTCATGGGGAAGTCGGGTCAAGGCGGCGGCAGTTCGGGCCTCGGCTCGGGTCAGATCGAGAAGGACGTTGTCGCGCTCTACACGGCCGATTACGAGGCGCAGTGGGACCGATTGCTAGGCGACATTGAGGTAAGGCCCTTTACCGAAATGACCGAGGCGTCGGACGTTCTCAATATCTTGTCGGCGCCGGATTCCCCGCTGAAACTCTTGCTGGTCGCGATCGCGAGCCAGACCGATCTGTCGAAGCCGCCTGGCGCGAAGACCGCGAATGCCGCCGGAAACCTCAGCCGCGCCGTGTCGCCGACGACCGCCTACGCGACGAGGCGAATCGCGGCGATCGCCAGCGCGGCGGGCAGTTTCAATTCAACCTTGGGACCATCTTACGGACAACTCATCACCGAGCATTTCCGCAATCTGCGCCGGTTCGTCGGCCTCGGCATTTCCGGACCGGCTCCCGTCGATGACATGTTGCATGATTTCAATTCTCTCTACATGCAAGCAACGCAAATGGTGGCGCCGGGTCAGGCGCCCGGCAACGCCTTCGTTGCCGATAGCGGGGCTTCGGCACGGCTCGCATCCGAGGCTGCGCGCCTGCCGGCACCGGCCAACAACCTCGTCGCAGCGGTAGCGGCCAACTTCTCCGGGCTTACCAGGGGACATACTCGGTCTCAGTTGAATGATTTATGGCGGGCACAAGTCCTGCCGTTCTGCGAGCGCGCGCTCTCCGGTCGCTATCCATTCCATCATGATAGCCAAACGGGTGTCACTCTTGAGGATTTCGGGCACCTGTTCGCGCCGGGCGGTCTCATCGATTCCTTCTTCAAGACGAATTTGGCCCCTTATGTGGATTACTCGCATAAGCCTTGGCGATGGCAAGCAGGCCGGACCGTGAACCTCGGCCTTTCCAATAGTTCGCTTATCGAGTTTCAGCGTGCGGCCACGATTCGTGACGGCTTCTTCGGCGGTGGAGGATCAACGCCCTCGCTCCGACTGCAATTCACGCCCGTGTCGCTCGATGCGGGTTCGACCGAAGTGATTTTTGATTTAGACGGGCAGCAGTTGACATACGCCCATGGTCCGCCACAGTCCCAGATCCTCCAATGGCCGGGCAAGGGCGGGTTTGCCGAGGGCCGGGTGGTGTTTCAGACATCGAGCGGTCTGCCGGCGACCATTACCGTTTCCGGACCCTGGTCCTTGTTCCGTTTACTGGATCGGGCCCGCATTAGGCGCACAGGCGCCGACCGCCTGCGCGTCACCTTTACCGCAGGCGGCCATGAGGCGATTTACGATGTGCAAACGGCAAGCGTGATCAACCCGCTCTCCATGAACGATTTGCGAGCATTCCGGTGTCCGAGCCATCTATAGGCGAAGCGACCGACGCACGCTTGGGCTTCTATGGTAAGCTGCCGGCGCGAGGCGACTTCGTGACCCGGCGCTTGCCGCGGAGCTTTGTCGAGCCCTGGGATCTTTGGCTGCAGGACAGTATCGCAAATGCCGCAGGAGCTTTGGGGGACCGCTGGCTCGACATCTATCTGGAAGCGCCGCTTTGGCGGTTCATAACGGGCCCCGGGATTTGCGGCAACGTTGCGATGGCCGGAGTATTCATGCCGAGCGTTGATCGCGTCGGACGGTATTTTCCGTTGACCTTGGCAGCGCCGCTTGATGGTTGTCGCACGCCGACAAGTACCGTGGTGGCAGGGACGGAGTGGTTTGAGCGCGTCGAGACGTTGGCGCTCACGGTGTTGGCCGACGATGCCGATTTCGACACCTTCGACAAGGCAAGTGAAGAGGTGACGGCACTGATCGCGGTGCCGAGCCGCGCAGGGGTGAGCGCGTTTGGCGTACGGCGCAGCTACGACGCGGTTCATTCGGTCGCGGTTTCGGCAATCGAGATGAACGATGCAATCCTTCTCGAAGCGTGGCCAAATTGGGCGATATGGTGGACGGCCGGATCGGAACGCGTCCAGCCGACCATGATCATGACACGGAATCTGCCCCCGGCATCGGGGTTCGCCGCTTTCCTTGATGGTAAATGGGAGGAATGGGGATGGGCGACACGCTGAGACAAATGCGGAACCCTCGCTCGGTCCGATTGCGCGCGGTGTCAGCCGGGAACACGGATGTTGGTGCCGTGCGCAAACTCAATGAAGACGCGTATCTCGAACGTACCGGGATCGGTCTGTGGGCAGTCGCCGACGGGCTTGGCGGCGAGAGCGCCGGTGACCGTGCCAGTCGCATGGTGGTAGAAGCGCTGGGCCGTGTCTCTCAACCGGTTAGCGCGGCTTCCTTCCTGACGGAGGTACGCGAGCAACTCCTTGCCGTCAATCGTCTGCTGCGGCTCGAAGCAACCAAAATCGGCCCCGATCTGGTGGTTGCCAGCACGGTGGTGGTTCTGCTGATCCATGGCGAGCATTTCGCCTGTGCCTGGGCGGGGGACAGCCGTCTTTATCGTTTGCGCAACAATGTGCTTCACCGCATCAGCACGGATCACAGTGCCGTGCAAGATCTCATCGATCGCGGCCTCATTGACGTGACACAAGCGGATAACCATCCCGACGCCAACGTCCTGACACGTGCAGTCGGCGCCGCGGATGAACTCAACCTGGACTTACGGCAGGACCAGATACTCCTTGGCGATACGTTCCTGTTGTGCAGCGACGGATTGACGAAGATGGCGAGCGATCAGGAGATCGAAGCGCAACTCCAGAATCACACGCCCAAAGACGCGGTCGCGCAACTTATGGAGTGCGCCCTCTCACGGGGTGCCATCGACAACGTCACGGTCGTCGTCATTCAGATCGTCACGGCGGACGATGCGAATGAGTGACGAGCGAACCCGCATCATCCGGCCCGGGCCGGGTCAGCCGCAATCGGAAAAAACCAATCCGACCGGCCGACAGACCAGCGGGGGGGCGCCCGATCCGGACGCGCAAGCCTCGCCGCCTGCTGCCGATTTTCACGTGACGCGCTGGAGCACCCAGTCGTCGCTCAAAGATGGCGAAATTCTGGTCAATACCTATCGCGTCGACAAGTTCGTCGCGCGCGGCGGCATGGGCACCGTGTACCGCGCCACGCATATTTTGCTGAACACCGTCCACGCGATCAAAATGATCTTGTCGGATCTCGCCGACAATCCTGACGTGCTGGAAGCCCTGACGCGCGAAGCAAATGCACTGCGGCGTGTCCGGAACGACGCCGTCGTCGATTATGAAGGTCTGTTCGTCGATGATCGCGGCCGGCGCTTTCTGGTTATGCAGTATGTCGATGGCCCATCGCTCGGCGACTATATCAAGGATAATCAGCTCACGCCCGCCGAGGTCAGAACGCTGAAGGATCGATTGGCGCTCGGGCTTGGCGCGGCGCATGAGGTCGGTATCGTTCATCGCGATATCTCGCCCGACAATATCATCCTGCGCGATGGCCGGATCGATGAGGCGGTCCTTATCGACTTCGGGATCTCAAAACTGATCGAGGCGGATCCAGCCGCCGCGCAACGTTCGATTTTCGGGGGCGATTTCGTCGGGAAGTATGCGTTTGCATCGCCGGAGCATTTCTCCGGCAATGTTGAGCGGCGCTCGGATATCTACAGTCTTGGTCTCGTTCTCGCGACTGCCGCGATCGGTCATGGTCAACGGTTGAAGATGGGTAGCTCGCTGACCGAGATGACCCTGGCGCGGCAAAAGTTGCCGGACATGGCCCCGGTGCCGGAGGAATTGCGCCACGAAATCGCGGCGATGCTGCAGCCTTTGCCCGAAAATCGGCCGCAAGGCATGTATGACATCGTCGATCCCGAAGTGCGCAAGTGGCATCTCGATCGCGAGACGACGGAGTTGGCCGGCGACGGGGTAAGTCGCAAGATTTTGATCGGAATTGGTGTCTGCGTTGGTGTTTTGGTGGTACTCGCCGCGGGACACGTGATCTATCCGCGGCCCTTGCTGTCGCTGTTGGGCATCAGGACGCATGTCGTGGCCAGCGAAATCCAACATCGTGTGGACGCTGCATTGCGTTGTAAGAGCGCTTCGGTTGCGGTGAGCCAGAATTACATGTTTCGCACCGAGGCGACCTTGACAGGAATCGTTGCCAATCAAGACGATAGTAAAATGGCGACGGCACTGGCAAGCGGCCCCAAGATCGATAGGGTCGCCAATCAACTGAAGATAGAGCCCTGGCCGTTTTGCGATGTTATCGAGATGGCACGCGCGGTCGATGGCGATGCCGGTGCACGGGTGCTGCCGGCCATCGACGGGGGTGCCAAGGATTTTGTCTTCCATGAAAACCAGTTTTTGCGTCTTACCGTCGACGCCTCGTCACTGTTCAATGGCTATCTCTATGTCGACTATTTTGACCCCGACGGCAACGTAATGCACATGTTGCCCAATGGCCGTCGCAAGGTAAACAAGGTGACCGCCGGACAAAAGGTCACGATCGGCAATGCGTATAATAAGGAAAAATATGCGGGATATACCTGCAATTCGCCGGCGCGGCGGGATGACGCCGCCGACTATACCTATCAAATCTGCTCCCCTTTCGGAAAGGACATGATCATGGCGATTTCATCGCCGCGACCTCTCTTCCCGAAACCACGCCAAGTAACGGAAACGGCGGCGGCGTACCTCTCCGCGTTGCGCAAGGTCATGGCTCATCCACGATCGCCGGCGGATGCGCCGGTTATCTCGTATCGCATCATGACAACACAGCCTGCCGCAAGCCCGGCTCGGCCACAATGACGAGCCCCGATATTCTCAACTTCGCCGAACTGCTGGCGCCGATCCCGGGCGATTCGGATACCGGCATCGATCTCAGAATCGACCGGTCCCCGACGTCGCCCTATGACACGATCCGTGAGGCGCGGATGATCGCACGCGACGCCGAGCGGCGTCGCGACCAGGGCTTTGATTCGGTTGATAGTGGCCTCGATGCCTGGCGAACGATTATGGAAGCGGGGCCGGCGATTCTGACGACCCAGAGCAAGGATCTGGAAATCGCATCGGTGTTGACTGAGGGATTGCTTCGCTTCCACGGCATCGCAGGTTTGCGTGATGGCTTCCGCTTGATCCGCGAGCTTGTCGATATCTATTGGGAACGTCTCTATCCGATGCCGGACGACGACGGCATCCTGACGCGTCTGATGCCGATCATTAACATAGTGGGTGAGGAGCAGGGCGCCGACGGGACGCTCAGTCAACCATTGCGCCGCATTGAGATTGCGCAGACCGGTGATCCCGGCCCCTGTACCTTGGGGCAATACGAGCAGGCGAAACGACTGACCGGGCTAACGGACGAAGTGCGGGCGCAACGAATGGGCGCCGGGGCGATGACGTTAGAGGGGATCAGGACCGGCGCGGCCTTGACCCCGCGCCCGTTCTTCACGGATTTGATGTCCGACGTCGACCAATGTATCGACGAAAGCCGGCGACTCGTGGAAGCTCTGGATCGGGTTGCGGGTCGCGATGCGCCTTCCGGAAAGTCCGTTGGCGATCTCTTGGTCGACCTTCGGGAAGCGCTGCGGACGATTGCCCCATTTCTTACGGAGGTGCCGACCGAATCTCCCGTTGCGGCCTCGGGTCAGACTGCTCCGCCTGACGCGACAGGCGCCGCCGCTACGCCGACCGTCACCCCGGGAGTGATGGCGATATCGAATCGCGAGGAAGCCTTCGCCGTCCTGCTCCGCGTTGCCGAATATTTTCGTCGGGCGGAGCCACAATCGACTATATCATTGGTGTTGGACGAGCTGGTTCGTCGCGCGCGGCTTCCCTTGACCGAATTGTTGCAGGAACTGATTCAAGATCAAAATGCCCGCCGTCAATTCTTTGTCTCTGCTGGAATCAAGCCGCCGGACGGTCAATAAGGTGGCAACACCCGGGCAGGTAACTTAATAGGTTTACGCGACTCGTGTGTTTTGCTAATATTAACGAAAGCCAAGTTGCTTTTGGGTCTCATAACCGCCGTCGTTCTGTCACTAGCGGAGGGGAATTCGAATGGCGAGCGTTCACGAAAAATTAGGGCGCGTCAGGAAACCGCGCGTCCACATCACCTACGACGTAGAGGCGGACGGCGCCAACGTCATTCGCGAGCTACCGTTCGTTGTCGGGGTGCTGGGCGATCTCTCTGGCGACCCTACCAACAAGCTTAAGCCTCTGCGCGATCGCAGTTTCGTGCAGATCGACCCGGATAATTTCAACGACGTCATGACGCGCATGGCGCCGGGACTTCATATCGCCGTCGACAACACCCTGAAGAATGACGGCACCGATCTCCATGTTGAGTTGCAATTCAATTCGATGGACGATTTCAATCCTGCGCGCGTGGCACAGCAGGTGGAGCCGTTGCGCAAATTGATGGAGACGCGGGACAAACTTCGCGATCTCTTGGTAAAGGCCGACCGGTCGCAAGATCTCGAAGGACTGCTCGAACGGATTTTGCAAAATCAGGACGATTTGCAATCTTTGTCGAAGTCGCTCGGGATTGATGAAGAGAGCCGTGGGGAGAAACGGTAATGGCCGCTCAGCAGAAAGATGCGGGCACTGAGACCGCGCGGACGGTGGAAGCCGAAGCCCAGGAAGTCAATCTGCTCGACCAGGCGATCGCCGCGACGCGGCAAACAGAGCCGGAGCGGGCGCAAGAACTCATGCGGGTACTGACGGAGGAAGCGCTTAAGGGCACGGTCGTCTATAGTCGGAATCTTACACAAACGATCAATAGCGCGATTGCGGCGATCGACGCCGTGGTTTCGAAGCAGCTATCCGCAATCATGCACCATCCGCGATTTCAGCAGCTCGAAGGTGCCTGGCGGGGCTTGCACTATCTTGTTTCGAATTCGGAGACGGGACCCGGTCTTAAGATTCGAGTCCTTAACCTCACCAAACGTGAGCTCTTCAATGACCTGTCGAAGCAGATGGAGTTTGATCAGAGTCTGCTGTTCAAGAAGATTTACGAAAACGAGTTTGGGATGCCCGGCGGCGAGCCTTACGGCGCGCTGATCGGAGATTATGAATTCAATCGCGACCCGCACGATATCGAAGCGCTGTCGATGATTTCAAACGTCGCCGCCGCTGCTTTCGCGCCATTCATTACCGCTGCCAGTCCGCAATTGCTTGGACTTGAGAACTTTACCGAATTGCCGGCGCAGCGATCATTGGCAAAGATCTTCGACACGGTTGAATATGCGAAATGGCGCAGCTTCCGCGAAAGTGATGATTCGCGCTTCGTTACCTTGACGATGCCACGCGTCCTAGCCCGTCTTCCCTATGGCAAGATGACCAACCCGATCGAAGAATTCGATTTCGAGGAGGCGCCGACGGAAGGTTCAAAGACGCGCGAGATGCCGCATGACCATTTCACCTGGATGAATTCCGCCTATGCCATGGCGGCGCGGATGACCGAGTCCTTCGCGAGATCCGGATTCTGCACGTCGATTCGCGGTGCGGAGAACGGCGGTAAGGTGAGCAATTTGCCGGCTTACGACTTCGTTACCGATGATGGCGACCGTGACCTGCAGTGCCCCACCGAAATCGCCATCGGCGATCGCCGGGAAAAGGAGCTTTCGGACCTCGGCTTCCTGCCATTGTGCCATTATAAGAATACCGATTATGCGGTATTCTTCGGCGGCCAAAGCGTGCATAAGCCAAAAAAATATTCCTCGCCCGACGACAATGCCAATGCCGCGCTCAGCGCTCGTCTGCCCTATCTCATGGCGACGTCGCGCTTTGCGCATTTCCTCAAGGTCATCGCGCGCGACAAGATTGGCTCGTTCATGGAACGCGAGGATTGTGAAGCGTTCCTAAATAAGTGGATTTCCAACTACGTCAATTCGAACCCGAATGCCAGCGCCGAACTGAAGGCCCAATATCCATTGCGCGAAGCCCAGGTAGAAGTGCAAGAGGTGGCCGGCATGCCCGGGTCCTATCAGGCCGTGGCGAGGCTGCGGCCGTGGCTGCAGATGGAGGAACTGACGGCATCCCTGCGGCTTGTGGCGCGCGTTCCGAAGAAGCAGTAGCGGTGGATGGCCGGGGGTGGCAGCATAGCAGCAGGCGTTGAGGCCGAATCCCCGGAACTTCCGGTGGTCGCCGTTGAAGGCGAAGTGCTGAATCTTGAATTTCAGCGAGCTTGGTTGCAGCAACGCCGTCCGCCCGATGGTGTTTGGCGTCGCGGCGCGCTTCGGTCCGCGCTTGATAACGAGATTGCCGAGATCGATCGGTTGATCAGCGATCAGGTCAACGCGATTCTGCATCATCCGCGTTTTCAGAAACTCGAGGCCTCTTGGCGCGGCATCGAGTTTCTTCTCCACGCGAATCGGGATACCGGCAATATCAAAGTCCGGGTCTTGAATGTGACTTGGGAGGAGCTCTGCCGCGATCTCGAGCGGGCGATTGAATTCGACCGCAGCCAGGCATTTCAGAAGATTTATGGCGCCGAATTCGATATGCCAGGCGGGCGACCTTACGGGCTGCTGATCGGCGACTATGAAGTGCATCACCGACGCACGGCGCAAAGCAGGTTCGACGATTTTGCGGCGTTGCATGCCATGGCCCAAGTGGCTGCTGCGGCGTTCTCGCCTTTCATCGTGGGTGCATCGCCCGAATTCTTTGAGTTCGACAGCTTCGCCGACATGACGCATTCGGTCGATCTTGCCGCGAGCTTTCGATCACCCGAATATGCGCGCTGGCATTCGCTGCGCAACGGCGATGATGCGCGGTTTGTCGGCGTGACGCTGCCGCATATTCTCATGCGCTTGCCCTACACGGACGATGGCAGCCGCATGGACGGATTTCGGTTTGTCGAAACTGTGCGTGACGCGACATCATATCTCTGGGGTAATTCGGTCTATGCGTTTGCGGCGGTGGCCGTTCGTGCCTATGCCGAATCGGGATGGTTCACCGACATCCGCGGCGCGCGTCGGTCCGGTCCGCAAGGCGGCAAGGTCGAGGGTCTTCCAATTCCCGGCTTCGATACCGATCGCCCAGGGCTCATCAAACGCTTCTCGACCGATGTCTCGCTCTCCGAGGCACAGGAAAAGCAGCTCAACGACATGGGCTTCATCCCGCTTCTTAACGTTCAGTACACGGGACTTTCGGCTTTCTACAGCAATCCGTCGATCCAAACTCCGAAGGTCTTTACCACGCCGAATGCGACGGCGAATGCACTGCTCTCAACGATGCTGCAATACATTCTTTCGGTTTCGCGGTTCGCGCATTACGTCAAGATACTTGCGCGTGACAGGATCGGTTCCTTCGGAACGCCGGAGGAATGCGAGCAGTTCTTGTCGGGTTGGTTGCGGACCTATTGCAATAGCAGCGATCAGGCATCGCCCGAATCGATGGCGCGATATCCCTTGCGGGATGCCGCCGTGCAAGTTCGCGAACAACCCGGTCACCCGGGGCTCTATCAATGTACGATCCATCTTCGTCCGCATTCCCAGGCGGATCAAATCGTGTCGGAATTCCGTCTCGTGACGATGTTACCGGCCGGGCAAACCGCCGGCTGAACTGGCAGGGGAGAAGCATGCCGCTCACGGTGAAAGATCAGTTGGCTATTGGTCAATTGCGGGCCGCGGTCGAGACCGCAA
>JBOHLV010000196.1:0-3240 GCA_050729815.1 Allostellaceae bacterium
GAAAGGCATTGTTCTCGCGGGCGGCGCGGGTACGCGCCTTCATCCTCTGACGCAGGCTGTATCGAAGCAGCTTCTGCCGATCTACGACAAGCCGATGATCTATTACCCGCTGACCCTCCTGATGCTGGCCGGGTTGCGTGACCTCCTGATCATTTCGACGCCGGAACATCTGCCGCTCTTTCGCCGCGCGCTCGGCAGCGGTGCCGAATGGGGCGTGCGCTTCGAGTATGCGGAACAGCAGCGGCCCGAGGGCCTGGCGCAGGCCTTCCTCATCGCCGGCGACTGGCTAGAGGGTGAGCGCTGCGCCTTGGCGCTCGGCGACAATCTGATCTTCGGCGGCCATCTGTCGGACCTCTTGCGTGCCGCGGCGGCGCGAACGCATGGTGCGACCCTCTTTGCCTATGAAGTGCGCGACCCCGAACGCTATGGCGTCGTCGAGTTCGATGATACCGGCCTTGCGAAGGCGATCGTCGAGAAGCCGGCGGCGCCGCGCTCGCGCTGGGCGGTAACCGGCCTTTATTTTTATGATGCGCGAGTGACGGAGTTAGCGCGGCGGCTCAAACCCTCAGCACGCGGCGAGCTCGAAATCACCGATCTCAACCGGCACTATCTCGAAGATGGCAGCCTTCATGTCGAACGGCTGGCGCGGGGCTTCGCCTGGCTCGATGCCGGGCTGCCGGACAGCCTGTTGCAGGCGGCGAATTTCGTCCAGACCATCCAGGCGCGCCAGGGCATGCTGGTCGGCTGTCCCGAGGAGGTGGCCTTTCGCATGGGCTTCATCGATGAGACGGGCCTGCGCGCGGCGGCGGCGCGGCTCGGCGGCACCGAGCTCGCCCGGCTCCTCTTGCAACTCGCCGAAGAGGGGCGCGATGCGGGTTGAACGGCTTGCCCTTCCCGAGGTGATGTTGATCGTGCCGGACCGGCATGGCGACGCCCGCGGCTATTTCAGCGAGACCTTCAACGCCGCGCGCTTTGCCGAGATCGGCATCGGCGACGCCTTCGTTCAGGACAATGAAAGTCTCTCGCGCGACCACGGCACGCTGCGCGGCCTTCATTGTCAGGTGCCGCCTTATGCGCAGGGGAAGCTCGTGCGGGTGTTGCGCGGCGCCGCCTTCGATGTCGCGGTCGATGCGCGCGTTGGCTCGCCGAGCCATGGCAAATGGGTTGCGGCGCGGCTCACCGCAGAAGAAGGCGAGCAGCTCTGGATCCCGCCGGGATTCCTCCATGGCTATCTCACCCTCGTGGACGAAACGGAAATTTTCTACAAGGTGACCGCGCCCTATCGGCCCGAGGCCGAGCGCGGCATCGCCTGGAACGATCCTGACATCGCCATCGGGTGGCCGCTCATGGGCGCACCGATCCTGTCGGCGAAGGACCGCGTCCTTCCCGCCTTCGCTGAGGCGCGCGACTGGTTCCCCGGATGAAGACCATGCTCGTCACCGGACGGCGCGGCCAATTGGCGACGGCACTTCAGGCGTTGGCACCACGCTTTGCCGCCGAAGACTGGCGACTCGCCGCAACCGGCCGGCCCGATTTCGATTTCGACCGGCCGGAGACGATCGCCGCCGTGATCGCCGCGATCCGTCCTCACCTCGTCATCAATGCCGCGGCCTGGACCGCGGTCGATCTCGCCGAGCGCGAGGTCGAGGCCGCGCGGCGCGCCAACGAGACCGGGCTGGCGCGGCTCGCGCAAATTTGTGCCGATGCCGAGATTCCCGTGATCCACCTCTCGACCGATTACGTCTTCGACGGCTCGAAAGGCGCGCCTTATCGTGAAACCGATCAGCCCAATCCCATCAATGTCTATGGCGCGAGCAAGCTCGCCGGCGAACGGCACGTTCTGGCGGCGGGTGGACGCACGATGATCCTGCGCACTTCCTGGCTCTATGCCGCGACGGGGACGAATTTCGTGCGCGCCATGCTGGCGGCGGCGCGGCGCGAGACGAAGCTGCGCATCGTCGCCGATCAGCGCGGCGCGCCGACCAATGCCGACGATCTCGCCGAAGCGATCCTCGCCCTCATCTTGCGAACCGATGGCGGCCGGCGAAACGAGTTCGGCGGCGTGTTTCATGCCGCGGGAAGCGGCGACACGACCTGGTTCGGCTTTGCCGAAGCGATCTTCGCCGCCGCGGCACGGCACGGCCGGCCGGTGCCGGAGCTTACCCCGATCACCACTGCCGAATGGCCGACGCCGGCGCGGCGCCCGGCCGATACCCGGCTCGATTGCCATAAGCTCGAAGCCGTGTTCGCTCTCCGCCTGCCTCCGTGGCGGGAGAGTCTCGACCGTGCCGTCGTGCGGATTTGCGCCGAAGAGGCGGCTTGACAGAGGGCGCGTTTCAGGCCCCTTTCGCCCCAAAACATCGATCGGACAACAGCCTTGCAATATCTCGTCACCGGAACAGCGGGCTTCATCGGGTTTCACATTGCGCGGCGGCTCCTTGCCGAGGGCCATCGCGTTACCGGCATCGACGGCATGACGCCCTATTACGATGTGACGCTGAAGGAACGGCGCCACGCGCTCCTCCTCCGCGATGAGAAGTTCGCGGCGCATCGCGTCATGCTGGAGGATGGCGAGGCGGTGGAGCGGATCGCCGCCGCGACGAAGCCCGAGATCGTGATCCATCTCGCGGCGCAGGCAGGCGTGCGCTATAGCCTCGAACATCCGCGCGCCTATCTCGATTCCAATATCATCGGGACCTTCAATATCATCGAGGCATCCCGGCGGCATCGGGTGCGGCACCTCCTCGCCGCCTCGACAAGTTCGGTCTATGGCGGCAACGAGAAGATGCCGTTCGCCGAGACCGATCCCACCGACCATCCGCTGACGATCTATGCCGCGACCAAGAAATCGGCCGAGATGATCGCGCACTCATACGCCCATCTCTGGCACATCCCGACTACCATGTTCCGGTTCTTCACCGTCTATGGGCCGTGGGGCCGGCCGGACATGGCGCTTTTCAAGTTCGTTCGCGCGATGCTCGCGGGCGAGCCCATCGACATCTACAATGAAGGCCGGATGGCACGCGACTTCACCTATATCGACGATCTCGTCGAAGCGGTGACGCGGCTCGTGGACAAAGTGCCGGCGATCGGCCAGCCGGTCGGCGCGATCGACTCGCTAAGTCCGGTGGCACCGTTCCGCATCGTCAATATCGGCGGCGGCACGCCGGTCGGGCTCCTCGATTTCATCGCCGAGATCGAGGCCGCGCTTGGCATCAAGGCGAAGCGCAACCTCCTCCC
>JBOHLV010000197.1:0-56757 GCA_050729815.1 Allostellaceae bacterium
ATCGCGATCGACGATTCCGCCGGCCGACCGCTCCACGATACCCCGCCGGCGGTGTTCCTGCGCCTCCTCCTCGATGCCGTGGGAAGCGGGCTCGCGCCGCTGCCGCTCTTGGCCTTGTTGAAGCATCCGCTCACCGCCGGCGGCCTGGCGCCGGCCGCGTTTCGTGCCCGGGTCCGCGATCTCGAACGCACCGCCTTGCGCGGTCCGCGGCCGGGACCGGGTATCGCCGGGCTTCGTCAGGCCTTGCCGCCGAACTCTTATCCGCTTGACGATCTCGTCGCGCGACTTGATCGTTTCTTGCCGCCGCTTATGGCGCTGTTGGCGAGGCGGGACGCCAGTCTCGGCGATCTCGTCGCGGCCCATATCGCCGCCGCCGAGGGTCTTGCCGCCAGCGCGGACGAGACCGGCGCCGAGCGCCTGTGGCGCGAGCCGGCGGGCGAGGCGGCGGCGCTGTTCGTGGCGGAACTGGTCGCCGCGGCGGCCGATTTTCCGCCCCTCGCCGGCGCCGATTACCCCGCCCTGTTCGCGGCCCTGATCGCCGGTCCGGTGGTACGGCCGCGCTGGGGCCTGCATCCGCGGCTTGCAATCTGGGGCCTCCTCGAAGCGCGGCTCCAGCGCGCCAATACGATGATCCTGGGCGGGCTCAACGAAGGCGTGTGGCCGCCCGAGATCGAAAGCGATGCCTTCCTGTCGCGGCCGATGCGTCAGGCGATGGGCCTCCCCGCGCCAGAAGAGCGGATCGGCATCGCCGCCCATGATTTTGCCCAGGCCCTCGGCGCCGAGGAGGTATGGCTCACCCGCGCCGCGCGGGTCGAGGGTACGCCGACGGTGCCGTCGCGCTGGCTCCTCCGGCTCGACACCGTGCTCGCCGCCGCCGGGATCGACGGCGCGCTGGGCGCCAATCGCGCGCCGCTCGCCTGGCAGGCCGGACTCGACCGTCCGTCGGAGCGCATCAGCATCGCGCCGCCGGCGCCGCGGCCGCCGGTCGCGACACGGCCGCGCCGGCTCGCGGTGACGCAGATCGAGACCCTGGTACGCGATCCCTATTCCGTCTATGCCCGCGCCATCCTTCGGTTGCGGCCGCTGCCGGCGATCGACGAGGCGCCGGATGCGGCGGCGCGCGGCACCTTCATCCATCGCGCCCTCGACCGCTTCCTCAAGGCCTATCCGGACGCGTTACCACGGGAAGCGGTGCGGCAACTCCTCGCCTTCGGCGAGGCCGAGTTCGCGGCGGCGCTCGACCGGCCGGAGCTTCGCGCCTTCTGGTGGCCCCGGTTCGAGCGCATCGCGCGCTGGTTTCTCGACGCCGAAACCGCTCGCCGTGCCGGCCTCGCCCTGACAAGGAGCGAGATCACCGGCCAGCTCGTCATCTCTGCGCCCTACGCCGATTTCCTCCTCACCGCGACCGCCGACCGCATCGACCGCCTATCGGATGGCGGCCTCGTCCTCATCGATTACAAGACCGGCAGCCTGCCGCGCGGCGGCGAGCCGGCGCTGGGCTATGCCCCGCAACTACCCTTGGAGGCCGCGATCGCCGAGGCTGGCGGGTTCGACGGCATCGCCGCGGGCGAGGTCGCGGCGCTCGAATTCTGGCGGCTTTCGGGCGGCGATCCTGCCGGCGAGGTGAAGCCGCTCGCCAAATCGCCAGCCGAGTTGCGCCAGATCATCGATGGGACGCTGCCCGGCCTCGCCCAACTCATCGCCCTCTATGACGATCCGGCGACGCCCTATCTCGCCGTACCGCGCGCCGAATTCGCGCCGCGCTATAACGACTATGCCCACCTCGCGCGGATCAAGGAATGGGCGGTGGCGGATGGCGAGGCGTAAGCTGCGGCCGGCCGGCAAGATAGGTCTCGCGCACCGCGCGGTCGTCACCCAGCGTCATCAGAATGAACAATTCCTCCTCGAGGTCGCGCGCGACCCGCATCCGATGCGCCATCGCCGGCGTCGCCCTTGGATCGAGCACGACGAGGTCGGCGAAGCCGCCGGGGGAAAGCGTGCCGATCTCGCCCGTGAGGCCGAGCGCCGCGGCATTGCCGCGCGTCAGGAGATCGAAGGCGGCGAGCGCTGGCAGGTTTTGACCCTGAAGCTGCATCACCTTATAAGCCTCGGCCGCGGTCGCCAGCATCGAATAGGAGGTGCCGCCGCCAACATCGGTGGCGAGCGCGATGGGGATGCCGGCAGCGGCGATCCGCGCGTAATCGAAAAGGCCGCTGCCGATGAAGAGATTGGAGGTCGGACAGAAGACCGCGACCGAACCCGAAGCGCGCAACAGCGCCAGCTCGCTATCGTCGAGATGGATCGCATGGCCGAGAAGCGCGCGCGGCCCGAGGAGCCCGGCCCGGTGATAGACCGCGGTATAGCTCGGATCGTTGGGGAAAAGGCGCCGCACCGTGGCGACCTCGTCGCGATTTTCGGCAAGATGCGTCTGCATATAGACAGTGGGAAATTCGGCGAGGAGCGCGCCCGCCGCGGCGAGCTGTTCATCGCTTGAGGTGATGGCGAAGCGCGGCGTCACGGCATAAAGCTGGCGCCCGGTGCCGTGCCAGCGGCGAATCAAGTCGCGGCTCGCCGGGATGGCATCGCGCGCGGTCGCAAGGAGCGCCGGCGGGCCGTTCCGGTCCATGATCGCGGGGCCGGCGATCATCCCGGCGCCGCGCCGCTCGGCCGCCGCAAACAGCGCCTCGACCGACCCCGGATGCGCCGAGCCATAGGCGCAGGCCGTGGTGGTGCCGTTGCGGGCAAGCTCATCGAGGAAGAATTCGGCCATGCTGGCGGCGTGGTCGGGATCGGCGAATTTCTGCTCCTCGACGAAGGTGTATTTGTCGAGCCATTCGAGGAGCTGCGCGCCATACGAGGCGATCACCTGGGTCTGCGGAAAATGGATATGCGTGTCGATGAAGCCGGGCAGGATCAAGGCGCCGGGATGATGATCGACCGGCATTCCCGGCGATAACCGCGCTACCATCTCCGCCGCCGGGCCGATGGCCGCGATCCGGCCATCGGCGATGAGGATGATGCCGTCTTCGATATAGCGATAGCTGGCGGCGTCCCCGGCGCCGGCCGGGGCGCGGATGAACGAGAGCAGCCGGCCGCGGATCGCGCTCAAACCCATGACGGCGGCCCCGCCGCGGCACCGGGCGGTTGTTGGGAATACCGCGAATCTACCGTTAATTCTATCGGTGGGTGTATCATTGAGTCCGGCATGGCGGGCGATCAAGTACGGGCGGGTGGCGGCGCCTGGCCTGTCAATGATCGCGGTCTCTAGCCTTTTGCGCTCTCGTCCTAGGGACAGGATAAGCGAGGCGGCGGCGCTGCGCCATCTTGCTCATTGAACAGGCAAGCCGGCTTCGCCACTATCGCCGCGCGACCATAATTCGGGCAGAAGCCCGCCTTTCTTTTGGGGAGCCACCGGTGCCGACGATCGATACCGGCAACACCGCCTGGGTGATTGCCGCCTCCGCCCTCGTGCTGTTCATGACGCTGCCGGGCCTCGCCATGTTCTATGGCGGACTGGTGCGGGCGCGGAACCTCCTCTCCGTGCTGATGCATTGCTTTCTCGTCTGCTGCGTCGCCTCGCTGATCTGGGCCTTGTTCGGCTATAGCCTGGTCTTCGATCCCGGCAATGGGGTGATCGGCTCGCTCGGCAAGGCATTTCTCGGCGGGCTCGGGGTTCTGCCGCACCAGCATGTGCCGGAGATCGTCTTCGCTCTGTTCCAGATGACCTTCGCCATCATCACCCCGGCCCTCATCATCGGCGCCTTTCCGGAACGAGTTAAATTCTCCTTCCTTTTGCCGTTCAGCGCGCTGTGGCTGATCCTCGTCTATCTGCCGGTGGCGCATTGGGTGTGGGGTGGCGGCTGGGCGGCGGCCCGCCATGTCGATGATTTCGCCGGCGGCATCGTGGTCCATACCACCGCCGGGGTCGCGGCGCTCATCGCGGCGATCGCGATCGGGCCGCGCCACGGCTTTCCCCACCATCTGACGCCGCCGCACAATCCCGGCATGACCATGGCCGGTGCCGGCATGCTGTGGGTCGGCTGGTTCGGCTTCAATGGCGGCAGCGCGCTCGCCGCCAATGCCACCGCCGGCAATGCCATCATGGCGACGCATCTTGCCGCGATCGCCGCGGCGCTCACCTGGATGGTGATCGAATGGGTACGGGTCGGGAAGCCGACCTCGATCGGCCTCGTTACCGGCGCGGTCGCGGGCCTTGCCAGCGTGACCCCCGCCTCGGGCTATATCGGGCCGATGGGCGCGCTCCTCCTTGGCGTCATCGGCGGCGCCGCGTGCTTCGTTGCGACCAATATCGTGAAGCGCCGCTGGCGCATCGACGACACGCTCGACGTCTTTGCCGTCCATGGCATCGGCGGCATGCTGGGCTCGGTCCTGGTCGCGGTCCTGGCGCTGCCGGCCTTGGGCGGCGTCGGCTACGCCGCCGGCATGGATCTGTCGCGCCAGCTTCTGATCCAGGTCGAGACGGTGGCCGCGGCGGCGGTGTGGTCGGCGATCGCGACTTTTGCGTTGGTCAAGCTGATCGGGGCCGTGACGGGCCTGCGCGTCACCCGCGAGCAGGAGATCGAAGGCCTCGACGTCGCGACCCATGGCGAGCGGGCGTATGATCTCTTGTGAGGGCCCGGTGAGTCAGTGTCGAAGCTTGCCGCCGGTCGCCTTTTCGACCGCGGCGATCAGCTTCTTCGAGAAGGCGTCGATCCCCGCCTCGGTCAGGGTCGCGTCGGTCGATTGCAATCGCACCGTGATGGCGAGCGATTTCATGCCGTCCTCGATGCCCTTGCCCTCATAGACATCGAAGAGCCGGATTTCGGCGATCAGCTTCCGATCGACGCCTCGGGCCGCGCGCAGCAGCGTTTCCGCGGCAAGGTCTGCCGGCACCAAGAAGGCGAAATCGCGCTCCACCGGCTGAAACGGCGAGGGTTTCAGGAGCGGCCGCGCCTTGCCCTTCGATCGCGGCTGCGGGATCGCGCCGAGATAAACCTCGAACCCGACCGCCGGGCCGTCGATGCCGAGCGATTTGAGCACGCCCGGATGAATCTCGCCGAAATGGCCGAGGATGTTGGGCCCGAGCTTCAAGGTGCCGGCGCGTCCCGGATGATACCAGGCGGGGGGATCGGCGCCGATCTGGAGATTGTCGGGCCCGAGGCCGGAAGCGGCGAGCGCCGCCAGCGCATCGGCCTTCGCAAGGAACGCATCGACCGGCCGGCCCGGATCGTCCCAGCGTTTGGCGCCGGTGCGGCCGACGCGGATGCCGGTCGCCATCTCATGCTGGTCCTCGGGCGCGTCGCCCTGATATTGGGGGCCGATCTCGAAGAGGGCGGCATCGGGCTCGAACCGGTCGGCATTGCGCCGTGCCGCCATCAAGAGGTTCGGCAGGATCGAGGGCCGCATCTGGTCGAGATCGGCGCTGATCGGGTTGACGAGGCGCAAGGTCTCGGGCGCGCCGCCGAACAATTCCGCCTGTGCCGCCGGCAGGAAGGAGAACGTCACCGCCTCGATGAGATCGCGCATCGCGAGCGCACGGCGCACGAGATCGGCCCGGCGTTGCGCGGGATCGAGCGCCGGTTTCGGCAATACCGTTTCGCGGACGAGCGGCACCGAAGGGATGTTGTCATAGCCATGGATGCGCAAGACTTCCTCGACGAGATCCGCCTCGCCCACAATGTCGGCGCGCCAGGAGGGCGGTGTGACGGTAAGCGTGGCGCCGTCGCCGGCGATGGTGCAGCCCAGCGCCTCGAGGATGCGGCGCTGCTCCCGCGGCGCAAGATCGAGGCCGCCGAGGCTGCGCGTCCGTTCGGGCCGGAACGCGATCTCTCGCTGCCAATCCGGCACCATGCCCGCGGTCACGATCTCGCCCGGCTCACCGCCGCAGAGATCGAGCACGAGCCGGGTCGCCAGCTCCATCCCCGGCCGGGTGAATTCGGGATCAAGCCCGCGCTCGAAGCGATAGCGCGCATCGCTTAGGATGCCGAGCCGGCGGCCGGTCGCGGCGGTGCGCACGGGGTCGAATAGCGCCGCCTCGATGAAGACGTCACGCGTCGCCTCGGTGCAGCCGGTCGCCTCGCCGCCGATGACGCCGCCGAGGCTGATGGCGCCGGAATTGTCGGCGATCACAATCATCTCGGGATCGAGCGCGTAATCGCGTCCGTCGAGGGCCTTGAGCCGCTCCCCCCGCCGGGCGCCGCGCAGCGCGAGATCGCCGTCGAGCTTTCCCGCATCGAAGACATGAAGCGGCCGGCAGAGATCGAAGGTCATGAAATTGGTGATGTCGACGAGCGCCGAGATCGGACGCAGGCCGATGGCGGTGAGCCGGTCCTGAAGCCAGCCGGGCGAGGGGCCGTTGGTGACGCCGCGGATAAGGCGGCCGAGGAACAGGGGACAGGCCGCATCGTCCGGTCCGGCGCGGTGCACCACGATCGGCGAGGGGAATTTGCCGGCGACGGGCGCGATCGCGAGCGGCGTCATGGTGCCGAGGCCGGCGGCGGCGAGATCGCGGGCCATGCCGCGCACGCCGAGGCAATCGGCGCGGTTGGGCGTGATCTTGATGTCGAGCACCGGATCGTCGAGCCCCAGTGCCGCGGCAAAGCCGGTGCCCGGCGCCGGCCCGTCGGGCAATTCGAGGATGCCGGTATGATCCTCGCTGAGGCCCAGCTCATAGCCCGAGCACAGCATGCCCTGGGATTCGACGCCGCGAATCTGGCTCGCCTTCAAGACGGCGCCGGTGCGCGGGATCACCGATCCTACCGGCGCGAAGACGCCGAGCATGCCGGCCCGCGCATTGGGCGCGCCGCATACCACTTGGACCTCGCCCTTGCCGGTATCGACCCGACAGAGCTTCAGCTTGTCGGCATTGGGATGCTTTTCCGCGGCGACGATACGTGCCACCAGGAATGGCGCCAAATGCTTGGCGCGATCCTCGACCGCGTCGACCTCGAGCCCGCGCATCGCCAGCGCCTCGATCATGCGATCGAGGGACGCGGTGAGATCGATATGGCTCTTGAGCCAGGAGAGCGTCGTCTTCATGGCGTCAGAGCCCGCCCACCATCGACGGCACTTCGAGCGGCACGAAGCCGTAATGTTTGAGCCAGCGCAGATCGCCGTCATAGAAGGTGCGCAAATCGGGAATCCCGTATTTCAGCATCGCGATCCGCTCGATCCCCATGCCGAAGGCGAAACCCTGATAGCGCGCGGGATCGATGCCGCCATGCTCCAGCACCTTGGGATTGACCATGCCGCAGCCCAGGATTTCGAGCCAGTCGGCCCCGGCGCCGATCTTCAATTCACCGCCGGCGCGAGAGCAGCCGATATCAACCTCGGCCGAAGGCTCGGTGAAGGGAAAATAGCTCGCCCGGAACCGCACCGGCAGATCCTCGACGGCGAAGAAGGCGCGGCAGAATTCGATGAGGCATCCTTTCAGATGGCCCATATGCGTCGCCTCGTCGATGACCAGCCCCTCGACCTGATGGAACATCGGCGAATGGGTCGCGTCATGGTCCGAGCGGAAGGTGCGGCCGGGGACGATGATGCGGATCGGTGGCTTGCCATTCAGCATCGTCCTGATCTGTACCGGCGAGGTATGGGTGCGCAGAAGCTTGCGCTCGCCACGGCCGGCGATATCGGGGAAATAGAAGGTGTCATGCTCCTGCCGCGCCGGATGCTCGGGCGGCATGTTGAGCGCGGTGAAATTATAGAAATCCTCCTCGATATGCGGCCCTTCGGCGACATGGAAGCCCATCTCGCCGAAGATCGCGACCACCTCGGCGACGGTTTGGCTGATGGGATGGATGCGGCCCGCGATCGCGGCCTTGACGGGGAGGGTGATGTCGATGCGCTCGGTTCGAAGCCGCGCCTCGAGCGCTTCGGCTTCAAGGCGCCGGGTTGCATCGGCCAGTTGCTCCTCGATCCGCGTCTTGAGGCCGTTGAGGCGCTTCCCGACCGTGGCGCGATCCGCCTTCGGCAGTGTGCCGAGCGCCTGCATCCATTCCGTCACCTGGCCGTTGCGGCCGAGCGCGGCGATGCGGATTTTTTCGAGCGCGTCGAGGCTCGCCGCCGTCGCTATTTCGGCCGTGATCGTGTCGCCGTAGGTTTCGTACTCATCCATCTCTTCACTCATGAAAAAGGGGCCATGAAGCGGCCCCTTTCCTTCTTTTGCCGGGACGCCTATCCCGGTCTAGCACGTGCCGCGTCAGGGGGCCTAGCGGCAGGTCCCGGCGATAAATCGGTCGCAGCGATGCGCGCTCATTCCGCCGCCGCCTTCGCCAGCGCGGCCTGCGCCTCGGCGACGATCGCCTGGAACGCCTCCGGCTCGCGCACCGCGAGATCGGCCAGGATCTTGCGGTCGAGTTCGATCCCCGCCTTCGCCGCGCCGGCGATGAATTGGGAATAGGTCATGCCGTGCTCGCGCGCGCCGGCATTGATGCGCTGAATCCAGAGGGCGCGGAAGTTGCGCTTCTTGGTGCGGCGGTCGCGATAGGCATATTGGAGGCCCTTCTCGACCTTTTCGATCGCGATGCGATAGTTGGTGGAGGAGCGGCCGCGATAGCCCTTGGCGAGCTTCAGGACCTTCTTGTGGCGGGCATGGGTCGTGACGCCCCGTTTGACGCGCGCCATGGCTCAGCCCCGCAGATAGGGGGCGTAGGTCAACACCAACCGGGCGTCGCCGGGTTGCAGCGTCACCGTGCCCTTGCCGTTGCGCTTGGCGCGTTTCGATTTGGAGATGAGGCGGTGGCGCTTATGCGCGTTCGCCACCTTGATTTTGCCCGTCGCGGTGCGGCTGAAGCGTTTCTTGGCACCGCTCTTGGTCTTGAGCTTGGGCATTTTCGTCCTTTCGAGCGAGGGATTTACGTTGGCGGCGCGAGGCATGCCCTGATCCGAGCCCGACGCCAGCCGAAGCGCGGGGTTATAGCGGCCGAACCGAGGAAAAACAAGTCGCCGCGTATCCGGTTGGCACGGGGGGCCGTTTGAATTTCCGCGAGGGGTGGATATCGTTGATACCGTCCGCCGAAGAAGGCGGCGCCGCGGCGATTTCGGGACAGCGATACACTCGGCACCTCTTCGAGACCGTCGGATCGTATCCGCACTCTTCTGAAATGTTTCGCATTTTCCGCCTCCGCCGCGGTCGCCGCGCCGTTAACCGGCTCACATTGAATTTGCCGGTCAATGGGATCATATTATCGGCGGTACCCACAACCCTTCGAGGTTGAATTCCATGTCTTATGATCAAGGTAGCCGCTGGACCACGCACAGCACGGTGCCGCATGTCGAGATCGATGCGGGCCTGCGCTCCTACATGCTGCGGGTCTACAATTATATGGCGGGCGGGCTGGCGCTGACCGGCATCGTTGCCTATTTCGCGGCTTCGAGCGGCATCTATGCCGAGCTTGTGCAGCAACATCGGATGCTGTTCTGGATCGTGCTGATCGCGCCCTTGGCGCTGGTGATGCTGTTGAGTTTCCGCATCAACAAGATGAGTCTCGGCGCGGCTCAGACGACCTATTGGGGCTATGCGGCTTTGGTCGGCCTCTCCATCGCCGGCATCTTCTTCGTGTATACCGGAGCCAGCATCGCCACCACCTTCTTCATCTGTGCCGCGATGTTCGCGGCGATGAGTCTCTGGGGCTACACGACGAAGCGCGACCTCACCAAGATGGGCTCATTCCTCTTCATGGGGGTCATCGGCATCGTCGTCGCCATGCTGGTGAACATGTTCTTGCATTCGGCGGCGCTGCAGTTCGCGATCTCGGCGATCGGCGTCGTCGTGTTCACCGGCCTTACCGCCTGGGACACGCAGCGCATCAAGGAAATGTATTGGGAAGGCGACGGCGCAGTCGTCGCCGGCAAGAAGTCGATCATGGGCGCGCTCGCGCTCTATCTCGACTTCCTCAACCTGTTCCTGTTCATGCTGCAGTTCATGGGGGTGCGGCGCAACTGATCCCGCGCGGCCGCCGCCCCAAACCAGATCCCGCCCGCGGTGCCGCCGCGGGCGGTTTCGTATCGGCGGCGGCTATACCCCGAATGCGCGGCACCGGGCTTTGAAGACCATGACCGAGGCAACCAAGGGAACTAGCTCCCGTCAGATGTCCAGCGGTACCGAGGTATCGGTGAGCCTCAGGAAGCTCGTCTTCATCCGCTGGGTCGCGGTCGGCGGCCAGGTGGCGGCGGTCGCGGTCGCCATGTTCCTGTTCGACTTCCGGTTGCCGATCTGGTCGGTGCTGGCGGTAATCGGCACCTCGGCCGCGCTCAACATCGCGACCAGCCTTTCGCGGCGGGGCGGGGCGAGGCTCGGCGATCGCGAGGCGGCGCTCTATCTCGGTTACGACATGATCCAGCTTGGCCTTCTGCTCTATATGACGGGAGGCCTTCAGAATCCGTTCGCGATCCTGATGCTGGCGCCCGTGACGGTGGCGGCGACGGTGCTGTCCCTGAAGAGCGTGATCGGTCTCTCGGGCCTTACCGTGCTCGCGATCAGCCTCCTCGCCGTCTTTCATCTGCCGCTGCCATGGTACGAGCCGGTGCCGGAGCCGGGCCTCGTCTACCTCCTCGGCCTGTGGGTGGCGCTGGTGTCGTCGGCCCTGTTCGTCGCGTTCTATGTCTGGAGTGTCGCCGAGGAGGCGCGACGGATGCGCGACGCCTTCGCCGCGACGCAACTCGCCCTCGCCCGGGAGCAGCGCATCTCGGCAGTGGGCGGCCTCGCCGCGGCGGCGGCGCATCAGCTCGGCAGCCCGCTCGCCACCATCGCCGTCATTGCGAAGGAGCTGGTGCATGACCTACCCGGAAACAGCCCTCATGCCGAGGATGCCGCCCTGCTCCTCAGCCAGAGCGAGCGCTGCCGCACCATCCTCGCCGATCTCGCCCAGCATCGTGACAGCGCCGAGGAACCGCCGCAGCGCCTGCCTTTCTCGGCGCTGATCGAGGCGGCGGGCGAGCCTTATCGCGCGGCGGCGGCGCAGCGCGGGGTCGCGCTGATGCAGACCAATGCAGCCGGTCGCGACGGCGATGGCGAGCCGGTGCCGGAGCCGATGGCGGTGCCGAGCCCCGAGATCATGCATGGGCTCGGCAATCTCGTCCAGAACGCGACCCAGTTCGCGATCCGCGAGGCCGCGATCACGGTGAGCTGGAGCGAGGACAGTGTCGCCGTCGATATCGTCGATGACGGGCCCGGCTTTCCGCCAGCGGTGTTGGCGCGCATCGGCGAACCCTATATATCGGGTCGAGGTACCGAGACCCAGGCGCATATGGGATTGGGGATTTTCATCGCCCAGACCTTGCTCGAACGTACCGGGGCCCGGCTCAGTTTCGCCAACCTGCCGGAAGGTGGCGCGCAAATCGTGGTGGAATGGCGACGCGGCGCGATCGAATCGGGAGAGGTGCGACCGTTGACTGTGGAGATCGATGCATGATGAACGACTTGGAACCAGTGCAACCGGCGGCGGAGCCGGAAGGGTTCGCCGCCCTCCCAGAGAATGAACGCACGCTGCTCATCGTCGATGATGACGCGCCGCTGTGCCAGCGTCTCGCCCGCGCGATGGAGCGACGCGGCTTCGTCGTCACCGCCGCGGATTCGGTCGCCGCTGGCAGCGAGGCCGCGACCCGCATCGCCCCGGCTTTCGCCGTGGTCGATCTCAGACTCGGCGATGGCAACGGACTCGATATCGTCAAGGTGGTGCGCAAGGCGCGGCCATCGGCGCGGATCGTGATGCTGACCGGCTACGGCAATATCGCGACCGCGGTCGCGGCGGTGAAGGTCGGCGCGCTCGACTATTTGCCGAAGCCGGCCGATGCCGATGCGGTCGAGGCGGCGCTGCTCGCCACCGACGCCACCCTGCCGCCGCCACCGGCGGATCCGATGTCGGCCGACCGGGTGCGCTGGGAGCATATTCAGCGCGTCTTCGAGCAATGCGACCGCAACGTGTCCGAGACCGCACGGCGGCTCAAGATGCACCGCCGCACCTTGCAACGCATCCTCGGCAAGCACGCGCCGCGGAGCTGAGAGGTCACTTGTACTTGTTCACCGCCGGCGGCGTGAGGTTATTGGTCGTGCTGCCGAAGAAGAACAAGACCGTGCGCTGAATGTGCGTGGCGGTGCCGATCTTGGCACCGGTGCGTGCCCGCAACAGGCCGTTCCGAGCGCCATAGCCGATGGCAGCGAGCTTCGCGATGCCGCGCGACACGTCACTCTGGTAAAACGCGATCTGCGGCGTCGTGAAGGTGCCGGCGAACGGGACCGGGATCGGGATCGCCGGAATGCCGAGCAGTGTCGTCTTGTCGTCGATCGAAAGCGCGCCCGAGCGCAACGCGACGATCACATCCGCCGCCTTCCGATTGGGCATCACCGCAAAACCCTGGCGCAGCAAGGCCGCCGTGGCCGCCGCGATCGCATAATGCGCCTCGGGATGCGCCTCGGCGGTGTTGCCGTTGCTCGTACCGAAATTGTGGGCATCGATATAAAGGCGGGTGCCGCGCGGCAGATCGAGCCGCAATTTATTGGCGGCACGGTCGGCCGCCGACGAGATCAGCAATTGCTCCATCGCGGTCTGTGGCGGATTGGTCTCGCGCTCGGTGACACAGCCGGTGAGCGCCAACGTCACTGCCGCGACGGCGAACGCGCGCGCGAATCGATACTGAATGGTCATTGCTACTCCCCAAAGGAAATTGCTTGAGGTGAGGCCGTGGCGGTTCCGATGTCGGAAATGACCGCCGCGGTTGGGCGCGGGGTTCCCGCGCCCTCAGCCGTCGGGGTCGGACGGCAGGTCGAAGGCGAGCGCCCGGGTGGTGCGCCAATCCGCGCCGGGCGCGTGGCCGAGCCTCGGATCGATCCGGCCGGGATTAAGTGCCTCCGCCCCGCGGGCGAAGGCGATGCTGTCGGATAGCGCCGCGGCCGCGGCCGCGCTAGCGCCGGGCCGGATCGGCGATTGATCGAGAATGCCAAATGGAATCGTCATCAACACCTTGCCGATTGTGCCGCAGGTCCAACCCTCCCATATAGCAATATGGGTGAGCGGTCACGGAACCAAGACCGCCGATTTGCGAGGAGTGCACAATGCGGTGGGTTCTGATGACTCTCGGCCTCCTTCTGCTCGGCGCCTGCGCGCCCAATCAAATGGCGTCGAACGCGCCACCCAATCTGCAGCGATATATCGTGCCGAGCGGCGGCGCGGCCTATGCGCAAAGCGATATGCGCTATTACGAAAACGGTGCCAACCCTGGTTATGCCGGCCCGTCGGGATACCCGAGCTTTCATCACTAGAGCAAATTGAACCGCCTCTTATCGCAAGGGCGACGACGATGAAGAGGTTCCAAAGCGGATCATCCTTCTAAGGCGGTCCATTGCGATGCCGGGGGACGGCGCTTCCGCCTCGACGAATGGCACCGAGCCGCGCCAAGTTCCGCTTGGCGGCGGCGGCCTCGGGGGTATCGCGGGCGATCCTGGTGACTTCAAGCCAGTCCTGACGCGCGCCGGCGAGATCGCCATCGAGGCGGCGGATGTTGCCGCGCTCGATGAGGC
The DNA here is from genome assembly GCA_050729815.1 of Allostellaceae bacterium. Lineage (GTDB taxonomy): Bacteria > Pseudomonadota > Alphaproteobacteria > ATCC43930 > CGMCC-115725 > JAATGI01. Next base: position 13,520 of record JBOHLV010000197.1, read on the forward strand.
CGACCGGATTGTTCGGCGCAAGCTTCAGGTTGTGCGCGATGTCCTCCTTCGCCATTTCGAGTTCGTTGACGGCGCGATAAGCGGCGGCGCGATAGGCATAGATCGCGGCCCGCTTCGGCGCGAGGTCGCTGGCCCGGTTGAGGGCGTCGATCGCCTTCCAATATTGGCCGAGCGCCGCAAGCGCCTCGGCGCGATCGATCAGGAAATCGGCCTCCTTCGGCATTAACCGTAACGCCGCGTCGAAATCGGCCCCCGCGGATTTTGGTTTGTTGGCGACCAGCCAGGCTTGACCGGCCTGATCATAAATCCGCGCCGCTTCCTCGGGCAGGTCGTTCGCCATTTCCCGTGCCACCCGCTCGAAGGCGGCCGCCGCCTCGGCATAGCGCTTCAGATCGTAAAGAGCCATCGCGGCGCAATGCCCGGCATCATAGCCGCCGCCCGCCTTGGCCCATTTTCGGGCCCGGGCCAGCGCCGCCTTGGCGTCATGCTCCGCCTCGGCGACACATTGATTGTGAAGCGTGGTGGGATCGGTGGCGGCTTTGGCGATCGGCAGCAGGACGACGCTCCACACCAGCGCCGACAGCGCGGCACCAATAAGGCTATTCGCCGGCTTCCGGGGCATGTCGCCTGCCGACCGCGGCTTGCGGTTGCGGCGCCGGCTCGGCCCGGCCGAAGAAGCGCTGCACACGTTCAAGATAGACATAAATGACCGGCGTGATGAACAGCGTCAGCGCCTGGGAAACGACGAGGCCGCCGACCACGGCAATGCCGAGGGGACGCCGCAATTCCGATCCGGCGCCGACCCCGATCGCGATTGGCAAGCCGCCCATGATCGCCGACATGGTGGTCATCATGATCGGCCGGAAGCGCAGGAGGCAAGCCTCGTGAATCGCATGCTCCGGCGTCGTGATGCTCTCGCGCTGCCGGGCGATGGCGAAATCGATCATCATGATCGCGTTCTTCTTCACGATCCCGATCAGCATCACGATGCCGATGATCGCAATGATGCTGAGATCCATCCCGAACGCCATCAGTGTCAGCATCGCGCCGAGCCCGGCGGCGGGCAGGCCGGACAAGATGGTGATCGGATGGATGACGCTCTCATAGAGGATGCCCAACACCATATAGATCACCAAGACTGCCGCGATCAGCAACATGCCCTGGCCGGCGAGCGATTGCTGGAACACCTGGGCGGTGCCCTGAAAGCCCGTCACCACCGTCACCGGCAGATTCATGTTGCGTTCGAGCTGATGGATCTCCGCAACCGCTTGGCCCAGCGACATCCCGGGCGCGAGGTTGAAGGCGATCGTCACCGCCGGCAGCAGCCCTTGATGATTGACCAGCACCGGCCCCAGCCGGGTGTGCAAGGTCGCGATCGCCGATAGCGGCACCGGCTGCCCCGCGGCGGTGCGCAAATAAAGCTTCGACAGGTCCGAGGGATTGCGCTGATCCGCCGGGTTGACCTCGAGAATCACCTCGTAATCGTTGGCGGGCTCATAGATCGTCGAGATCTGGCGCGCGCCATAGGCGCTATAGAGCAGGTTGCGCACCTGATCGACCGTGATGCCCATGGACGCGGCGAGGTCGCGATTGACGTGGACCACGAGTTCGCGATTGTCGAGCTCGAGATCCGAATTGACGTCCTGGATGCCGGGCAGCTTGGCGATGCCCGCTTGCAATTCCGGCGCGACGCGGTAGAGCTCGTCGGTGTCCGAATCCTCGACCGTGTACTGATATTGGCTGCGGGCGAGCCGGCCGCCGACATTGATATTCTGGACCGGCTGGAAATAGGTCCGGATGCCCGGCACGCTCGCCACTTCGCGCCGCAGCCGCTGGATCACCCGCTCAACGCCGCTGCGTTGATCCTCGGGCTTCAAGGTGATGAACATCTTGCCGTTGTTGAAGGCCGGATTGAAGGCCGAGGCGCCGATGAACGACCCCAGATGGTCGACGGCGGGGTCTTTCTTGACGATGGCGGCGACCTTTTCCTGGTGCTTGACCATGCTGTCGAACGAAATGTCCTGCACCGCCTCGGTCGAGGCGAAAATCTCGCCAGTATCCTCGTTCGGGAAAAATCCTTTTGGGATGATACTGAAGACATAGAGTGACGCGGCCAGCGACAACAGCGTGACGATGAGGGTAACGAGCTTGTAGCGCAGGACCCGCGTCAGCGCCCAATCATAGCCATGAAGGAGGTTGCGAAAGCCGGTTTCGGATGTGCGATAGGCCCAACCGTGGCGCCGACCCTGCTCTGCCCGCAACAGGCGCGAGCACAACATCGGCGTCAGGGTCAGCGAAACGAAGCCCGAAATCAGGATCGTCATGCTGATGGTGACGGCGAACTCGCGGAACAGCCGGCCGACGATGCCGGCCATGAACAGCACCGGGATAAAGACGGCGACCAGCGAGAAGGTGATCGACATGATGGTAAAACCGATCTCGCGCGAGCCGTTGAAGGCGGCTTCCATCGGCTGCTCGCCATTCTCGACGTGGCGCACGATGTTTTCGAGCATGACGATGGCATCGTCGACGACGAAGCCGACCGACAGGGTAAGCGCGAGCAGCGACAGATTGTCGATCGAATAGCCCATCACATACATGCCGGCGAAGGTGCCGATGATCGACACCGGCAGGGCGAGCGCCGGAATGATCGTCGCCGTGACGTTGCGCAGAAAAACGAAGATCACCATGACGACCAGGAAGACCGTCAGCATCAAGGTGAACTGCACCTCGTTGACGGAGTTTCGGATCGAGATCGATCGGTCGGTCAGGATATTGACATGGACCGAGGGCGGAATCTGGACGCGGAAGGCCGGCAGCAGCGCCTTCACCCGATTGACGACATCGATGGTATTGGCGCCGGGCTGACGGAAGATGGCGAGGATGATCGAGCGTTCATTGTCGTACCAGCCGGCGACGAGGTTGTTTTCGACGCTGTTGATGACGGTCGCGACCTGGCCGAGCCGTACCGGCGCGCCATTGCGATAGGCGACGATGATCGGCTTGAAGTCCTTCGCCTTGGCGAGCGGCGCGTTGGCTTGAATGGTGTAGCCGACGGCCTTGCCGTTGAGCTGGCCCACCGGGGTGATGGTATTGGCCGCGGAGACGGCATTCATCACGTCATCGAAGGACAGGCCCTTTGCCGCCAATGCTTCCGGATGCACCTGGATGCGCACGGCAAACTTTTGCGCGCCATAGACCTGGACCTGGGACACGCCCGCCAACATCGAGATGCGCTGTGCCATCAGCGTCTCGGCATATTCGTCCATGTCGTAAAGCGGCATGGTCGACGAGACGAGCGCCAGATGCATCACCGGATAATCGGCGGGATTGAGCTTGATAAAGCTTGGCGGCGCAGGCATCTGCGGCGGCAGATAGCGCATCGCCTGGGAAATCTCGGACTCGACATCGAGCGCCGCCCCGTCGATGTTGCGAGCAAGGTCGAACTGAATGGTGATCGCGGTGGCGCCCTCGCCGCTCGACGACACCATGGAATCGATTCCGGCGATATTGGAAAACGCCTTCTCGAGCGGCGTCGCCACCGCCGAGGCCATGGTGTTGGGGCTGGCCCCGGGCAGATCGGCGATCACGAAGATGGTCGGGAAGTCCACCTGCGGCAGCGCCGACACCGGCAGCAGGCGATAGGCGAACATGCCGAACACGACGAAGGCCAGCATCAGCAGCGTCGTCATCACCGGACGACGGATGCAGAGGTCGGGCAGCGTCATGAAGGCTTGTCCGGCTTCGACGCAGCTTCGGTGCTGCGAATACGGACCCGGCTGCCGTTGGTGATGCGCAGCAGCCCGTCGGTGATGACGCGGTCGCCGGTCGCGAGGCCCTTCGAGATGACCGACACGCCGTTGATCGCCCGGTCAACCGTCACCGCCCGGTATACCGCCTTGTTGCCGGGCCCGACGATATAGACGTAATCGCCCTTCTGGCCGATCTGGACGGCGGCCGAAGGCACGGTCAGGGCATTCGGCTGGACCGATAGCTCGACCGTCAGGTTGCAGAATTCGCCCGGCCACAGCCGCTCTTTCGGGTTGGCGAACGTCGCCCGCATCAGGATCGTGCCGGTCGCGGTGTCGATGTTGTTCTCGAAAAAGCTGAGGCGTCCTTGCTCCGGCGCGCTTTTGCCGCCCACGGGCAGCGCCATTACCTGCACCGGATGCGTCGCCATTGCCTGGCGTACCGCCGGCAGGTCCGCCTGCGGCAGCGGGAAGCTGACATAGATCGGTTTGATCTGGTTGATCGTGGCGAGCGCCACGTCATTGGCCTTCACATCGTTGCCGACCTTCTGGCTGATATAGCCGATCCGGCCGCTGATGGGGGCCTTGACGGTGTAGTAGCTCAACGTGACCCGGGCGCTTTCGACCGCCGCCTCATCCGCCTGGACGGCCGCCGCTTCCGCCGCCGCGCTCGTGGTTGCGGTATCGAGTTGCTGGCGCGACAGGTACTGCTTGGCCGCCAGCGGCCGGTACCGGTTGACGTCGCGCCGCGCGTTGGCGAGTTGAGCCGTGTCGCGGGCGAGTTGCGCCCGTGACTGGTCGAGCTGCGCCTGGGCGAGCCGCGGATCGAGCTCTAGAACCGTGTCGCCCGCGGTGACGAATTGGCCATCCTTGACCGGTACCTTGACGATCTGACCGTCGACGCGCGACTTGATCGCGACCGAGGCGATGGTCTCTACCGTGCCGACGGCGCCGAACTCGACCGGTACCGGCTGTTTCACCGCGACCGCAACGATGACCGGCACCGGCGGTCGCCCCATCGCCGGAGCGGTCCTGGTCTGCGACCTCGCCTCCTGGGCGATCAACGCCTGATAGGCAAAACCGGACGCGATCAGCCCCGCCATGACCACGCCAGCCATCCACACCCGTCTCATCGCCACCCTTCCGCCGCCGCAACCGGGTACGCGCGCCCGCCTCGATCGCCCAACAGGCAACAGTATTATGACATCGCCGCGATTGTGGATAGGGCCGGCACCAAGGCAACATCCCCGCATGGCGCGCATGACCGGAAAGCGGTCGCGTTGGTCGGTCGCGGCGGAAGGTCAGCCGGGCGGAGCGCCGATGGCCAGGGTGGCGCCGTGGCGCAGCACGGCGTCGGCGGCCCCGGTGTAGCGGCCGTCCGCTTCGTGAAGAATGAGGCCGGCGCACAGACGGGCGGGCGAGGCGGCGCCCTTGCGGGCTTGCACGATGATCCGCCGGGCATCCTTTCCGGCGCCGGCCCAGAACGGAAAGACGATGATCGCGCCGGCGCGACCCGAAATTTGCGTCAGCAGCCGGTCAAGCTGATCGGCGCGATGGACGAAGGTGATGGTGCCGCCGGGCCGAACCATGGCGAGGGCGAAGCGGATCCAGGAAGCGAGGTCGGCCTCGCCCTCGATCTGGGCACCGGCTTTACCGGGATCGGCGGACGGGGTCGCGGATCCGGCCGGGAGATAGGGCGGGTTCGCCATGACGTGATCGAAGCTTTCGGGCGCCAGACGCTGCGGCGGCCGCAACAGATCGCCGACCATGATCATGACCCGGTCGGAAACGCCATTCAGCGCGACATTGTCGCCGGCGAGCCGAACCAGCGCGCGGTCGAATTCGATCCCCGAAATCCGGCAGCCGGCGACCCGGGCGGCAAGACACAAGGCGGCGGCGCCGCTGCCGCAACCGATATCGAGGGCCGTTTCGCCGGTCTTGGCGGGAACCGCCGCCGCCAGCAGGACGGGATCGATGGCCGCCCGATACCCCTTGGCGGGCTGTCGCAGGCGCACGCGCCCGCCCATCAGCAAGTCCTCGGTGGTGCCGGGATCGGGCGCGCCGTCGGCTTCCGCGCCGATCACGCGGACGGCTCCATCGCGTCCCGCAGCATCGCCTTCGCGCGGTCGAAATCGCGATCGGCCACCATGAGGCGCCGCCGAATCGCGCCGGCGCTGCCCTCGACGATGCTGGTATGGTTGTCGAGCATAACCGTCCCGATCCCGGAATCGGCCAGAAAAGTCCTGGCCCAGGACAGGAAGACCATGTCGTTGCTGCGGGTTAGTTCCTTCATCGAGCGGCTCGCCGGACGCGGGTCGGGAAACATTGCCCCGGAGGACCCGGCTTGACCCTTCCTGCGAGCGGCCTATGCTCGCGCTCGATCATCGAGCCGTCAAGCGAGCCCGCAAGACAGTGGAGCAAAATGTGGCACTACCCGCAAGCGCGGATGGCGAGGACGCGAAGCCGCAAGCCTCTCTCGCGCCGCTGACGGCATTGCTGGACGATGATCTCGGCCTGGTGAACCGCCTCATCGTCGAACGGATGCACAGCCCGGTGGCGCTGATCCCGCAACTGGCCGGGCACATAGTGGCGGCCGGCGGCAAGCGGTTGCGGCCCATGCTGACACTCGCGACCTCGCGGCTCTGCGGCTATCGCGGCGATCGCCATATCGCGCTCGCCGCCGCCGTCGAATTCATTCATACCGCGACCTTGCTTCACGATGATGTCGTCGATGCCAGCGGGCTGAGACGCGGGCTCGCCACCGCCAATGCGGTCTGGGGCAATAAGCCCTCGGTGCTGGTCGGTGATTTTCTGTTCAGCCGCGCCTTCGATCTCATGGTCGGGGATGGATCGCTGCGGGTGCTGCAGATTCTGTCGCGCGCTTCGGCGATCATCGCCGAGGGCGAAGTATTGCAACTCATCACCTCGAACGATACGGAAACCAACGAGGACGCCTATCTCGAGGTGATCATCGCCAAGACGGCGGAATTGTTTGCCGCTGCCGCCCGGATCGGCGCCATCCTGGGCGATCGGCCGATGGAGGAGGAACTCGCGCTCGACGGCTATGGCCGCAATCTCGGCATCGCGTTTCAGCTCATCGACGACATGCTGGACTATTCGGCGCATGAAGCCGAGCTCGGCAAGTCGATCGGCGACGATTTTCGCGATGGCAAAATCACCTTGCCGGTGGTCCTGGCGTACCGCGCCGGCAGCGAAGCGGAGCGCACGTTCTGGCGCCGAACGCTCGAGGATATGGAACAACGCGAGGGGGACCTTGCCCACGCCATCGAGCTGATGAATCGCCATGGCTGCCTACACGCGACATCGCAAAGGGCACATCATTACGGCGAGCTTGCGCAGCGGGCGCTGGCCCCGTTCCACGATTGCCCCGAGAAGCGCGCGCTCATGGAAGCGATCGCATTTTCGGTGGCGCGCGGACACTGAACGCGGATTCGCGGTTGCCGCGGCCGAGATAAGGCGCTATATCGCCGGCCGGCCGGAGTGTAGCTCAGCCTGGTAGAGCACCGCTTTCGGGAGGCGGGGGCCGGAGGTTCAAATCCTCTCACTCCGACCAGTCATTCCCGTTGAAATACTTCGTGCCGATTCGCGCGCCGTAGTGGTTCACTTCGGCCGAAATGGGGACGGCCCGTTCAGCTATCGAGACCGACGAGACCTCGGGCGAAGCCGGCGGCGGTGAACGGCCGCAGATCGTCGATCTTCTCGCCGAGGCCGATATAGGGCACCGGAATCGAATACATCTCGGCAAGCGACACCAAGACGCCGCCGCGCGCGGTGCCGTCGAGCTTCGTCATGACAATGCCGGAGATGCCGATAAGGTCGCGGAAAATCTTGATATGCTCGAGCGCCGCCTGGCCGATGGTGGCATCGAGCACCAGAAGCACGGCATGGGGCGCATCGGGATCGATCTTTTTGAGGACGCGCTGGATCTTCTGCAACTCGGCCATGAGGTCGGCCTTATTGTGAAGCCGGCCGGCGGTATCGATCAGCAGCATATCGGCGCCGTCGCGCCGCGCCGCGGCGAGGGCATCATAGGCGAGGCCGGCGGCGTCCGCACCTGGCGCCGCCGTCATCACCGGGACGCCGGCGCGCTCCCCCCAGATCTGAAGCTGCTCCACCGCCGCGGCGCGAAAAGTATCGCCGGCGGCCAGCACCACGTTCAGCCCATCATCGTGCCACCGCTTCGCCAGCTTGCCGATGGTCGTGGTCTTGCCGCTGCCATTGGCGCCGACCACCAGGATGACATTGGGTTTCCGCGCCGGATCGAGGGGAAGGGGCTGTTCGACCGCCTCGAGGAACGGCTCGATGGTCTCAGCCAGCGCCTCCTTGACTTCCTCTGGCGACACTTCCTGGTTGAAACGACGTCCTTCGCGCAGCCTCTTGGTGGCTTCCTCGGCAAGGCCCCAGCCGAGATCGGCCGAGATCAAGAGTTCCTCGAGCTCCGCCAGCGTCTCCTCGTCCAGCGGCCGCTTGGTGAAGATCCCGGTGATGCCGCCGCCGATCTTGGCCGAGGACCGCGACATGCCGGATTTGATGCGGCCGAACCACGATTTCTTTTCGGTGGTGGCGTCGGTCATTGGGAAATGCCGGTGAGTTGGCCCGCTTCGGCGGCGACGAGGCGCAACCGGGCGACGGCGCCCGCGGTGAGATCGGGCGGACAGCGGACCGGGGCGTAATGCTCGGTCCGGCCGAAACCGGGCCGCTCGATCAGAGTGTCGGCGATCATGCCAACACGGGATGCGAGCGATCGCTCGAGCGCCGCGGCCCCGGCCGCGCGCAAGGCGGCGGCGCGGCTGCGGATCAATTGGCGCGGCAGTTGCGGCATCCGTGCCGCGGGCGTGCCGGGACGCGGGCTGAACGGAAAGACGTGGAGATAATCGAGCCCGGCCGCGTCGATGAAATCGAGCGTGCGGGCGAACATCGCCTCGTTCTCGGTCGGGAAGCCGGCGATCAGATCGGCGCCGATCGCGATTCCGGGCCTTAGCGCCCGCGCCCGGGTACAGACCCAAAGCCCCAGATCCCGCGAATGACGGCGCTTCATCCGCTTCAGGATCAAATCGTCGCCGGCCTGAATCGAAAGATGGAGATGCGGCATGAGGCGCGGCTCGTCGGCCAGAAGCGCCCAGAGATCGTCGTCGATCTCGGCGGGATCGAGCGAGGAGAGCCGCAGACGCGATAGCTCAGGCACCGCTGCCAATACCAGGCGCAACAGCCGGCCGAGGCTCGGCCGGTCCGGCAGATCGGCGCCATAGGCGGTAAGATCGACGCCGGTAACCACCAGCTCGCGATAGCCGCGCCCGGTAAGCAGCCGCGCCTGGGCGATGACCTCCCGCGGCGGCACCGAACGGCTCGGCCCGCGGCCATAGGGAATGATGCAGAAGGTGCAGCGATGATCGCAGCCCTGCTGTACCTCGATGAAGGCGCGGGCGCGGCCGTCGAAGCTCTCGACGAGATGCGCCGCGGTTTCGCGCAAGGCCGCGATATCGGCGACGGAAACGCGATTTTTCAGGTCGAAATAGGTCTCTTTCTTGAGCTTTTCAGCATTTCCGATGACGTGATCGACCTCCGCCATGGCGGCAAAGCTGGCGGGATCGATCTGTGCCGCGCAGCCGGTGACGATCAGCCGCGCCGAAGGGTTTTCGCGGCGCAGCTTGCGGATCGCCTGACGCGTCTGGCGCTCGGCCTCGGCGGTCACGGCACAGCTATTGACGATGATCGCGTCGTCGAGGCCGGCTTCGGTGGCGCGGCGACGCATTACCGCCGATTCGAAGGCGTTGAGGCGGCAACCGAACGTGACGACATCCAAGGACAAGGTGAGCGACCTTACGCGACCAGCAGGGCGGGATCGAAGCTGCCGCGGAACACCTCCGCCACCGGGCCGGTCATGATGACGTGACCATCCTCGCGCCATTGGATCGCCAGGGTGCCGCCATCGACGATGATTTCGGCCTGGCGCCCGACAAGGCCGCGGCGCTCTGCCGCCACCAGCGCCGCGCAGGCGCCGGTGCCGCAAGCCGGTGTCAGTCCGGCACCGCGCTCCCAGACGCGGAGTCGCATCCGCTCCGGCGACAGAATTTGCGCCACGCCGATATTGGCGCGCTCGGGAAAGATCGGATCGTGCTCCAGCACCGGCCCGAGCCGCGCCATCTCGATGGCGGCGATGTCGGCGACGAAGAAGGTGACATGGGGATTGCCCATGCCGGTCGCGACCGGATCGGCGAGCGGCCCCAGTTCGAGCGGGACATGCGCCGTATCGCAGGGCCGGGCGAGCGGGATTTCGTCCCAACGGGTCGCCGGCTCGCCCATATCGACGCCGACGCGATGGCGACCCGCTCCCCGCGCGACCAGAAGACCCGCCGCGGTCTCGATGGTCGCGGCCGTGCCGCCCGCCTCACCCATCACGAGATCGGCGATACAGCGGGTGGCATTGCCGCAGGCCGCGACCTCGCCACCATCGGCATTGCGGATCGCCATGTAAAGCCGGGCCTCGGGGTTACGCGGCGGTTCGAGGATGATGAGCTGGTCGCAGCCGATGCCGGTATGGCGGTCGGCGATCGCGCGGGCCAATCCCGCGTCGCAGGCGAAGGCATGATCGCGCGCATCGATGACGACGAAGTCATTGCCGAGACCGTGCATCTTGATGAAGGGAACCGCCGACATGGCCGGCTATATAGGCCGGAAAACGAAAACTTTGAACCAGGAAGAGCGCGAGGCGGGATTTGCGGCCGAGACCCCGGCGTCATATCTCGCCGTAATCGCCGTGGCGGCCCTTGCCTTCGGCAAAGCGGGTGGCGCCGGCGATGCCCTCCCGGTGCAAGGCTTCGAGGCCGCCTTGATATTCCTGGCGCATGGCGTCGCGGATCGAGAGCCCGTGCTGGCGATAGGCCGAGGCGCGGTCGGCGCGCAAGCATTCCTGCGGGAAGCGCGTCAGTTCCTGGGCCAGCGCCTCCGCGGCTTGACGCGCCGTGCCGTCTTTGACGACGCGCTCGCAAAGCCCGATGCGATAGGCTTCTTCCGCCGTCACCTGGCGGCCCGTCAGGATGATGTCCATGGCGCGGCCGAGGCCGATGACGCGCGGCAGCCGCACCGTGCCGCCATCGATGAGTGGCACGCCCCAGCGCCGGCAATAGACGCCGAAATAGGCCGATTCCTCCATGATGCGCAGGTCGCACCACAGCGCGAGCTCCATCCCGCCCGCAACCGCGGCGCCGGTGACGGCGGCGATCACCGGCTTCGACAGTTCGAGCCGCGACGGCCCCAACGGTCCCGGCGGTGTCTCGGCATAGTCAAGACGGGGGTATTTTAGCGCATTGAGCCAGGCATCGGCCCCGGTCGCCGACACATGCTTCAGATCGCCGCCGGCCGAGAACGCGCCATGCGCGCCCCAGAACACGGCGACATCGGCGCCGTCATCATGCTCGAACGCCATGAAGGCATCGACCAGCTTTTGCCCGGTCTCGGGATCGACCGCATTGCGCACTTCGGGCCGGCTCAGGATGATGGTGGTGACGCGGCCGGATTTCTCGATCCGGACGGATGGCGATGTCGCGCTGCCCTCCTCCATCGTCGCCTCCTTTAGAAAAAAGCCAAGGTACGAATCTCGATGCTTTGCCGTGGCCGGGCGTTGGGCGGCGATGTCGGATCGGCGAAGGCGGTATGCGCGGTCCAGCGCGCGCGGCCGTCGGTCATCGAATCATAGACCTTGAAGACCAGCGCCTCCTCGCGCGCCATGCGCGGGAACCAGTACCAGCGATGGGCGGGGTTGTATCTGATCGCATAGGTCTGACCGACGCGGTTTGGATAGCGCCGCTCCGAAATCACGAGATCGTCCGGGGCAAGGCTGCGCGCATCGCAGATCGCGAGCGGGAAGCTTTCGATCGGGTCGGCGATCGCGCGCCAGACCTGGATGACGGCGAAGCGCTTTTTCAAAAGCTTCTCTGCCTCGTCGCCCATGAGGTCGCGCACCCGCTGGGGGCCCGACCATTCGGTATAGTCGTTGTGGACGCGCAATACCGGCTCCCGGATCTTGCGCGCTTCGCGATCGGCCTCATTGCCGGTGCGCAGCGTATGGTCGAAGACGATGACGCGCTCGGCGCCACTTTCGGCCTTCACCACGGTCTCCATCTCGGCATAGTAGACGCGGCGAAGTTCGTCCTCGTCGAAGAAATCCGCCATCATGGTGTCATGGCCGCGAAAGTGGAACCCGGTCTTGTCGAGCGCGAATTCGTCATCGTGGTTGCGACCGTTCTGGAGCGCGACGCGGTGCGGCTCGAGCGCGCCGCCGGTCTTGACCTCGGTCGAGCCTGGCCCGCCGGTATAGGTGAACGGCGTCTCGCCAGTATCCTTGAGGTAGTTTAGGGTCGCCTCGATGGTCTCAATCTCGGTGACCGTAGCGGTGTCCGACATGGGAATTCTCCTCTCCCCTCCATCACGGATGATAGGATCACCGCCGCGCCGATACAATCCAGCGCGGAAGCGGACGTCGTCGGTGATCGCCGGTGCCCTACCGCAGCGCCGCGCAGGCGCGCTGGATGCGCTGGCAGGCCTCTTCGAGGTTTGCGGTCGAGGTGGCATAGGAGATGCGGAAATGCGGGCTGAGGCCGAACGCCGCGCCCTGCACCACCGCGACGCCTTCGGTATCGAGAAGATAGGTGATGAAGTCGGTGTCGTTGGCGATTGTCTTGCCGTCCGGCGTGCGCTTGCCGATGATTCCGGCGCAGGAGGGATAGACATAGAACGCGCCGTCGGGCCGCGGACAGTGCAGCCCCGGCGCCTGGTTCAGCATTGCGATCACGAGATCGCGGCGCTCCTTGAAGACGGCATTGTGCTTCGGAATGAAATCCTGGGGGCCGTTCAGCGCCTCGACCGCGGCCGCCTGGCTGATTGAGGAGGCGTTCGAGGTCGATTGCGATTGCAGCATGGTCATCGCCGCGATCAGCGCTGATGGGCCGCCGGCATAGCCGATGCGCCAGCCGGTCATGCAATAGGCCTTCGAAACGCCGTTCAAGGTGAGCGTGCGCGGATAAAGCGCTGGCTCGACCGCCGCGATGGTGGCGAATTCGAAGCCGTCATAGAGCACATGCTCATACATATCGTCGGTCAGGATAAAGACCTCTGGGTGCTTCAGCAGCACGTCCGCGAGTGCGCGCAGTTCCGCCCGGGTATAGGCCGCGCCCGAGGGATTCGAGGGCGAGTTGAGGATCAGCCATTTGGTCCGGGGCGTGATCGCGGCGTCGAGATCGGCAGGGGTCAGCTTGAAGTCGCGCTCGGCCGGGCAGGCGACCGCGACCGGGGTCGCCTCGGCCAGCGCGACGATATCGGGATAGGTCACCCAATAGGGCGCCGGGATGACGACCTCGTCACCGGCATTGAGCGTCGCCATCAGCGCGTTGAACAGCACCTGCTTGCCGCCGGTCCCGACGATGATCTGGTTCGACGCGTAGTCGAGCCCATTCTCGCGCTCGAACTTGGCGATGATCGCCTGTTTCAGGGCCGGGGTCCCGGAGGTGTCGGTATAGCGCGTCTCGCCGCGGCGCATCGCCGCGATCGCTGCTTCCTGGACATTGGCGGGCGTGTCGAAATCGGGTTCCCCGGCGCTGAGGCTGATGATGTCGCGGCCGGCCGCCTTTAAGGCGCGCGCGCGGTCGGTCGCGGCCAGGGTCGGCGAGGGCTTGATGCGAGCGAGACGGTCGGCGAGAAAGGACATGGCTTCATCCGGTTGGCGGGAAACGCGGGGGAGAAGATAAACCGAAAACCGCCCCCGCGGCCATATCTTGCAGTGCAAAAAAATCCCGGGGCCAACGACGCCCCGGGTTCGGCGATCAGAGCGGGACGGCAGACGCCGCCACGCTATTGCGGCGCCTCAATCCTCGGAGCGCAGCAAGCTGGTCGGGGGGCCGACCGGTCGCCCGGGATCGTTGGCCGCCTGCGCCATGGAGTTGCCATCATCTTCGCCGGGCGCCATTGCCATTGGGCCCGATGCACCTTCCGGCGATATCACGATCTCGACCCGGCGATTGCGCGGATCACGCACGCCGTCCGGCGTCGGCACGGCGGGATCGGTCTTGCCGAGCCAGCGCGTCGAAATCTCGGCGGGATCGATCCCGCGAGCCACCATATAGCGCCGCACCGTCTCGGCGCGCCGCTTCGACAGCACCCAATTATAGGAAGCGGTGCCGGCGAGATCGGTATTGCCGGTAATGGCGATTTCCGCCGGACCGCCGCCCTCGGCCGCTTCGATGGCGGCATCCACCACCTGGCGGCCCGCCGGCGTCAGATTGTACTGGTCGAAATCGAAATAGACCTCGAACTGTTGCGGCTCGGGCGGCGGCACCATGGCTTCCTGCTGCGGCGCCGGAACATAGACCGGCTGTGGCACATAGACCGGAGTCGAATAGATGTAGGGATAGCCCATGCCGTAATCGGTTGGATATGGGTAGGAATAGCCGTTGCCATAACCGCCATAGCAGCATCCGCCATAGCTATAGCCGTAATTATAGCCGTAGCGGTTGAAGTGGCGGCCATAGAAGCGATGATGGAAGCCGTGGCCGTAGTGGCCGTAGCGCGCATAGTGCCCGTAGTGCCCGTAATGCCCATAGTGGCCGTAGCGCGCATAGTGCCCATAGTGGCCGTAGTGCCCATAGTGGCCGTAGCGCGCATAGTGCCCATAGTGGCCGTAGTGCCCATAGTGGCCGTAATGGCCGTAATGGCCGTAGTGGCCGTAATGCCCATAGCCGAAGTGGCTGAAATGCCGGTAGCCTGAATGGCCATAACCGTGGAAGCCACCGAAATGGTAGCCGCCATGAAATCCACCGTGGTAACCGCCATGGAACCCACCATGGAACCCGCCGTGATAGCCGCCATGGAAGGAATGTCCACCGCCATGGAAGGAACGGCCGCCGCCCATGCCCCCGGCCCGGGCCGGAGCGGCCCCCATTGCCACGGTCGCCGCCACGAACAGGGCCGCGACCAGGAATACACCCCGTGCACGCCGCGACGCGGCGCGCCGTTTGACGATCGTCATTCGTGCCTCCACCCTTTGTTGGAGGCCAATCTATCTTAACGAATTGTCAAGATCGATGACTTTTCGTTAACGCCATCCGGGCCATGTGTTAACGGCGACGGGCGCGCCAGGCGCCCGCCGCAACCGGAAAAACGACGGTCATTCTGCGAGATAGACGTTGGTCGCGCTGTTGCCGGTGCCGACGCCGGTACAATTGATGCTGATTTCGGCGTCGTTATAGTCATAGTCGTCGGTATTGCCGCCCATGTCGTTCCAATAGAGGTTGACGTAGTTGCCGTTGAGCGCAGCGCAGCTCGGCGTCGCATCGCTCGGCAGCGAGGTAAAGCACTGGCCGGAGATCGGCGCGGTGAGGATGCTGGGCGGCGACGAGGTCACCGTGCTCTCGAGCGAGCAGTTCTTGGGCTGGGTCTGATAGCCCGTGTCGATGCTCGAAACGTCGTAGGAATTCATTTGGGGCGGCATGAGGTTCGAATAGAACCATTGCGTCGTTCCCTTGCACGAGCTGGTCACCCATTCGTAGGTTTCGCCGTTGTGGTTATAATTATTGTTGTTGTTGTTGTTGCTATAGTTGTTATTGTTGTAGCTAGCGTTAATGTAGTTACTCTGGTTGTTGTAGTTGTTTTCGCTGTGATAATTGTTATTTGGGACCCATTCCCACTGCCCGGGCGCGGTCTGGTATTGATTGCAGCCGTAATCGGCGTTTTCGCCGGTCACATTCTTCAGCGCGATGCCGATCTGCGTGGTCGCGGTCGCGGTGATGGTTACGGTCGTGCCGTTGGTGTTTCCGACGTTCGAGGCAAGAAACTGGCTCGAGGTGAAACTGGTTGGCGCGGGGATCGCGCCAGGGTCGCGGGCCGAGATCAGCCAGTAATAGAGGCTATTGCCGTCGGCCGCGCTCGATCGGAAATTGCCGACATTCATCGTGATCTTGACCTGGGGGTTGACCGCTTCGGCGCTCGCCGAAACGCTCAAGGTCGGGGTCACGATCCGCATGAAGGTAGTGCCGAGCTTGGCGGTCGCCGTGACCGTCACCGTATAGCCCTGGTTAGAGCCCGAGGAGACCACCGCCGCGTTGACATTCGTGGTGACGGAGCCGATATGGCCCGGTAGGTAGCCGATATTGGCGCTGAGGTAGTTCTGCGCTACCGAGGTCGCGTTGGTACTGTCCGTCGCGCTCTGATAGACCGCCGCGCCGGAAAGCGCCGCCGAATCGACAGTCGATTGAAGCTGGGTCTTGAACTGCTCGAGCCGGGCGTAGTCGACCGCGGCGCCGATCCCCATAAGAACCGGAACGGCGAGCAGCGCCATGGCGACGCCGAGGGCGCCGCCGCGCGCGTGGCAGAAACGTCGCAGCGGCGGCAAGCCGTGCCGCAACAGGGCTTTCACGAGTAAGGAAATGGATCGATTGCTCATGGCTGTTGCCTCGGGTTACGGCGTGTAGGACACGGTGGAATTGGTGCGCGGCCGTGCATAGCCGACATTCTGGAAGGTGTAGCTGGCGCCCAGCACGAGATGGAGCGGGGCGTTATAAGTGTAGGTGGTCTGCACCACGATCACGCTGTCGCCGGAATTCGGCAGCAGCCCGGTAATCAAGGTCTCCGGGTCCTGCGGATGCTTGAGATCGCCGCAGTCCGCCGTCCAATCGACCTTGGTGGTGCCGTTGTAGTTGGTGACGCTCGAGACCACGACATTGAGCCCCGAGGTCGAGAACGGCGCCAGCATGTCGGCGGCACCGGTACAGAAATCGTTGGTGAGCGTGCCGGTATCCGAGGTCTGGAGCGCGACCAGGCTCGCCATCGCCGGCGCTGCGGCGTCGAACTTCATCTTGACGCGAATGAGGTTCGAGGCCTCGAAGGTGCCGATGAACAACACCATGAGTGTCGGCACGATGAGCGCGAATTCGACCGCGGCGACGCCATTTTTGGCATGCCACAGCGAGCGCAGTTTGCGAAGGAGCGCGGCCATCAGTAAGGCTCTGTCTCGAAAGCTTGGGTGGCGAGGATCTGGGTCTTGCCGTTGCTGCTCATCAGCTTGCCAACCCAGGGGATGATGAAGGGCCGGGTATAGATGACCTGAAGCAGGACATAGCTGCCGGGGGTTGGGCTTACCGGCGCGCTCGGATAGCTGACATAACTCGCGCTGGCCATGCTGCTGAAGCTGCTGCCGGTCTCCATCCGGTACTTCAAATAGGCGCAGTTCATCAGCGGGCCGACGCCCTTGCACAGCGCGGTCTGAAACGACGTACCGCCGCTCTGGGACTGCCCGGTCAGGGTCAGCCGCGCGGCATCGCGTGTTGCGTTGTCGAGCACCGCCTGGCTCCAAAGGATCAAGGCGTTTTCCAGGATCGCCATGATCAGCAACAGAAAGAGCGGCCCGACAATGGCGAATTCGAGCGCGGTGGTACCGCGCCGGTCACGTCGCAATCGGCGCAAAAAGCCGCAAAGGCCACTTCGCCCCGCCGCTGCGGGTCGCACCGCCCTCTGTTGCTGTTGCGTCGCGTCCATTTGCGTCGCGATCCCTCGCCTCATTACAGGTCTGCCCTCCATGGGCATTCGACATGGCGCGAGATTAGGATCGGTCAGGTTAACAAGGTCTTTAGACCGCCTCGAATTTTTGCCAAATCCGGCATACCGACATTCGCGCGCTCGACTGGAGGCCGCGGCACATCCGCGCGACGCCGGAATAGTGATCGCGCCGAGCCGATTGCGGGATTGACCCCGGCACGAAGCCGTGTCTCGTTGATCGGCGCGGGAAGCGCGCAGCGGGCCGGAAATCGGAACGCGCCGCTAAGGGGGGTCGCGGCGCCGGCCCGACGCCGACAATCCTTCGACCGGGACGATGATTGGAGGGCGAGTGAAATTTGTTTGTGACGCATCGGGTGGCCGAACCTGGTTCCGGATCGAGACCGAGGCCGAGGCCATCCGCGAATCCGAGATGATGGGCCATGCCGTCGAAAAATATTTCCGCAATGAGCGCGAGAAGGCCACACACTCCTATCAGCCGGTATCGAAACGGGTGATCGAACAGGATATTGGGTTGAAGGCGCACATCCAGAAGGCGATGCCGCTGTTCCTCACCTTGCGCGACGGCGACGGCAACGGCCTCGTTACCGCCATGCTGCCGCCCGAGGGTATCGACCAGCCGGGCTTCCTGTTCCGGCCGATCATCGTTGGCCGCGACAATGCCGATCCCTATCCCGAGCATGGCGACGCGATCCGCGCGCTCGGCCAGCATTTCGGCCTCGCCCTCGAACGCGAACGCTGCTTTCCCTATCGCCGGGGATAGACGTTCATCGGGCCTCCCTAACGGAACCGGCTTCTATCAAAGCGGGCGTTATGTCACGCTGATCTTTCGATTTGTCGAGACTAAGGTCGCATGCCTGTACCAATAGGGATGCGCGTCATGTCTCGTCTCACCTTTTGGACCGTCGCGGCGATCTTGTTGATTGCAACGATCCCCGTCCGTGATGCCGTGGCCCATGCGGTGTGCGGCGATCGTGTCTTTCCGCCGACCCTGACGATGGATGATCCTGGCGTCAACGACGAGTTGTCGCTGCCCACGATCCAATATGCGCCGATCCCGGCCACGGCCGGAACCCCGGCGGGATCGACGATGAGCTATGGCTTCGAATGGGACAAGACCATCACCCCGCATTTGGGCTTCGCCATCAATGGCGACTACATCACCCAGCATGGCGCCGGCCAGAACCTCAACGGCTGGGACAATTTCAGCCTGACGCTGAAAGACCAGTTCTATTGCAATCCGGCGCATGAATTCATGATGTCCGCCGGTGTCGTGCGCGAATTCGCGGGCACCGGCTCGGCGCAATTGCGGCGGGCGGGCGCCATCGACTCCATCGGCAACACCGCGCCCACCATCTATGTTGGCAAGGGTCTGGGTGATCTGCCGATTGGGATGCTGCGGCCATTGGCGGTCACGGGGGAACTCGGCTATGCGATCTCCGATTCGCCTAACGCCGATCCCGACGAATGGGACTATGCCGCATCGCTGCAATATTCGCTGCCCTACCTCAATCAGCATGTCAAGGCGCTGAACATTCCCGATTTCTTCAAGCATCTCATTCCGCTGGTGGAATTCGCCTTCGCGACGCCACAGGGCGGGCCGACCACGGGCACGATCGCCCCCGGCGTCTTCTATGATGCGAGCACCTGGCAGGTCGGGGCCGAAGCCGTCATTCCCGCCAATGGCGCGACCCACCAGATGCAAGGGACGGGCTTCATTTTCCAATTCCATTTGTTCCTCGACGACATCATGCCGACAACGCTGGGCAAACCGCTCTTCGGCGGTTAGGAGGCAAGCCATGAAACGTGCGATCATCTTCATCGGCGTCATCCTGGGATTGGCGTTCGGGGTAAGCCAGGCCGATGCCCATGCTTTTCTTCGGCGCTCGATTCCGGCCGTAGGCGCCACCGTCGCCACGGCGCCAAATGAGGTTTCGATCTGGTACACCGAAGAGGTCGAACCGGCGTTCAGCCGGATCACCGTGACCAATGCCGCCGGCCAGCGGGTCGATAAGGGCAATACCCATATCGACCCGCACAACCCCGAACTGCTGCATGTCTCGGTGAAGTCGCTGAAACCGGGTACCTATAAGGTCAAGTGGCATGTCGTCGCCGTCGATACTCATCGCACGGAAGGCGATTTCAGCTTTACCGTCGGCGGAAACCCGTAGGGATGAACCTTCCCCTGATCGCAGTCCGCGCGGTCTATTACATCGCGGCGCTGCAATTGTTCGGGGGGCTTCTCTTCGGCGTGCTGTTCGTGGCCTGGCGGCCGGCCTTGCCCAATCTGCGCGCGCTCGCCTGGGCGATGATCGGCCTAATCCTGCTGGCGATGGTTGTCCGGCTGCCGATCGAGGCGGCGGCGATGAGCGGCGAGCCCATGGCCAAGGCCGTCGCGGGCGGCATGATCGGCCTCGTCTTGCGGGCGACCCGGTTCGGCCATTTCTGGATGGTGCGATGCGCGCTTTATGTCCTGGCCGCGATCTTCCTCTTTTGGCGCGGCCCGGTCGGCACGACGCTGGCGACGATAGCGGCTGGCGCGGCGCTGCTCCTTGTCGCCGTGACGGGGCATGCCGGGGCGACGCCGGGCCCCGGCGGCATGGTCCATCTTGGGGCCGATATGATCCATCTCGCCGCGGCGTCGGCGTGGCTCGGCGGCCTGCTGCCCTTCGCCGCGCTCTTCGCGAGAAGACAAACGCCCCAACGCAATGCCGAGGCGGCACAGCGGTTTTCGCTTCTGGGGATGGTATGCGTCGGCCTCATTCTGGCTTCCGGGATCGTCAATAGCTGGTTCACGGTCGGCACCGTGCCGGCACTTTTCGGCACGTCCTACGGCCATGTCCTTCTTGTCAAACTGGCGCTTTTCCTCGTGCTGCTGGCGATCGCGGCGATCAATCACTTCGGGCTCACGCCTCGGCTCGCTGGCGGTGGCGTTTCGGCGGCAAGGTCGCTCCGGCGCAATGCGATGATCGAAGCCGCGATCGGCGCGGTCATCCTCATCGTTGTCGGCGTGCTGGGAACCCTGCCAACGGCCTACGAGGTGTTCGCCCGCAAGCTGTGATTTCGGGACGAGGAGATCGGGCTCGTCACATCGCCGTCTACTCTTTCAGCGGAATCGGATTCTCGGCGGGCGGTCTCAGATCGAAGGTGGCCGTGGTGAGGCAGGTCATCGAGAAACTGCCGACCGAAGCGATGAGGCCGATCAGATCCGTAAGGCCCATGATTTTT
Source organism: Allostellaceae bacterium (assembly GCA_050729815.1). Lineage (GTDB taxonomy): Bacteria > Pseudomonadota > Alphaproteobacteria > ATCC43930 > CGMCC-115725 > JAATGI01. Next base: position 34,060 of record JBOHLV010000197.1, read on the forward strand.
TCCGCTGCTTCGTAGGTGGCGTCGCCGAGGCCTTTATTCGCCAGCATCTCGTGCGCGACGGCATGGCAGGTGCGCTCCCGCGCGTCCCCGAGTTCCGGCGTTTGCCCGGCATTGATGGCGTTGATGATCGCGTCCGATATGCCGGCGGCGCGCGAGCGGCGCACCTGCGCGAACCAGGGATAGCGCGCGTTCCAATGCCGTGCGACGGTGAGGTTCGCGATCTGCCGCTCCCGCAAGCTGAGCGGCCCCGATGCGATACAGGCGCGTACACCTTGCAACGCCGCGAACAGTTTGGGGAGGCGGATATAAGCCAGATAGGGACCGCCGAGCGGCGCATCCTTGTTTTGCGCCGCATCATCATAGACGCGGGCCTGTTCCGGGGTCATGTCGTTTCGAGCTATAACGGCGATGCGTGGCATGGCGTTCCTCCCTCGGGGTGATGCCGTGGCCATCTACTAGAACAGGGGCGGAAATGTCAGTCAAACTCTATGCCTTCACCTGCGGCATCATCACCGGGCCGAAGGGGCATATGATGGTCGGCGAGGAAGGCGAGATCACCTTTCCGGTGCCGGCCTATCTCATCGAGCATCCGAAGGGCCGGGTGTTGTTCGATACCGGGCTTCATCCCGGTTTGCGGCTTCAGCCCGAGGCGCGGTTCGGTGCGCGGCGGGCGAAGATGTTCCGGTTCGACTTTCCCGATGGCGCCGAGGTGTCGGCGCGGCTCGAAAGGATGGACCGCGACCCCGGCAAGATCGACCTCATCATCGCATCGCATTTGCATTTCGATCATGTCGGCGGCAACGCCCTCATTCCCAATGCGACGCTCGTGGTGCAGCGGCGCGAATGGCAGGCGGGCGCGGCGCCGGACGCCGCCGAGCACGGCTTCTTCGCCATCGATTACGATCTGGGGCACAGACTGCGCCTCCTCGATGGCGAGCATGACGTGTTCGGCGATGGAAGGGTCGTGTGCCTGCCGACCGCGGGCCACACGCCGGGGCACCAGTCGCTAAAGCTCAGGCTCGATTCGGGTGAAATCGTGCTCACCGCCGATTGCTGTTATTTCTGCGAAACGCTGCGCCAGCGCCGCCTGCCCTATCTGGTGCATGACCGCGAGCAGTTCCTCGCCTCGCTCGACAGGCTTGCCGCGCTGGAGCGACAGGGCGCGCGGCTGTTCTTCGGCCACGACCCGGAATTCTGGAAGAATGTGCCGCGGGCGCCGGTGCCGATCGGCTGAAAAGCGCGCGGGACGGCGACCGCGTTACGGATCGCCCGCGATCCGCCGGTCCATGGCGCGGATCATGGTCTCGAGCTGGGCGCGGAACAAGACGCGCTGATCCAAAGGAAGACCGCTCAGCGCGTCGCGATTGACCGCCGCGACTGCCCGACGGATCGCCGGAAGCTTCGCCTTCGTCGCCGGCGTCAGCGAGAGGAGGGCGCTGCGCCGGTCGGCCGGGTCGGGCCGACGCTCCACGATCCCGTCGCGCGCCATCCGCGCCAGCGTCGCCGCCATGGTCGGCTGCTCGATCGCCGCGATCTCCGCCAGCGCCTTCTGTGACAACGCTTTATTCACGGCAAGGGCATTGATCACCGGTAGATGCGCCGATGACAGACCGAGCGGCCGCAGCTGCCGGTCGACGAGGCGGCGCAACAGCCGGCCGCCCCAATGCATGAGATACCCCATCGACAGGGCATCATCGAGGGTGGCGTCATACGCCATAATAATATAGCTTGCTATTTAAATACATTGCACACTATATAAGCAACTCCGGCTCACCAAGGCAAGGGGTGCTGTCATGTCCTGGAAAAACGGCACGGCGCAATACGGCATGGTCGCCATTCTCATTCACTGGGTTTCGGCCGTGCTGATCCTGGCGCTGTTCGTGCTGGGCTTCCTGGCCGCCAACATTGCCGATCCCGGCACCAAGGCGGCGCTGCTGCGCGTTCATGTGCCGCTCGGCCTGATCATCCTGGCGCTGACATTGGCCCGGCTTTTCTGGTTCCTCATCGACCGGCGGCCGGCGCCGCTTGCCGGCATGCCGGCATGGCAGGTGGGGGCGGAGCGGCTGGTGCGCCGGCTGCTCTATCTCGTCATTCTCCTCATGGCAGCGAGCGGGATCGGCATGCTGGCGCTATCGGGCGCCGGGAAGATCCTATTCCTTGGCGCGCCCGGCCCGCTTCCCGATTTCTGGCATTACCGGCCGATGGCGGTGCATGTCGCCGGCGCCATCGCGCTCCTGGCCCTCGCCGGGCTTCATATCCTTGCCGCGCTCCATCATCACCTGGTGCGCCGCGACCAGCTTCTCGCGCGGATGTGGACAAGGCCCGTCGCCGCGCTTCATGATCGCTGACCGGGAGGAGCGAAGGCGGGCATCATGGGCGGGAAAATCGCAATCGTCGGGGCCGGCGCGGTCGGCGGCTATACCGGCGCGCATATGGTGCAGGCGGGCGAGGACGTCACCTTCATCGACCCTTGGCCAGAGCATGTCGAAGCGATGCGGACCCGCGGTCTCACCGTCACCCATGCGCAGGATGTCGCGGAATTCACGGTGCCGGTGCGGGCGCTCCATGTGACCGAGGTGCAGACGCTGGCGAAGGAGCGGCCGGTCGATATCGCCTTCATCTCTATGAAGAGCTACGACACCGAATGGGCGGCGACGCTGATCCGGCAATATCTGGCGCCGGAAGGCCATCTCGTCTCGCTCCAGAACTGCATGAACGAGGCGGCGATCGCCGGCGTGGTCGGGTGGGGCCGGACCGTCGGCTGTATCGCGAGCGCGATCACCGTCGGCCTTGTCGCGCCGGGCCATGTCCATCGCGGCGCCGGGAAGGGCGGCGCGCGCCACACCGTCTATCGCGCGGGCGAGGTGCATGGCCGCGTGACGCCCCGCGCCGAGGAGGTGGCGCGCCTCGTCGGCACCGCCGACAGCGCCAAGGTGACGACCAATCTCTGGGGCGAGCGCTGGTCGAAGCTGGTCGCCAATGTCATGGGCAACGGGCTCTCGGCCGCGACCGGCCTCGCCTCCAACGCGGTCTTGCAGGATGCGGCGCTGCGCCGGTTCTCGACCCGGCTCGGCGCCGAGGCGATCCGCGTCGGCGAGGCCCTGGGCTATGCGCTCGAAGAGATTCTGCATCTGCCGCCCGAGACCATCGCCCTTGCCGGCGAAGGCGACGCCGAGGCCGAGCGCATCGTCGAGGCGCGGCGCCTTGAAGATGCGGCACGGCTATCCGACGCGCAGCGCCCGTCGATGGGCCAGGACATGGAGAAGGGCCGGCGCACCGAGATCGAGTTTATGAACGGCCTTGTCGCGCGGGAGGGGGAGCGGCTCGGCATCGCCTGCCGTGCCAACGCGCTCCTGACGGACCTCGTGCTGCGGGTTGAGCGCGGGGAACTGAAGCCTGACCCCGACCATATCCGCAACATGAAGCTCAATTGAGGAAAGCGAGGCCCGATGGCCGTCCGACTCGTCATTACCTTCGCCGCGGCGCCGGGCAAGGGCGCCGAGCACGCCGCCGGAATGAAGGCGCGCTGTGCCGAAATCCGCCAGGAACCCGGCTGCGAGCAATTCGAGGCGTTTCAGAGCATCGACGATCCCGACCGCATCGTCCTCCTGGAGCGCTGGGCCGACCAGCCCGCGCTCGACACCCATGCCAAATTGCAGGCGACGCGCCCGCCGCCGGCGCCGGACCTGCGCCAAGGCCCCGGCGAGCGCGAGGATTACACGTATAACCGGACGCGCTAGCTCTTCGCGTATTTGCCGCCGGTCTGCGGTGTGTGGGCGCCCTGGCCGCCTTGCTCGCGATGCTGCAACCGCGTCACCCGTTCCCAGCTTCGTTTGAGATCGTCCTTGATGCCGATATGGAGGGTCCCGACCTTCTCGATGGTGAGCGCGATCCGGTCGCCATCCATGAACGGGTTGAGGCCGCGATGGTTGGTGCCGGTGGCGATGATGTCGCCCGGCTCCAGCGTCTGGATCGAGGAGACCCACTCGATGCAGCGCGGGATCTGGTGCGCCATGTCGCTGGTGTTGAAATTCTGCATCGCAGCGCCGTTGGTGGTGAGGGTAATCTTGAGATGGTGGGGATCGGCGATCTCGTCGGCGGTGACGATCCACGGCCCCATCGGCGCGAAGCTGTCGCGCGCCTTCATCGGGAAGAAGATGTTGGTCGACGGCACGAGGCCGCGGGCCGAGCCGTCGATGAAGCCGGTATAGCCGAAGATATGCCGCATCGCATCGGCGGCGGCGACATTGGTCGCGCGCGGGCCGATGATGATGGCGATCTCTGCCTCGCCCTCGAAGACGGTGGCCGGCGTGTCGGGCAGCACCATCGTGTCGCCGTCGCCGATGAGCGAGGTCGGCCCCTTGTGGAAGGCGCTGATATGCGGCTTATCCTTCAAGGTGCCGTCTTCCATATAGTTGACCGCCATGCACACGATGCTGCCCGGACGCGGCACCGGCGGGCGAAAGCGCACGCCCGCGATCGGCACGCCCTTTCCCTCGGCGGCGGCCTTCTCGACCTTGGCCTTATAGCCGTCCCAGTGCTCGATGAGGCCAGTGATAAGGTCGCGCGAATCGCGCTGCGGCAGGTCGCCGACCGCCGCGGTGATGTCGACGACCGCCTCGCCCTTGACGATTCCGAGCCGCCAATCGTTGAAATAGCACAGCTTCATCGCATCCTCCTTAGATCAGGTTCGCCCGTCCCGCCAACTCCTTGAGCGAGACCGCCGGCCGCGCGCCGTAATGCGAGATCGCCTCGGCGGCGGCGAGACTGCCAAGCTTGCCGCAGGTGGCAAGGTCCTTGCCATGGGTCAGGCCATAAAGGAAGCCCGAGGCATAGAGATCGCCGGCGCCGGTCGAATCGACGAGCTGCTTCGGCGTCGCCGCGGCGATGCGGTGCTCGCGATCGCGGGTGACGACGACCGAGCCTTGCTCGCTGCGGGTCAATGCCGCGATCTCGGCATGGCCGCGCACGCGGTCGAGCGCGGTCTCGAAATCATTCACTTGATAGAGCGAGCAGATCTCGACCTCGTTGGCGAACAGGATATCGACATGATTGGCGACGAGATCGCGGAACTCGTCGCGATAGCGATCGACGCAGAACGGATCGGACAGCGACAGCGAAACCTTGCGGCCGGAATCATGGGCGATCTTGGCCGCCTTGCGGAACGCCTCCTTCGCCCGCGGCGGATCGAAGAGATAGCCTTCGAGATAGGTGATCTGCGCCGATGCGATAAGTTCGGGGTCGATATCCTCCGGCCCGAGCTCGACGCAGGCGCCGAGATAGGTGTTCATGGTGCGCTGGGCGTCGGGCGTGACGAGGATGAGGCAGCGCGCGGTCGAGGGCCCGCCATTCAAGGGTGTGGTGTCGAACCGGACCCCGATCGACCTCAGATCGTGGGCGAAGACCTGGCCGAGCGAGTCGTCCCGCACCTTGCCGATATAGGCGCCCTTACCGCCGAGCGAGGCGATCCCCGCCATGGTGTTGCCGCATGACCCGCCCGAGGCCTCGACCCCGGCGCCCATCGCGGCATAAAGGGTGCCGGCGCGCGCCTCGTCGATCAGCGCCATGGTCCCCTTCTTCAGATCGTGCTTTGTCAGAAAGGCGTCGTCGGAGGGTACCAGCACGTCGACAATGGCGTTGCCAATGCCGACGACATCGAGAGGTTCCGTCGTCATGAATTATTCCCGGCTCGTTCGATGAAGATCGGCGGAGTATAAGGGCCTGTGCCCGAGGGGCAAGCCCGTCGCCGCCCGAGACTTCCCAAACCCCCGATGCTCGCTGCCGCCGTCACCGCGCTCGCCGATCTCTTCGCGCCTTACGGGCGCCGAGCCCTGCTCTTGAGCCTCGTCTACACGGTGGCGTTGCTGGTCGCGCTATGGCTCGGCGCGACGGTGCTGCTGCAACTCGTAGACGTTACCGGCTTTCGCTGGATCGACGAGGTCGTCGGCGTCCTCGGCAGCCTCGCCACGATCTTCCTTGCCTGGGTGCTGTTCCCGGCGCTGAGCGCGACGGTGCTGTCCTTCTTTCTCTATGGCATCGCCGAGTCGGTCGAGCGGCGGCACTATCCGGGCCTGCCGCCACCGCGGCCGCAGCCGGTCGGCGAAATCATCTTCGTGTCGCTGCGTCTCGGCCTGCTTGCGATCGTGGTCAACCTCATCATGTTGCCGTTTTATTTCTGGCCGGCGCTGAATCTAGTAGTCTACTACGGTCTCAACGGCTATCTTGTGGGTCGGCAGTTTTTCCTGCTGATCGCGCTGCGCCGGCTGGACATCTTGACGGCGAATGCGATGTGGCGGCATTACCGGCTGCGGCTGGTGACAAGCGGTGCCGCAATTGCGTTTATGCTGACGGTGCCGATCGTCAATCTGGCGGCACCGGTTTGGGCGGCAGCGCTGATGTTGCATCTATTCGAACGCCTACGTGCCCCTCAGATGGGGCCAGCCGAATCAGGGTCGTAGCCATATTAAGCGGGTGGAATCATGACAATTTTCAACCGCACCAGGAAACCGGACAATGAGGATCAAACCATGACGGACGCGGAGGCGGAGCTCGAACTGCCGGCGCGGCCAAATAGTCGGCATGTGGCCGACGGCACCGGGCACGGTCATCCGGCAACCACGCCGGGGCGACTTCCCGAGTCGCGGGGAATGGAACCGCGCTTCACCGATTCCAGCATCATGGAGGAAACGTCCGTGGCCATCGACACAAGCCGTCCCCCCGCCGACATCGCCCGCCACCTGGTCGATTCGCCGCCGAAGACGCAACCGGGTGAAGCCACCGAGGCGCGACGGCTCCTCGTCGGGCGGGAAATCTCGCTTCAGGGCGATATCACTCATTGCGACCATCTCGTTGTCGAGGGCAACGTCACCGCCAACCTCACCGATTGCCGGCAGGTCGACATCACCGAGACCGGCGTGTTCAAGGGCTCGATCGAGATCGAGCAGATCGAGGTGCGCGGCCTCTTCGAGGGCACGATGAACGTATCGGGACGTCTTGTCGTGCGGTCGAACGGCCGGGTCGTCGGGAAGGTCCAATACGGCCAGATCGAGATCGAGCGCGGAGGTCAGATTTCGGGCGAGGTGCAGGCGCTGATGCAACCCACCTTAGAGATCATGATGCCGGCACGGAACTCCGCGAAACCGGTGGGCGCGGTCCCCGCCGAAATGGTTTAGGCGTTATCGCCTTATCACGCGTTGAGAAGGGTGGCAGAACCGGACGTTTTCCGTGATCGCATGGCGTAGCTCCGGGGGCGGGGTGATCGGCCCGGTTTGGGACCGGACGCGAATGGTTGTCCTGTGCCTTGCCGTCGCGCTCGGTGGATGTACCGGCGTCGGTGCGCCGGCATCGAAGTCTGTTGTCGCATCAAAGCCTGTCGGCGCTGCAAAACCCCGGCCGACGCCCGCCGCGCCGGCGAAATTCACGCTGCCGAGCCTCGACGAGTTCAACGATATGAGCGCGCCCGATGTCGTCGCCGCGCTAGGTCCGCCCGATTTCCGTCGCGTCGAACCGCCGGCCGAGGTCTGGCAATATCGCGGCGCCGAATGCGTCATCGACCTGTTCCTTTATCGCATTCGCGGCGAGCTTCGTGTCGAGAACGAGGATTCGCGCAACCGTGACCCGGCGGGAAGCAACCAGCGCTGTCGCAACGGCCGCGAGGTGCTGCGCGGCCGGATGGCGGCCAATCTGCCGTAGAGGGCGCGGCTCAAGGCGCCGGGGTCTTGTCGGGATAGGCGCACAGATCGCGCACCGGGCATTGGGGACAGCGCGGCTTGCGCGCAAGGCAGACATAGCGCCCGTGCAGGATGAGCCAATGGTGGGCATGGCGACGATATTCTTTCGGCACCGCCTTGCCGAGCTTCAATTCGACGGCGAGCGGGGTCTTGCCGGGGGCGAGGCCGGTGCGGTTGGCGACGCGGAAGATATGGGTGTCGACGGCAATGGTCGGCTCGCCATAGGCGATGTTCAGCACCACGTTCGCGGTCTTGCGTCCGACCCCGGGCAGCGCTTCCAGTTCCTCGCGCGTCGCCGGCACCTTCCCGTCGTGGCGCTCGACCAGGATCCGGCTCAGCGCGATGACGTTCTTCGCCTTGGTGGGATAGAGGCCGATCGTCTTGATCATGTCCTTGAGCCGCGCCTCGCCAAGCGCCGCCATCTTTTGCGGGGTGCCGGCGACCTTGAACAGGGCCGGGGTCGCCTTGTTGACGCCGGCATCGGTCGCCTGCGCCGATAGCACCACCGCGACCAGGAGGGTGAAGGGGTCCTCGTAACGCAACTCCGTGGTCGGCGCCGGATTCGCCGAGGCGAGACGGCGGAAGAATTCCGCGATTTTGGCCGGGCTCATCGGCGATGTCGCCAGGACGAAGCCGGCAATGTGGTCATCAGCATCCCCCCGGGTCGGCGGCGTTTGCGGCCGCGATGATCGAAGATGCGCCGGGCGTTCGTGTCGGGCAAGCGCCGATCGAAACCGGCGTCACGACCGGTTTACGCGGCCGGTGCGGACGCCTATCTTTAGAAGGTTGGGGCATCTCGGGCGGCGAGGCGGCAAGTGGAAGCCCAGGAATTCTACCATGCGGAATTGCGGCCGCATCGCAGCCTGCCACCGCGTGGCTTCGCCATCATCATGCTGGTCCTCGGGCTGTCGAGCTTTGTCATCAGCCTGCTTTTCATCCTGCACGGTGCCTGGCCGGTGACGCCGTTCTGCGGCCTCGATGTCGGGTTCGTCTATCTCGCCTTCCGCCTCAACTATCGCAGCGCGCGCCAGCGCGAGCATCTACGCCTGACCGAGGACGCGCTGACGCTGGAGCGCGTCAATGTCTATGGCGAGCGCAAGCGTTGGCGCTTTCAGCCGTTCTGGCTGCGCGTCGTCCTTGAGGAGCGCGATCCTGATTCGAACCGGCTCTATCTCGCCTCGCATGGCCGCGAAGTGCCGGTCGGCGCCTTTCTGGGCCCGGCCGAGCGGCGCGATTTGGCCCGATCGCTGAAAGACGCGCTGTCGCTGTGGCGGCGCAAGGTCGCGAGCCCGGACCTCGAATAGGTGGGATGCGGTATTGCCGCCGGCATCAGCCGGCCGGCAGGGTATCGTGAAAGCGGCGGTAGTCGAGCATCGGCACGCCGTCGGGGTCGTCGCTCAAAATGTCGACGAATTGCCGGTTCCACAGAATCCGGTCCGGCGGGTAGATGTGCCGGGCATGGATGGCCGCGGAAAACGTCTCGTCGATTCCGGTCATGGTGACGATGATCCGGGCATCCTGCGCCGCCATGGTTTCCGCCATCGCGCCATAGAGCGGACTCGATCGCGTGATCGGGTGCATCACCGTCCAGCTCAAGGCGAAGATCGGCGAGCGGCCACGCGCCAGCGCGAGATCGTGAAAGCGCCGGATCTCGCCGCCCTCGCCGGTGATCTCGTCGCGTAGCACGGCGACCGAGACCTGGGCCTCCAGGATTTGGTTGCGGCGGCGGTTGGCGGCGCGGAACATCAGCGTCGGCACGCCGTCGAACGGCGCGATCACCGCGACCTCGCTGAACATGATCCGCGCCGTCGGACGCGAGAAGCGGGCGAAGATCGAGGCGGTGGCGAGAGCGATGATGACGATACCGAGCAGCACTTCGGCGCTGACGACGCCGTTGGTGAACAAATCGGTGGGATGCATGTCGCCGAAGCCGACCGTCGCCATGGTCTGGATGCTGAAGAAGAACGTGTCGGCGAAATCACCCGGCCGGGCATGGGTGATACCGCCGGGATCGGTGAGGTAAATCCCGGCGAAGATCGCATTGAAGACGAGATAGACCCCGACCACGACGCCAAAAAAACTCGGCCAGGTCATGGTGAAGAGGCGGTGGTAGACATCGGCCCAGCCGCCGCGGTCGCCATCGGAAATGAAGCGCATGCTGCCCGGCCCGCCCATCGAGGTGGCACTGGTCCGGGTGCGCGGCGGGCGCCGTCGCGGCGGCTTCTTTCGAGGGCGAGCCATCGCACGATTGAAGCATGTTCAGGGGCGTCCGTCAGCGCCCCCTCGCGACAAGTGTGTCGTCGAGGTCACAGGTTCAGGAGATTCGTCGAGTTTTTGCCCCTTTGAGGGATGATCGGCGCAATCCGAACCGTATTACCCATTATGACTATAAATAATGACAAGCGAGGGATGGCGAAAATGGGCATCACGGGATGTGAGCCGGCGCTTGAAGAGATGTTGAGCGACCCGATGACCAAGGCATTGATGGCGAGCGACGGGGTCGATGCGGAAGAGGTGAAGAACCTCCTCGTAAAAGCGCGCGACCGGAGGTCGGGATCGACGTCAAACAAGTCTAAGTAATATCCCGCCCGGTGCGGGACACGCATCGGGATGTGTTGTCGCGATCCGGCCCCTGATGCTACGCCCCCGCCGCCTGGGCTTCGGTGGCGCGGCGTAATCTCCTCAAGGCACTATGCCGGCGAAAGCCGGTATCCATCCCTGTCGAGAGCGTCGCGGCGGACAAACGGGCCCCGGCTTTCGCCGGGGTGGTGCCACGTTTATCGGCAAGGTAGGGAGAGTCAGTGTTGCCCCCGCCCGCCCTGTTACGACACCTGCAGCGCGGTGCAGCGAGTTTGGTTCAGCCCATTGCGACGTAATGGCATCTCACCCCATATCAGCGTATGGCCAAACCAGCTCTTGGAACGTGCCGCCTTTGCGGCATATATGGCAAATTGTCGTTTGAGCATGTGCCCCCTGAGGCTGCGTTCAACGACCAGCGTATCCTGCTTACAAGGTTCGAGGAATTTCTCCGAGCCGGAGATCTCGACAACACGCGGGGTGAATATCGGCAACGAGGGGCCGGCGCTCACACACTGTGCATTCCGTGCAACAGCAACACCGGGGCCTGGTACGCGGACGCGTACGTCAAATGGGCTCGCCAGGCGATGAGCTTCCTGATTGCTTCGCGGGGTCAGGCATCTTTCGCGCTTCCCTATAACCTACATCCCCTCCGCGTGTTGAAACAGATCGTTTGCATGTTTTTCAGCGTCAACGGACCAGAGTTTCACAAGGCTCAACCGGATTTGGTTAGATTTGTGCTCAACACGGAAACCAGGATTCTTCCTCCACATGTAAGAGTCTACGCGTTCTACACATTTTCAGGACGCGGCAGAGCCATGGGTGCTATGGGAATTGTTCGTGGACTGGGAACTGGTAACTCTACCTTGCACATCCTGTCTGAAATTGCCCATCCGCCCTTTGGTTTCGTGTTGGCGCTGGGAAATTCACCGCCGCCTGACGCCAACCTTTGTGACATATCGGGCTTTTCTCAATTCGAATATCGAGAGTGGCGTGCTGGCGTGTCAATGAAGTTGCCGCTGAAATCGATTTACACCCCATTTGCGGGAGACTATCGGACGCGCGAGCAGACGCTTTTCGATGTTGAAGCGAACAGGCGTTACGAAATGGCTCAAATGGCTCGTGTCTAGAGTTATCGGCGTCGATCCCTTACGCCCCTGCGGCCTGGGCTTCGGTGGCGCGGCTCGCCCGCTTGCGCTGGTTGGGGTCGAGGAGGCGCTTGCGCAACCTGATCGATTTTGGTGTCACCTCGACCAATTCGTCATCGTCGATATAGGCGATCGCCTGTTCGAGGCTCATGGTGATCGGCGGCGTCAATCGCACCGCCTCGTCCTTCGAGGTGGTGCGGATGTTGGTGAGCTGCTTGCCCTTCACCGGGTTGACGGCGAGATCGTTGCCGCGGGTATGGGCGCCGATGACCATGCCCTGATAGACGGGCGTGCCGGGGGTGATGAACATCGGCCCGCGCTCTTCCAAATTCCATAAGGCATAAGCGACGGCGTCGCCCGCCGAGGTCGAAATGAGGACGCCGTTGCGCCGTCCCTCGATCGGCCCCTTCCACGGCGCGTAGGCGTGAAACAGCCGGCTCATCACCGCGGTGCCGCGGGTGTCGGTCAGAAGCTCGCCCTGATAGCCGATGAGGCCGCGTGTCGGCGCCAGGAAGACGAGGCGCATCTTGCCGCCGCCCGAGGGCCGCATGTCCTGCATCTCGGCTTTACGAAGCGATAATTTTTCGACGACGATGCCGGCGTGCTCCTCATCGAGGTCGATCTGCACTTCCTCGATCGGCTCAAGCCGCTGGCCGGTGGCGGGATCGGCCTTGAAGAGGACGCGCGGGCGCGAGATCGAAAGCTCATAGCCTTCGCGCCGCATGGTCTCGATGAGGACGCCCAATTGCAATTCGCCGCGGCCCGCGACCTCGACCGCGTCCCTCTCGGCCGATTCGGTGATCCGGATCGCGACATTGCCCTCGGCCTCGCGGCGCAGGCGCTCGACGATCATGCGCGAGGTGACTTTCGTCCCTTCGCGTCCGGCCAGCGGCGAATCATTCACCGAAAAGGTCATGGCGAGGGTCGGCGGATCGACCGGAATCGCCTGAAGCGGCTCGACGAGATCAAGCGCGCCGATGGTATCGGCAACGGTGGTGGTGGTAAGCCCGGCGATGGCGATGATGTCGCCGGCTTCGGCTTCCTCGATCGGCCGGCGTTCGAGCCCGCGGAAGGCGAGCAGCTTCGAGAGCCGCGCCTCCTCGATCAACGTGCCGTCGGGACTCCGCGATTTCACCGGCATATTGAGCCGCGCGGTGCCGCTTTCGATCCGCCCGGTGAGGACGCGCCCCAGATAGGGATCGTATTCGAGAGTGGTCGCCAGCATCGCGAACGGCCGGTCGCGGTCGGCGCTGGGTGGCGCGACATGGCTGAGGATCAGCGCGAACAGCGGCCCCAGATCGCGGCGCTCATCCTGCTCGAGGTCGGTGACCGCCCAGCCATTGCGGCCGGAGGCATAGAGGGTCGGGAAATCGAGTTGTTCGTCCGTGGCGTCGAGCGCGGCGAAAAGATCGAAGACGGCGTTGTGCACCTCATGCGCGCGGGCGTCGCCGCGGTCAATTTTATTGATCACCACGATTGGCTTGAGGCCTTGTCTCAGCGCCTTGGCCGTGACGAACTTCGTCTGCGGCATCGGCCCCTCGGCGGCATCGACGAGAACGAGGACGCCATCGACCATGGAAAGGATGCGCTCCACCTCGCCGCCGAAATCGGCATGACCCGGCGTGTCGACGATGTTGATGCGCGTACCGTGCCATTCGACCGAGGTGCATTTGGCCAGGATGGTGATGCCGCGCTCACGTTCCAGATCGTTGGAATCGAGCGCGCGCTCCATGACCTGCTGGTTGGCGCGGAAGGTGCCGCTCTGGCGCAGCAATTGATCGACGAGTGTCGTCTTGCCGTGATCGACATGGGCGATGATGGCGATGTTTCGCAATTCCATGGGGCGGGTGGTTCCGGGGGGAAAATTCCAATTTCATCAAGATGGTGCTTCACTCCGTCGAAGGGAATGGCCCCACATTGAGAAAATTAGCTGCCATTTCCCTCTAGACCATCATGCCCGCCGGCCCGGCATCTGGCGCACGAGGAGATGCCGCGGCGGATCGAACGGGCAAAAGCGCTGTGCGATCGGCCGAAGCAGGCGATCCAGGCGTTGCGCGGCGCGGTTTCCGCCTGGCCTTTTGCCCTTCTTGCCGGCGAAGGTCGGCCGAATCGCGGCTGGCGGCATTTTCCTTCCAGGCGCCCGGGGATGACGGGCTGGATTTTGCCGAAGAATGGATGGCAGTATGGGGGCCCGAAGGCGGCCGGCTCGACCTCGCCGCGGACCGGCCCCCGAGCGAGGAGCAACGAATGACGACAATCACAAGATTGGGTTTTGCGCTGTCCTTGACGCTGGCGCTGGCGGCCGCCGGCGCCATGTCGGCGCAGGCGCAGGACCATCACGACCATCATGGCGGCGGTGGCCACGCGGTGCATCGCGGCGGCCATGCGCCGAGAGCTCATGGCCGGGCGCCGGGCGTGGGGCACGGCATGCGGGGACATGCCTTCCGCGGCGCGCCTCATCGCGGATTTGCCGGGCACGGACATGCCTTCCACGGCGCGCCTCATCGCGGGTTTGCGGCGCGCGGGCGCGGCTTTCATCATTTTGCCGCGCATCGCCGATTCTCGCAATTCTCGGGGCGCGATCGCGAGATGTGGCGCGGCGGCCACTGGCATCATTCCTGGCATAACGGTCGGTACGGCTGGTGGTGGGCGGTTGGCGGCCTCTGGTACTTCTATCCGGCGGCGATCTATCCCTATCCGGGCTATGTCTCCGACTATTACTATAATCCGGCGCCGGCGCCGGCCTACGCCCCGGGTTATTGGTATTGGTGCTCGGCCGCGGGTGCCTATTACCCCTACGTTCATACTTGCCCGGTGCCGTGGACTCCGGTGGCGCCACGCTGACGATGCCCCATGGTGGCGAACCCGCGGTTGCGGATCGCCATCATCTGGCCTTGTTTTAAGGTTATGAGCGCGGCGCCGGCCGCGACCTCGTATTATTGTTACGACCCGGCGGGCTACTATCCCTATGTGCAACAATGCAACGGTCCCTGGCGCCCGGTGGCGGCACAATCCCGATGATCGGCGCCGCGCCGCGCGATAGCGACATGGAGGTATTGCGGTGAAACGAAAGATGATGGCGACGCTGGCCCTCGGCACGGCCGTCGCGCTTGGCGGCTGCGCCACGACCCCGCTGGGGCCGACCGTGGCGGCGATGCCGGGCGCGCACAGGCCCTATCCGGCTTTCCAGCAGGATGATGGCTATTGCCGCAACGTCGCGGCCAACGCTGTGCAAGGCCAGGTCGCGGCGGCCAACAACCAGCAGGTCGGCACCGCCCTGTTCACGACTATTCTCGGCACCGCCTTGGGTGCCGCGATCGGCGGCGGCCATGGCGCGGCGATCGGTGCCGCGGCCGGCGCCGGCGCTGGTACTCTTTACGGCGTAAATCAGGACCAGTGGCAGCAGATGTCGATCCAGCAGCGCTACAACATCGTCTATGCGCAATGTATGCAGGGTCATGGCGACCGCATCACGGGCTATGGCCCGCCGCCGGGTGCCGGCTATCCGCCGCCGCCCTCGAGCGGAGGCTATCCGCCGCCACCGCCTGGCGCACCGCCGCCGCCACCATCGGGCGGCTAAGTCGCAGATCGGTCGTCGCGGCTCCCGGCAGGGCATATGCCGGCCGGGCGCCGCCCGTCGTCACGATTGCTTTCTCGCCGCCGCGCCACCATTCTTGCCTCTGGCGCGAGGGTGAAAGGTGTCCATGATGTCCGATTTCCCGGCCGGCGCGCCGCGACCGCGCGTCGGCCTGTTTGTGACTTGTCTCGTCGATCTCTACCGGCCGTCAATCGGCTTTGCCGCGGTGAAGCTTCTCGAAGCAGCGGGCTGCCGGGTGGAGGTGCCGCTGCAGCAGACCTGTTGCGGCCAGCCCGCCTATAATTCCGGCGATCGGGCCGATACCAAGGCGATCGCGCGTCAGGTGATGGCGGCGTTCGGCGGCTTCGATTACATCGTCGCGCCCTCCGGTTCGTGCGCCGGCATGCTGAAGGTGCATTATCTCGAGCTGTTCGCCGACGAGCCGGCGCTGCTGCCCGAGATCGAGCGATTTGCCGCGCGGGTTCATGAGCTGGTGTCGTTCCTCGCCGACATTTGCGGAGTGGAACGGGTGGCGGCACGCTATGACGGCGTCGCCACCTATCACGACGCCTGCTCCGGTCTGCGCGAGCTCGGCATCAAGGCGCAGCCGCGCCGGCTCCTCGAATCGGTCGCGGGCCTCAGTCTCAAGGAGCTGCCTGGCAGCGAGGTATGCTGTGGCTTCGGCGGCACCTTCTGCATCAAATATCCCGACATTTCGGACCGCATGGCTGGCGACAAGATCGTCGATGCCGCGGCCACCGGCGCCGACACGCTGCTGGCGGGCGATCTCGGCTGTCTCCTCAACATGGCCGGGAAGGCGAGCCGCATCGGCCGGCGCCTGCGCGTGCGCCATGTCGCCGAGGTGCTGGCCGACATGACGGCGGACCTGCCGCCGATCGGTGCCGGGCCAGAGGCGCGGTGATGGAGGCGCGGTGATGGAGGCGTTGAGCCACGATTTCAAGGCGAATGCCCGCCGCGGCCTCGCCAACCCCAACCTTCAGACGGCGCTCAGCTTCGTTAAGGGCGATTTCGTCGCTCAGCGCACCCGTGCGGTGGCGCGCCTCCCCGAATTTGAGCAATTGCGCGAGGAAGGCCGCGCCATCAAGGACCACGTGCTGGCCCATCTCGACCGCTATCTCGAGATCTTCGAGGCGAACGTGACCCGGCTCGGCGGCGAGGTGCATTGGGCCGCCGATGCCGCCGAGGCGCGCGCCATGGTGCTCGAAATCTGCCGCGCCGCCGGCGCCAGGACGGTCACCAAGGGCAAATCGATGATCGCCGAGGAGATCAGCCTCAACGACCATCTCGAAAAGAACGGCATCGCGCCGATCGAGACCGATCTCGGCGAATACATCATCCAGCTTCGCCATGAGACACCGAGCCATATCATCGCCCCGGCGATCCATCTGGTGAAGGGGCAGGTGGCGGAGACCTTTCGCGCGGCGCATCAGGACCTCGATCCGGCACGGCCCTTGTCGGAGCCGCGCCAACTCTGCGATGAGGCACGCGCGCTCCTCAGGCCGAAATTCCTCGCCGCCGATGTCGGCATCACCGGCGCCAATTTCCTCGTTGCGGAGACCGGCTCCTCGGTCATCGTGACGAATGAGGGCAATGGCGACCTGACCCAGAATTTGACCCGCGTTCATATCGTACTGGCGAGTATCGAGAAGATCGTGCCGACGCTCGAGGACCTTTCGACCCTGCTGCGCCTTCTGGCGCGCTCGGCGAGCGGACAGGAATTCTCGACCTATACGACGGTATCGTCGGGGCCACGCCGGGCCGAGGATACCGACGGCCCCGCGCAATACCATGTCGTGCTGCTCGACAATGGCCGCAGCGCGATGCTCGGCACCGAGTTCCAGGACATGCTGCGCTGCATCCGCTGCGGTGCCTGCTTCAACCATTGCCCGGTCTATGGCTCGATCGGCGGCCATGCCTATGGCTGGGTCTATGGCGGGCCGATGGGGTCGGTGCTGACGCCGCAGCTCATCGGCCTCAAGGAGGCCGGCAATCTTCCCAACGCCTCGACCTTCTGCGGGCGCTGCGAGGCGGTCTGCCCGATGAAAATCCCGCTGCCGAAGATGATGCGCCATTGGCGCGAGCGCGAGTTCGAGCGGCACCTTCAGCCGACCCGGTATCGCGCCGGCCTCAAATTCTGGGCGTTCCTCGTGCGGCGGCCGACGCTCTATCATATCGCGACCGATATCGCGGCCAATCTGCTCGGCCTCATGGGGCGCTCACGCGGCCGGTTCCGCGCGCTGCCGCTGGCGCAAGGCTGGACCAAAAGCCGCGACATGCCGGCGCCGGAAGGCAAGACGTTCCTCGCCCTGTGGCGCGAGCGGCAAGGAAAGCACCTGGCGTAATGGCCGATTCACGGGAAACGATTCTGGGCAATCTGCGCCGCGCGCGGCGGCACGATCCGGCCGCCGATAGCGAGGTCGATCCGGTCGCGGACCGCCTTGCCGAGCATCGCGCCAACACGGTTCCGGCGCGCGCCACCGCGCTCGATCATGACGGCCAGGTCGTGTTGTTCGTAAGCATGGCCGAGGAAGCCGCCGCCACAGTCGTGCATGTTGCCTCGCTCCGCGATGTGCCGGGCGCGGTCGCCGACTACCTTGCCGCGCACAATCTGCCCTCACGCCTCGTCGTCACCCCCGATTCGGCCCTCGAAAAGGTGCCGTGGGAAGCGCGCCCGACGCTGACCCTGCGCCGCGGCATCGCCGGTGCGGACGATCTCGTCGGCGTCACCGCCTCGTTCGCCGGTATCGCCGAGACCGGGACGCTGATGCTGCTCTCCGGCCCGGCAAGCCCGACCCGGAACAATTTCCTCCCCGATCACCATATCGTGGTGCTGCGCGCGGAGCAGATCGTGCCGAGCTATGAAGAGGGCTGGGTGCGGCTCAGGGCGCTCAAGACCCTCGAGGACGGCCATTTCACCATGCCGCGCACCGTCAATTTCATCACCGGCCCGTCGCGGACTGCCGATATCGAGCTCAAGATCGAACTCGGCGCGCACGGCCCGCGGCGGCTTCATATCGTGATCGTCGATGCGCCGGCGGAAGATTGATCCCGCGGAGCGCGCCCTCTGGCACGAGGCGATGCGGGATGTCGCGCCGCGGGAAGAGAAGAAAAACATTCTTGACCAAAAGACCGATGTCTTGGAAATCATTTCAGAATCAAGAAAACCTTCGTCTCCTCGACATGCGGGTGATGACATTAGATCGCCGATACTGACTCTTACCTGCAAGATCGAAAATCAACCTCTTCATGCCCCCACCCCCGGCCTCGACCGACGCAGCGCGCTGCGGCTGAAACGCGGGCAGTTGCCAATCGAGGCACGGCTCGACCTTCACGGCCTGACCCAGGCGGAGGCGCATCGCGCGCTCGCCGGCTTCGTTGCGCAAAGCCACGGCGCGGGCAAGCGGGTGGTGCTGATCGTCACCGGCAAGGGCAGCCGCGACGGCACCGGCGTGCTCAAGGCCGCGGTGCCGCGCTGGCTCGACGAGCCCGGCTTGCGCGACCGGGTGCTGGCGGCGGCACCAGCCCAGCCGCGCGATGGTGGTGGCGGCGCGCTCTATCTCCTGTTGCGGCGGGCCCGATGACCCCGTTCGGCGCGCGGCTGCGCGCGCTGCGCGAGGCAAGGGGCTTGCCGCTGAAGGCGATGGCCGAGGCGCTCGGCGTCTCGCCGGCCTATCTCTCCGCCCTGGAGCATGGCCGCCGCGGCCGGCCGACCCATGCGCTGGTGGTGGCGATCTGCGCCCATCTCAACATCATCTGGGACGAGGCCGATGAGCTGGCGCGCCTCGCCCGGTTGTCGCATCCGCGCGTCACGGTAGACACGTCGGGCCTCAGCCCGCGCGCGACGGAACTGGCGAACCTCCTCGCCGAACGCATTCGCACCCTACAGCCGGCGCGGATCGAGCGCATGCTCTCGTTGCTGGAAGAGCGCAAGGGGCGGCGCAGCGGCCGCAAGGAAGCGGGTTAGCCGAAATCGATTCGCGGGCCCGCCGGGATGACGCCTGATGGGTTGATGGTGCGGTGGCTGCCGTAATAATGCGTCTTGAAGGACAGAAGATCGACGGTCGCGGGGACGCCGGGCAGGGCGTAGATGTCGCGGGTATAGCGCCACAGCGCCGGATGTTCATAGACATGGCGCAGATTGCATTTGAAATGGCTGTAATAGACGGCGTCGAAGCGGGCAAGGGTCGGGAATAGGCGGATATCCGCCTCGGTGAGGTGATCGCCCAGAAGGAAACGCTGCTTCGCGAGGATCCCTTCGAGCCAGTCGAGCGATTGGAACAGCTCGCGCGCCGCCGCCTCGTAAGGCGCCTGTTTCGTTGCGAATCCGGCCTTGTAGACGCCGTTATTGACGGTGTCATAGACGCGGGCGTTGATGGTGTCGATCTTGGCCGCCAGCGCATCGGGGTAGTAATCGGTGCGGTCATCGGTGAAGGCTGCGAATTCGCGGTTGAGCATGCGGATGATGTCGGCGGATTCGTTGCTGACGATGGTCTGCCGCTCCCTGTCCCACAGGATCGGCACGGTGACGCGGCCGGAATAGCGGGGATCGGCCTTCATATAGATGTCATAGGCGTGGCGCGCGCCAGTCAGGGGATCGGGCGCGGCGAACACCCAGCCTTCCTCGAGCATCAAGGGCTCGACGAAGCTGACCGAGACCGAGGCCTCGAGCCGCTTCAAGGCACGCATCAGAAGGACGCGATGGCACCAGGGACAGGCCATGGCGAGAACGAGATGATAACGCCCGGCCGCGGATTTGAAGTCGGAGCTGCCATCCGCCGTCACGAAGCGGCGGAATTGCGTCGCGCCGCGCTCGAACGCGCCGCCGGACTTGCTGGTATCGTACCAGCGATCGACCCATTTGCCGTCGACGAGGAGGCCCATGACCGTTCCTCACGCAAAGGAAATGTGTGGACCGAGGGGCACCACGCCCGATGGGTTGACGGCGCGGAGCGCGTAATAATTCTCCTTGTATTTCTGGGCATCGACGGTTTCGGCGATGCCCGGCACGGCATGAAGTTTTCTGGTATAGGCCCAGGTCGCCGGCATCTCATAGACATGCCGGATATTGCATTTGAACAGCGGATAATAGGCGCAATCGAACCGCACCAGCGTCGGGAAGAGGCGCCAATCGGCCTCGGTCTGGCGTTCGCCGAGGAGAAAGGGCTGGCGCGACAAGGTCGCCTCGATCCAATCGAAGGTCGCGAACATGCCGCGCACCGCGTCCTCATAAGGCGCCTGCGCAACGGCGAAACCGCAGCGATAGGCGCCGTTGTTGATGTTGTGATAGACGCGCTCATTGACGGCATCGATCTCGGCCGCGAGCGCGTCGGGATAGTAATCCGTGCGGTCGTCGGTGAAGGCGCCGAATTCGCGGTTCAGTATCCGAATGATTTCGGAGGATTCGTTGTTGACGATCTTGTTCGTCTTCTTGTCCCACAGGATCGGCACGGTGCAGCGGCCGGTGAAGTTGGGCTCGGCTTTCGCGTAGACCTCATAGGCGAAACGCGCGCCGGTCAAGGGGTCGGGCGCGGCGAAGGCCCAGCCGCCTTCGCCCGGCGCGTGATGGGTGTAGGAGGTCGAAATCACCCCGTCGAGCTGCTTCAGTTTCAAGAACAGCATCACCCGATGGCACCAGGGACAGCCGAAGGAGAGGAAGATGTGATAGCGCCCGGCCTCGGCCTTGAAGCCGGAGGCGCCGTCGGCCGTAATCCTATGGCGAAAGGTGGATTGGGTGCGGTCGAACGCGCCGGTCTTGCCGCGCGTGTCGGTCGCCTTCTCATTCCATTTGCCGTCGATCAGCATGCCCATCGCCGCATCTCCCTTTGCCGTCCCGTCGCGATTGAAGCGGTTATTGTCGCAACATGCAATCGCGCGTATATCGTCACCCGAAATAGGGGAGGAAACAGATGGCGGATTTCGTTCTGGTTCACGGCGCCTGGGCCGGCAGCCTGGTGTGGCGGCCGATCGCACAGCGGCTGCGCAAGGCAGGACACGAGGTCTACACCCCGACCCTAACCGGCCTCGGCGAGCGCAAGCACCTGACCAACCGCGAGGTCGATCTCGATACACACATCCAGGACGTGCTCGGTGTCATCGATTATGAGGATCTGACGGATTTCGTGCTGGTCGGCCATTCCTATGGCGGCATGGTGGTGACCGGTGCCGCCGACCGTGTATCCGACAGGATTGCCTCGCTCGTCTATCTCGACGCCTTCGTGCCGGAGAACGGGCAGTCGCTGTTCGGTCTGGTGCCGGAGGCGGCCCCGCGGCCCGACCGCCCCGCGATTCCCGCCGCCGAGGATTGGCTGACGCCGCCCTTGCCGCCCGATGCCTTCGGCCCGCCCTCGAAAGAGGTCCTCGATTTCTTTGAGCGCAAGACCGACGCACAACCGACCGCCTGCTTCACTCAACCCGTAAAGCTGACCGGCGGGATCGATCGCATTCGGCGCAAGACCTATATCTACGCCAACGACCCGGCGCCGACGACCTTCACCCAATTTTACGACAAGCTGAAGAACAAGCCCGGCTGGACCGTTCATTCGCTGCCCTGCACGCACATGGTGCAGAACGACATGCCGGAGGAACTCACGGCGATCCTGCTGAAGGCGGCTCCGTAGCTAAAACGCATCGGCGCCGACGGGGCTGAGCAATTCCTCGCCCGCCTCGAACCGGCGCAGGTTTTCGAGGAAGAAATTATCGGCGCGGGCAAGGGTGCGGTGGCCGGCGCTCGATGTGTGGCTGGTGAGGCGAACCTTCGGATGGGTCCAATAGGGGTGGCTCGTCGGCAGCGGTTCGTCGTGAAAGGTGTCGAGGATCGCGATGCAAGGCGCACCCCGGTCGAGGCCGGCGAGGAGCGCGTCATCGACGATGAGGCCGCCGCGCCCGACATTGACGAGGATGCTGTCCTTTTTCATCGCCGCGATGAATTTGTCGTCGACGAGGTCGGTTGTCGCCTCGGTCTGGGCCGTGGCCAGCACCACGATATCGGATTGCGGCAGGAGCCGCGGCAGGTCGGCGAGCGTGCCGGTGGCGTCGGCGCGGGGATCGGCGCGGCCGTTGCGGTTGAGGCCGGTGATGCGGCAGCCGAAGGCGCGGACGCGTTGAGCGATCTCGCCGCCGATGACACCGAGGCCGATGATCAGCCAGTGACGTGCGCCCAGCTCGCGGAACGACATGCGCCGCCATTCCTTCGCCGCCTGGGCCGCGCGCGAAGCCGCCACCGGCCAGGTCTCGGCCAGCACGTTGGCCATGACATATTCCGCGATCGCCGGCGCCTGGGCATGGCTGTTGGTGAGCTTGATCCCGGCCTTGACGACATCGCGATAGCGCGGTGAATCGAGCCCCGTCTGTTGGCTGTGGACCCATTTGACACCGCCCGCGAGCGCGACATCGAAGAACAGATCGAACTGCCGCGCCGACAACGCATCGAAGGTCAACCACACGATATCGGGCTTGATGTCGGTCGGCGCGATCTTCCGCTCGCCGAGGCGGCATTGGCCGCCGGGATCGACCAGGATCAATTCATGTCCGGCGAGCGCCGCGGCGACGCGCCCGGCCGATGCGGCATTGGCGAAAATTCTCATCACATTTCCTCAAGAGCAGCTTCCGTTGGCCCCGCCAGCCGGCGGCCCGCTTCCAGAATCTG
>JBOHLV010000198.1:0-6827 GCA_050729815.1 Allostellaceae bacterium
CGACGGCTGGAGGACCCTGCATGCCACTCCTGCCGAGCAAATTCTTGAGTTGGTCGCATGAGCCGATAACATCCCCGCTGGAGATGACCGCCATCAACAATTTCCACCACCTTCGCGACGCGACCCCATTCCGGGCTCCCAAAGAATACTGTCAGGCCGGCCGGGTGAAGAGGTCGGCATAGCGCTGCAGGTAAAGCGGCCAGCCCTGATCGCCGGCAATGCCCTCGCGCACGCTTTCCCAGCCATCGCCATGGCGGTCCAGTTTCCGGTGCTCGAGTTCAACACGTGTCCGATGCGCCGTTTCGGCGATGAACCGCACTTCCCACTCGCTGGTCCTTTCCGGATCACTTTCGATCTGCCAACGTGGGCTAATGTCCCAGCTCAACAGCACCCGGTTGGGCGGCTCGTAGGCCAGCACGCGTGCCCAACGACACTCGCTGCCGTCGGTGCCGCGGTCATAGATGTGGCCGCCGACGCGGGGCTCGAACACAGTCTCGGCGATTGGGACGGCGAGCAAGTTGTGTTCGGGAGGTTTGAAACGCCCGAAGTCTTCGGTGAAGACCTTGAAAGCGCGCTCGATCGGCGCCTCGACCACGACGAACTGCTTCACGGGCGCGGGTGATACATGCGTGTTCATTGTGACTCCTCTGGCGGTTGCTCGACGGCCACCTTGTAGGCCGCCAGGGTTTTGCTCCAGAACCGGTCGAGCCAGGCACGCATCTGGCCAAGCCCGTGCGGGTCGATGTGATAGACGTTGCTGGCACCCTTCGGCTCGGAACGAACCAGTCGTGACTCGCGCAGGACTTTGAGATGCTGCGAGACGGCCGACTGCGAGACCGGGACCTGCCGGGTGACCTCTGCGACTGACCGCGGACGCTCCGCGATCATCTCGAAGATTGTGCGACGGGTCGGGTCACCAAGGGCGGTCAACTGTGTCCTATCAGTAGTCATGACTTATGATTAGTGTAAACTGATCATTGTGTCAAACGACGTTGATCTTCGAAGCTGGTCTCCATGCGGTGACTTCGAAGTTTTTGGGGAACCCTGACAACCCCGCTGCCGGCTCGGCCTTCTTGAAATGACGCGATCAAGCGCCGGACTTTCGCGCCATGTGGTCGAGGCGCTTATGGTTTTCGCCGACGCCATCTTGGACCGGTCACAGCGTTGGATGCGGCCGTCAAGGGCGGCTTCGGCTATGTGCAGAAGGCTCGCATCATCAGCTAATGAATCGATCCGAGCTGACCGCTTGCGATGAGTGTCGTCAAGTCTCGAGCGACCGCAATGGGGCCGCGGACGCATCCTTCTTGGGTACCAAGTGTCAGATTTTCACCACTAGTCAGCACCCCTTATGTCGAAGCGAGCCACCTTGCCCTTTCGAAGATAGAAAACGTGTCCGACCGTCTTGTCTTTAAGCCCGTGCGTCTGCTCCTGGAGCGGTTTGCCTTCGAGGTCGCGGACGGTCTGTCGGACTTCTGCGATGATCGCGCCATCCGCAGTTCGATGAAAGCCCACAGGCTCGACGTGCGGACTGACCATGGCCCACTGGCGGGTCCAGTACTGTCGCACGGCCACGCGGCCATGGACGTGGCCGCCATCCATACCGTTGGCCCAAGCGACATCATCGGTGAGTGCGGTCAGCACGCCGTCTATGTCCCGCGCGTTGAAGCGATCGTAGATACGTTCAAGGACTTTGATGTCATCGTCCATTGGGTCTCTCCTTGCATGGTGCGGGTATTGCCTTCCTCCAATTGGATGTCTCAACCCTGCCAAGCGTGTTCCTGAAACGGCGCTTCGAGAGGCGGCTTGGTGATGCTGCCGGTGTAATTCGTGATCGTCGACGCGGCGACCGCGGCGATCACTTCCAGGAGGTGATCTTTGCCGAACCCGGCCGCAAGGAATCGATTGATCTCCTCGTCGTCGAGACGTCCACGCTTTTCGATCATCGTCTTCGCGGAGCCCGATAGCGTGGCGAATTTGCTGTCCTTCGGCAACCGACCCTCACGGATGGCCTGGACATCCGCCGGCTTGATGCCTTCCTTGAGAGCTAAAGCCGTATGGAACGCCACGGCCCATGAGCTGCCGTTGGTCACCGCGTCGGTGAGCAGAATGCTCTGAATCTGCGCTTCGCTAAAGCTGCCGCCGTGCACATTGCCGAACAGGCCGACGAGGCTATTGATCAGAACCGGCGAGGTCGCTATCGCGCCGACGATATTCGGGATGATGCCGAAAGTGGACTGCAGTTGCTGCAGCGCCGGCTTCGAGCGTTCAGGGGCGGATTCGATGGTGTGAACGGTAAAGGTTGTCATGTGGTCACTCCTTGTTGACAATCAATTTAGCGATGGGCACGTTGGCGGGCGCGTCAAGATTCCCTCGGTTCTCGCCAAACGAGCCGGTGCCGGCGAGGTCATTCTCCGCCCGCGGCCTGGACGGCTATGCCGAGTTTGGCAGCGGCGCGCCGTGCCGTTTGCTCGCGCTGCACCGTGATGGTCCGCACCGACCGGCGTGCCTGTGCCAGGATCGGGGATGGCGCCGTCTCGGGCGTACCGCTGTCGAAGGGCGGTTCCGGCGCGTAGGCCATATGAAGCTGGATCGCTTGTGCGACCTCGTCGCCGCGCAGCTCAGCGGCGAGGCGCAAGGCGCCGTCGATGCCGGCTGTGACGCCCGCGGCAAAGATCCAAGCGCCGTCGACGACCACCCGTTCGTTAACGGGAATCGCGCCGAAGAACGGCAACAGGTGAAACGCCGACCAGTGAGTCGTTGCGCGGCGTCCCTTGAGCAGGCCCGCTGCGCCGCAGATCAGGGCGCCCGTGCACACCGAGAAAATGCTGCACGCCTGATCCAGCCCAGCACTTCGGCGTCGTCCATCAAAGCCTCCTGGCCGTAGCCGCCCGGCACATGCAGGACATCAAGTGGCGGCGCTTCGTCGAGCGTCGCGTCAGGCGTAAGGCGCAAGCCTTTGATGTCGCGAACAGGCACCGCGGTATTGCCGTAGATGCGATAGGTCGAATTCGGGATGCGCGACAGCACCTCGAACGGTCCTGTCAAGTCGATCTGATCGGTGCCCTCGAACAAGAGGGAGCCGATATGCAGGTGCGTGTCATGCGGGATCATGGTCATCTCCAAGTCCGAAGTCAGCGGTGGACAAGGCAAAAATAGCCGGGCATGGTTTGGCGGAAATGCCAAAACCCCCTCGTTCCTCGCCAAACCAGATCCGGGCTATCGAGGTACTCACCTTCCCGGCGGTGCAACTGCTCGACGTCACGGGGCCGGTTCAGGTGTTCGCCTCCGCCAACGATATCGTCGCCAACGCCGAAGGCGCGCCGCCCTACCGGCTCAATATCGTGACCCAAGGCGGCCAAGGCGTCGTCTCCTCGGCGGGGGTGACGCTGGCGGCGGGTGCGCTCAGCCAACACAGCGCGGCGCTGGATACTTTGCTCGTCGCCGGTGGGCAGGGAGTGGAGGCGGCCGCTGCAAATCCGGCGCTGGTCGATTGGTTGCAGCAGCGGGCGACGCAGGCGCGTCGCATCGCGTCTGTTTTTACCGGCGCATTCCTGCTTGCCGCCGCGGGTTTATTGGACGGACGTCGCGCGGTGACCCACTGGAAAGATTGCGCCAGGCTGGCTCAAAGCTTTCCCGCTGTGCGCGTCGAGCCCGATCCGATCTTTGTGCGCGACGGTCGGGTATGGACCTCGGCGGGCGTGACCGCGGGGATCGATCTCGCGCTTGCGCTTGTGGAGGAGGACCTCGGCCGCTCCATGGCGCTTGCCGTAGCCCGTCATATGGTCGTCTTCCTCAAACGTCCCGGCGGACAGGCGCAGTTCAGTGCCGCTTTGGCCTTGCAAGCCGCCGACGACAGGTTCGGCGCGCTCCATGATTGGATCAACCGTCATCTCGGTGACGATCTTTCGCTTTCAATCCTGGCCGATCGAGCGGGAATGAGCGAGCGCAGCTTCAGCCGCCGCTATGCGGAGGCAACGGGGCAAACGCCGGCACGCGCGATCGAGCGGCTGAGGGTGGAGGCGGCACGGCGTCTGCTGTCGGAGTCACGCATGCCGGTCAAGCGGATCGCGCAGCGTTGCGGATTCGGTTCGGAGGAAACGATGCGCCGCAGCTTCCTACGCTTGCTCGCCGTTACACCGCAAGACTACCGTTCTCGATTCACGTTCTGAAATTCGCCTGTCCAGCTGGAGATGATCGCGCTGAGCCGAGCCGCCTCGCAATCGGCGTGACGGAAGGCTGCACACTGCGCCGTCGCTGACGGTCTTTTCTTGGACCAAGCTGGCGTCGCTGCCCACGCAGAAGACTTCGAGATTCGACGAATCGATACCGATAGCCGCTGACACCGAGCAAATTGCGCATCGCCGAAATTCTCTTTCGAATTCAAGAGCGTGAATTTCTGACGGATCGCAGGGACGGTCTCTCGTCGCGCGCAGAAATTTGCCCTGATAATTCAGTGCGTTGCGATAACGCAGAACGATCGAGTGGGAGTGAGGGGAAAAACTATGGCAATGGCGTAGTTTCGGCAGCGATTTTCGTTGATGTCAATTTGCCGTTTGGTTCGTTTCTCACTTCCGTTGCACCACCCTATACCCAATACTTTGCCAGACTGACGGCGCGCTGGCGAAGTACCAGGCCGCGAGCCCGAGATCGCAGATCGCGCAGCCGGCGGAGGACAGCGGCAGGAACGGCAGGATCGGATGGGCGTAGAGGTGATGCACGACGTCCCAGCAGGTGTGCAAAACTCATCCGAGGCCGATGAACGAATAGCGCTTGAGCCCGAGGAAGGCGATTCCAGTCATCAGTACACAGAACGGCACTTCCCACCCCCCGAGGCCCCCGCCGAGATAGGCCGCGCCCGCGCCCGAGATCATCAGCGCACTGAATCGCTGGCGATCGGGTTCGCGGATGAGCGAGCAGAGCAGAATGAAGACACCCGCCACGACGAGCGGCGAGAGGATCTCGGCGGGGCTCATCGTGGGCCAATCGCGAATTGGGGCCATGTGATCCTCCCGGAATCACGGTTCTTCGGTTTGCCTAGAATGGTTTCGCCACCGCGAGCACCGCGATGGAGACGACGGAAATCACGATAACAAGGGTCGGTGCGATTTGCGTCCGCGCCCGTCCGGCGCCCCCCGCCAACCGCCGAAGGGTGCCGGACTGGACGCCGTGCAACGCCGACAGGGCCACGACGAACACGAGCTTGGCCTGCAACCAGTGCGCGGAGAACCATCCTTGCGTCAGCCCCAACGTCAGCCCCAATCCCCAGACCAGCAGCATCGCCGGCGTCGTCAGCCGTTGATCCCAGGCCCGGACCGCCGACACCGCGCGGCGCTGGTCCGGAGTCAACTCCACTGCCGTCGGGAGAGCCGTCATGAAGGCGGTCTCGGCGATCAGGCCACCGACGAACAGGAGCGCGGAGGCAACATGCAACCCCTCCAGCCAGGGATAGGCGTCGGATAGCGTCATCCCGCGGCAAGCGCCTCCAGACGCGGGCGCAGGAATGCCGGTGTGGTGAAGCCCGCGAAGGGGATAAAGGCGGTGAGGAACAAGCGCGCGGTCGCACGACCCGACCAACCGCCCCCGGTCACCGTCTGCAACACCGTCCAGACATAAGCGAGGAAAGCGAGACCATGGACCGGCCCCATGATCCGCACAGCAATGTCGTAATGGCCCAGATGCTTGAGGGGCACGGCGACGCAGATCAACACCACGAGGGTTGTGGCCTCCAGCACGGAGACGATCTCCAGCCGTCTGAGCTGCGCTGACTCTAGGCGGCGCGCATCGCCGCCACCGGGCTGCAGGGATCCGTCTGTCACGATGGTGTCCTTCTTCTTTCCGCAGCCGGGCCTCCGCCATGCTCGATCAGTGCGTCGACTGCCCTGCGGGCGCGCTCTTCTGCAAGGGGATCACGGAGAAAGCGGCTCGCCGCATGATGGCTCAGATAGATGCCGCACAGCTCCCAAACAAACTGCTCCACATCAAGATTCTGGCGCAACTCACCCCGTGCTACCGCTTCCGTTGTCAGGCTGGCGAGCAGGCCGCGCCAATGCTGTTCAAGCGTCGCTACATGATCGCGAACAGGCCCCGGGCGGTCGTCCAGTTCGAAGAGCGCCGCCGCCACGGGGCAGCCGCCGCCGAGGCCGGCGCGCGTGCTCCAGCCCAGCCAATGATCGATGAGCGCCCGCAATCGGGTCAGACCTGGAGCGGCTTGCATTGCCGGGGCAACGACTGTCTGACGGGCCAGCTCGGTACCGGCATCGAGCAATTCGATCTCCAACTGCTCCTTCGATCGGACGTGAGCGAACAGTCCGCTCTTGGAGAGCCCCGCCGCCTCGGCCACGCGGCCGATAGACAGGCCACTCAATCCGTCCTGGCTGAGCATGTCGAGCCCCGCTTTCAACAGCCGCGTTCTCGAGTTGCCGTCCTTCAAGTTCGCAGCATTGGCGCTCCTTCGGGGACGGCGTTTTTGGCGTGTGCTCCTGTCGGCACCTTACCCCCGGTCGCCCAGACCGGTAGCGCTGACGGTCTTTTCCCGGCCGGTAAGTTTCAGAACGCGTATTAGAAGGGGTAATTTATAGCCTGTTCGGCGCGTTTTTTACGACTGGGGCATGACCGCCGAAACCGTTCCCGGAAAGAGTCATGCGGGGATTCAGCTCTTGAAATGGCCGGGCATTGGCCGTACATTGGCGGTAGGAGTATCGCCATGGCAAACGTAGCCTCGAAATCGGCCCACGGCCGCACCCGCGCGCAACGCCTTGAGACGCGGGTGACGGCGGAGCAGAAGACGCTTATCGAACATGCCGCCGCCCTCCAGGGACGGACGGTCA
>JBOHLV010000199.1:0-4511 GCA_050729815.1 Allostellaceae bacterium
GTGAAAGATCAATTGGCTGTTGGCCAACTGCGCGCCGCGGTCGAGACCGCACCGGCCGAGGTGCGGTCACGACCGAACGATTCCGGTGCCCGGTACATCCTGTCACAACTCCTCTGTATCGAGGGCGAGTTGGAACGGGCCGATAAACAGCTTGATATCATCGCGCAGCAAGAGGCCAACCTCGCTCCTGCGGTGGTACAATTGCGGCAGGTGATCCGGGCGGAGCAAGCCCGGCAACAATTCCTTACTGAGGGTCGTCTGCCGGAATTTTTACGGCCGCCGTCCGATCATGTGAAACTTTGCCTTGAGGCCGCGGTGTCGCTACGCCGGGGCAGCGTCGAGAAGGCTGCCGAACTTGCGGCACGGGCGGAGGACCTTCGTCCCCATCCGACCGGTACTTGCAATGGCCGCCCCTTCGACGATTTTCGTGATCTCGATGACCTGACGGCGGGCTATCTCGAGGTCCTGACCACGACCGGTAAGTTCTATGTCGTGGCAATCGATGAAATATCCCGGATGGAATTTCATCGTCCCGAGAATCCCGGCGATTTGATCTGGCGACGGATTCAAATGGCCGTACATGATGGACCCGATGGCGAGGTTTTCATTCCGGCAATCTATGCGACGCGAAACACCATGGATGACGGTGCGCGTCTGGGCCGCACGACCGAGTGGATTGGGAGCGAGGGCGAGCCGATACAGGGCGTCGGCCAACGCTCTTTCCTGGTGGGAGAAGAAGACATTCCCATCATGGAATTGGCCGATATCGAATTCAACATAGCCTCGAAATAGTGTGGCTCATGGCGGAGACGCAAGAGCATCACGATTTTCGGCAATCGCTGTTGAGGCGG
The DNA here is from genome assembly GCA_050729815.1 of Allostellaceae bacterium. Taxonomy (GTDB): domain Bacteria; phylum Pseudomonadota; class Alphaproteobacteria; order ATCC43930; family CGMCC-115725; genus JAATGI01. The sequence goes on from JBOHLV010000199.1 coordinate 852, forward strand.
CTCCTTGATGAGGATCCGGAAGCGGTGGTTGATCGTACCAAATCGCGCACGGAAGAATTGCGGGAATTCCACGAATCGGTTCGCGGCGATATGGAGGATCTGCTCAATTCGCGTCAGCCTTGTCTTGTGTGGCCGAGTTGGCTTGATGAGCTTTCGGTTTCGCTGGTCAATTACGGGATTCCCGATTTCACCGGCTATGACATCGCATCGCCGGAGCGTCGCGAGGAATTTCGCCGCACCGTTGAAGAGGTCGTACGGAACTTCGAACCAAGGCTTATGGGAGTGAGTGTGTCTCTCGTAACCATCGATGACGCGACGCGTAGCATTCGCTTTCGCATCAACGCGCTAATCCAGGCGGATCCGGCGCCAGAGGCAATCATCTTTGATTCGGTTGTCAACACGGCGACGAGGACTTTTGCCGTGATCGGAGATGACCATGGCTGACGATCTGTTGCGCCACTACAACGACGAACTTGCCTATATCCGGCGGTCGGCCGCGGATTTTGCCGAAGCGCATCCGAAGATCGCCGGTCGGCTCCGCCTTGGTTCGGAGACGAGCGAAGATCCGCATGTTGGCCGATTGATCGAAGCCTTCGCGTTTTTGTCCGCGCGGTTGAAGCAAAAGATCGACGATGATTTTCCCGAGCTGACGGACGGTTTGCTCAATGTTCTTTACCCGCATTATCTGGCGCCTATTCCGTCTATGGCGATCGTGCAGTTCGGCTGCGATCCCGACCTCTCGCAACCGCAAACGGTACCGGCCGGAATCGAACTCGATACCGAATTGGTCCAGGGCGAGATGTGCCGCTACCGCACCTGCTACCCGGTCGAAATGTTGCCGATTCAGATCGATTCGGCCCGAGTTACCGGCCGTCCGTTGGTGGCGCCGCCAAATCCATTGGCGCCGGGCGCAATGGCGACGTTACAGCTGGCGTTGAGTTGTATTTCGCCCGACATGACATTCACCCGCCTTGGCATCGACCGATTGAGGTTCTTCATTCGCGGCCAACCTCAAACGGCATTTACACTTTACGAGATGCTGTTCAACAACACCGTTTCGATCGCTTTGGCCGAAACCACGACGGATAATGCGCCGGTCCTCCTGCCGGCGGACGCCATAAAGCCGGTCGGCTTTGCGCGTGACGAGGGCGTGCTTCCGTTGCCACAGCGTTCATTGCCGGGATATCGGCTCCTTACGGAATATTTCGCATTCCCGGAGAAATTGATGTTTTTTGACATCACCGGGCTGTCGGCGAAGCTATTGGTGGAGTCGGGCCAAAAGCTCAATATCTTTATATATTTCAATCGCGCCGTTCCCGGGTTTGATCGCAGTATTAGCGGCGACAACTTCCTTTTCGGTTGCACGCCGATCGTCAATCTGTTCCAGCAACCAGCGGAACCGTTTCCATTGACGGAGGAATCTACTGAATATCGGATCGTGCCGGACGTTCGACGTCCCGGCGCCACGGAGATCTACAGCATCGAAAGAGTCATCGCCACCGCGCCCGATGGCGGCCAGACGGTGCATGAGCCCTTTTACTCGACCCGGCACGGCGAGCAAGCCCGCGCCGCCTATTGGCATGCGGTGCGGCGCCCCGGGAAGCGCGCAGATGGCGGCACCGAGGTCTTTCTGACGCTGGTCGATGAGGATTTCGAACGACAATCCCATGACGATCGCACGCTTTCGGTTGACACGTGGTGTCTCAATCGCGATCTGCCGTCAAAATTGCCATTCGGGGGTGGGCGCCCGCGTTTTGAATTGGTGCAAGGGCAACAGGGGATCGCCTCGGTTTTTTGCGTTACACCGCCGACCTCGACGCTCCGCCCGGCCGGCGGTGGCGGCGGTCGATGGCGATTGATTTCACATCTGTCGCTCAATCGGCTGTCGTTGATCGATGGAGAGGAGGGCAGGACATCGCTGCGCGAGATGTTGCGCCTCTACGACTTCCGTGATTCGCCCGAGACCCGAGCGATCATCGACAGTGTGCTGTCGGTGAAGGCGGCAAGGGGGATCGCCCGGGCTCCCTCGCGCGAATTTGGCGCCTTCTGCGGGGGTAATGAGGTGACGATTGAATTCGATGACGAGCGGTTCACGACCAGTGGGATTTTTCTATTGGCAATGGTATTGGAACGGTTTCTCGCCCATCAATGCTCAATCAACGCGTTTTCGCGATTAACGGCCACGGTAAGAGGACGTAGCGGCATCCTGCGCCGCTGGTCACCCCGGGCGGGCGATCTGCCGCTGCTATGATCGACCGTCTTCTTCGCCGGCCGCACGCTTTCAGCTTCTTTCAGGCGGTTCGGTTGTTGGACCGGTGGCAACGGCGCGAACAGCGGGATGGGCTGGCTCAACCGGGTGCTGACCCGACGGCGCAGCGGAAGGTGGAGCCGGCCTTGTTTCGCGCGGAGGTGTCACTCGGGTTTCCGCCGAGTGAGATCGCCGATATTCGCCATATCGAGGAGAACGGGACCCAACAACGCCATCTGGTTGAGATGATCGTGTCGTTCTTTGGGCTGACCGGTCCTTCTGGGGTTCTTCCGCAGCATTATACCTCGCGCCTGATCGCCAAGCGGTCGGAGAGCGGGGCGCTGCGCGACTTCCTTGATCTGTTCAACCATCGTCTCATCACCCTCTTCGCGGAAATTTGGGCCAAATATCGGCTGCCGATTGCCTACGAACGAAGCGATCGGCCCGCGGAGGACCCCATCACCACGTCGTTATGGGCAATGGTGGGCATGCTGGGTGATGAGTACGGCGCCGGGTCTGTCCGGGACCGTTGGCTCTTGTTCTATTCTGGGATGTTCGTTCATGCTCAGCGATCCGTGGCCGGGCTTGAAGGATTGTTGCAGGAGTATTTTCAACTTCCGGTAAAGGTTCACCAGTTTCGGGGTAGATGGCTCCAACTTGGCGCCGATGAATGTTCAGTGCTTCCAGGACTTTACAACGTAAACGATAGCTATTGCCAGTTGGGCGAAACCGCGACATTGGGGGACCGCATTTGGGATGTTCGAAGCTGCTTCCTCATCTCGATCGGTCCGCTAAGCTTTCCGGCGTTCCGAAGATTCATGCCTTCCGGCAGCGATCTGCCCCGCTTGTCGAAACTGGTGCGCCTCTATATCGGTCGCTCGCTCGATTTCGACGTTCAATTGATCCTGCAGCGCGATCATGTGCCATCGTGCCGGTTGAGCGAAGATGATGATTTTTCTCCACAAATTGGCTGGAATACGTGGCTGTCATCAGACCAACGTGTGGTGGACGTCGGCGATCCGATCTTCGCTGGCGACGCCATCGCGCGATAACGCCCACCTTAAGTTGCTTTTCAAAGCGCTTCGCTTGACGTAGACTTAAAGTCCAAGCGCGGAATGTTCGAAACCGTGCAAAATTAAGCGGCTTGCGGGAAAGCGGGACACATCGTTTGTCCCATGGCTTTCCAGGGTTTCGGAACGAGTGTCTCTGACACCACCCTGGAGACGGTCCAGATCCCGAACTAAAACACGCCTCGGACGAACGGCATGACTTTGCTATCGATCCGAAACCGTCGTTCGACGCCGATCGCTTACGGAGTAATGCTCAATCAGGAGCAGAAAAGCCACATCGATGGGGAGCGAGACCGAGGTTATGATTTTTTGCGCGTACGTTGCAGAGCCAGTCAATAATGC